>NZ_JACLQX010000014.1:0-56130 GCF_016648925.1 Streptococcus parasanguinis | reverse complement strand
CAGCCCTACTCAACTGTGCGGAGGTGGGACGACGAAATCGAATTCTAACGAATTACCGATTTCTGTCCCACTCTCTTCTCATTATTTATACACTTCTTGATAGAATTCGATCTTGTCTCCTTTTTTAACGGTGGTTTCAGCAGCACCTTTTGGAGCCATTTCGCCATTGATCTTGTACATCCAGTAAAGGCCTTTGGCTTCGTCTTGGCTGTGACCGTCAATCGAGGTGATCATGCCATTTTTTTCTTCAATCTTGTAGTTGGCTTTGAGCACTTTCATGAGGTTGCTCTCTTCTGCTACTTTCAAGGTTTTCGATTGCACTTTTTGACCTTCTGGCGTCACACTAATCGTAATCGAAATTTCGTTTTTCTTGGCAACTTCTGCGCTAGAAGCAGTTGTTTGATTGTTTGTGCTATGAGACGGAGCGCAACTCGCTAAAAGAAGAGCTGCAAGTAAGGTCATCAAGCTAGAAATGGTTTTTTTCAACATAAAATCTCCTAAAGATTTGATAGATAATGGGATAGAAAATGATCGTCGACAGAGCATGGGCAAGGTTAAAACTAAAACCATTGACCAAAGCATAGGTCCACCAAGGAATATGGTATATCAAGGCATAAACACTATCGATCAAGACCCCATAAGTAAAGGACAGTAGGCCCACAAAAAGGATCTGAAGGACAAAGGGCAACCACTTGTAACTGATGCGCCAAATGAGCATCAAACAGCCAAAGGCGACAATCTGAAAGAACACAATCAAGCTCATCCCCAGGAAAAAGGCGGAGACAAACATGGTGATCATCATCACAAGAAAAGCAAAGCTATACCCTTCAAATATCACCAAGAGAAAGAAGATAGCAGAAATAGGTTGGACATTTGGGAAAGGGGCAAAAGCCTGACGTAGAGCGACACAAAGGGCCGCCAAAAGCGAAATACGGGTTAATCGCTGAAGCGTCATGACGTCCTCCTAGACAATCTCGAACTTGATCGTTCCGGCTGTCGTTCCAACCTTGATGGTTTGACCTTCTTGGGCTTGGCCTTTCAGCAATAGCTCTGCTAGTTGATCTTCCACTTCGGTCTGCAAGACACGACGGAGTGGCCGAGCTCCCATTTCTGGATCGTAGCCTTTGGTTGCTAGCAACTTGAGCGCTGAAGGCTGGAATTTGAGGGTCATGCCTTGTTCGGCCAAGGTCGCAATGAGCGGTTTGACCATGACTTTCACCACCTGCTGCATGTCCTCGCTTGAGAGACTATGGAAGACTACCTTTTCATCAATCCGGTTGATAAACTCTGGACGATAGGTCTTCTTCAACTCTTCAAACATGCGTTTTTCCATATTAGCTTGATCAAAGCGGATATCTTTGGCACCAAAGCCAACTGTCTTATCATCCCGAAGGGCTGTTGCTCCCAGGTTTGAGGTCATGATGATAATGGTATTGGAGAAGTCGATCTTCCGGCCTTTGCTATCGGTTAAGACTCCGTCATCCAAGACTTGCAAAAGGACATTGAAAATATCAGGGTGAGCTTTTTCCACCTCATCAAATAAGAGAACGGAATATGGTTTGTTGCGGACCTTCTCGGTCAACTCGCCTCCTTCTTCGTAGCCCACATAGCCTGGAGGAGCTCCGTTGAGGCGGCTGGCCGCGAATTTTTCCATGTACTCACTCATATCAAAACGGATGAGGGCCGATTCATCATCAAACAGAACTTCTGCCAAAGCTTTGGCTAGCTCTGTTTTTCCGACACCGGTAGGTCCTAGGAACATGAAAGAACCAATCGGACGCTTGTTGCTACGGATACCTGATTGATTGCGTCGAATAGCCCGACTGATACTCGAAACGGCTTGGTCTTGACCAATCACGCGCTTGTGCAATTCTGCTTCTAAGTTTAGGTACTTCTTGGCATCGGTTTGGGTCAGTTTTTGAGTTGGAATACCAGATAATTGGCTCAAGGTCACCAAGACATCTTGGTCAGTGACTTCTTTTTTGTAGACAATGGGAGCGGCCTCTACTTGTAAGAGTTGGGCTGCTTTCTTCCACTTGCCGTCCATCAAGGCCCGGTCTAAGGCGGTCAACTCTTCTTTTACGTGACCGTTGGAATCGCGGTTTTGTACAGTAGCTGCCGCTTCATCCAAGAGATCAATGGCCGAATCTGGCAATTGACGGCTGGTCAAATAGCGGTGGGCATATTTGACAGCTGTTTCGATCGCTTCATCGGTAATGGTCACATGATGGTGGTCCTGGTAGGTTTCTTTCAAGCCTTGGAGAATTTGGATGCTATCTGCAACACTTGGCTCTTCAATGGTGACTTTCGCAAAACGCCGAGAGAGGGCCGCGTCTTTTTCGATATGCTTTTGGTACTCATCTTGGGTCGTTGCCCCAACTGTACGCAAGGTTCCCCGTGCTAGAGCTGGTTTTAAAATATTGGCTGCGTCTAAGGTCGAATCAATGCCGGATCCAGACCCCATAATGGTATGCAGTTCATCAATAAAGAGAATCACGTGACCGTCTTCTTCGATGTCCTGGATGATATTGTTCATCCGTTCTTCGAAGTCCCCACGGAAGCGCGTCCCTGCAACGACATTCATGAGATCCAATTCAAGGACACGCATTTGCGCGATTTCAGCTGGAACATGGCCACTAGCGACCCGCTGGGCCAGGCCTAAGGCAAGAGCTGTCTTTCCGACCCCTGCTTCTCCCACCAATACAGGATTGTTCTTGGTCTTGCGGCTGAGGATTTGGATCATGCGTGAAATCTCTGCATCCCGACCAATCACAGGCTCAAGCTGGCCTGCCCGCGCCATTTCTGTCAAATCACGGGTATAATCTTCAAGACCTCCACTGGTGCTTGGTGGCATGCCCATCATATTTCCCATGGTTTGGCGGTTAGGATTTTGGGCCCGATAGAGACTCCGAATGGCTTTGATATCATTCTTGTCCCAGCCTGCTTTGTCTTCTAAATTCTTGCGAAGGGAGGCAATAGGAACTCCCTTGTCTTGCTCTGTAAAGGCAAAGCCGGCAAACTCCATGACTTGACTCGCCAAGGTCCCACGGTCTGCTAGAAGAGAGAGGAGCACATGCTCTGTTCCCAAGGTCTTGGCATGAAGGACCTGGGCAATCTCTCTTGCGTGTTTCATAATGGCTTCCATCCGATAAGAAAATGGGAAGATTTCATACCGATTGTCGCTTTGAAAAGCTTGGCCTGTAATATGCTCCGCCGCATCCTGAAACTCATCGATCTGCATAGGATAATCGTTGAGTACAGAACCTGCCACGCTATAGGGATTATTGGCCATAGCCGTCAGGAGATGCCAAGTATCTAAGGTATGTCCCTGATAGTGGCCTGCTAGTATTTGGGCCGCTTCTATACTTTCTAACAGTGCTGTTGAATAGTTCATCTAGTCGGTATTTCCTTTTCTATCTACTTGTTGAATGATTTTTTTCAGCATCGTTGCTCGTAGGATGAGAACATCTCGACCTAGGACCTCATCGGAGGTCGTCGCAAGCAAGAGCTGCGTTTCACGTTTTGTCAATAATTTTTCTTCATAGAGCATCTGGAGGATATCATTAAAGACCTGCTGGCTGATGGTCTCTCCAATATTGGCTGCCAAGTCTTGGAGCATCTGATGGTGATCTGAAAACTGGACCTTGCCAATGCGGATATAGCCCCCACCACCACGCTTGCTCTCTACAATATAGCCTCGGCTCTCGGTAAAGCGAGTCTTGATAACATAGTTAATCTGACTGGGTACGACCTGAAAGACATCGGCTAACTCACTTCTTTTGAGCTCTGCCATGCCAGCTTGAGCCAGCAAGGCCTTGATATAAGCTTCAATGCTATCAGATGTGTTCTTATTTGCCATGATGCTCCTTTCTGACTTGTTTTTTTCTAGATGGATGCTCTGCTCTTTGGCCCATAAAAAATGGCCTTGGAGTGTTCCTTCTCATCATTGACCTTATTTGACTATTATACAATTTTTACGGCTGTAAATAAAGTAAAGACTCCATGGAAATAGGAATCTCTTAAGAATACAAAGCAAAAGAGGCTAGCGAGAACTAACCTCTTATGCAAAGAATGAACTACTCTTTGCGACGAGCGAATTTGGCGCCTCCGCCCAAGAAACCTAGACCAAGAAGGCCTAACCAAGCAAAGAAACCACCTTCTTTTGTACCGGTTTGAGGTAGTTTTCCTTCCGATTGTAGAGAAGGACTTTCAACCACTTCTTTTTCCGGATGGTCTGAAGTCGAAACAGAAACTGCTTCTGGGATTTTCGGTTGAAAGAGAACTGGTCTTTCTTTTTCTTTTTTCTCTTCAGCTTGAGAAAGAGTCGCAACTTCTGGTTGCACCTTACTTGGAGTTACAGGAGTGGTTGGAGTCGGCATATCAGCTATCAACGGACTTTCTTCCGCTTCCTTCGTTCCGACTTCTGTGATCTGGTCCTGGGCCTCCACTTCGACAAAGGCATCGACTTCTGTCCGAATTTCTTTGCCTTCTTCTTGTCGAACCTCGATTAATTTCAGCCGGCGTCCGACCTTCCCTGCTTGAAGGATCCGGCTCTCGTCCTTAGCCAAGTCCTTGTTCTCACGTGTTTGACTCTCAAATGGAATCTCCTCCGCTTCGATGAGAAGTTCTGGTTTTTCAAGAATCAAATCCCGGACACCTTCTTCTGGTCGTGTCTGCGTCAGCGGTTCATAATTGTGAGTATCTTCTAAGATGGTTTCAAGGGCTTCGACTTGATTAGCTGCAGCAACCAAATCTGGCCGCTCTTGATCCAACAACTGAGTCAAGGCCGTCAATTGTCCTTGAACCGTTGGTTTGAGGTCTGCTTTCAAGCGATCGAGAGAAGCAGCCTTGATCTTTTCTACTCCTTCTCTGATGATCTGTTGCAGCTCTTCTTGACTGAGCAACTGACTATCTTTCCCTGATAGGATAAATCGGTCTACCTGGATGGCTCTGGATGATTGAGGGTCATTGAGAGACGGATCCAGATGCAAGCGTAGCTGGTGGTAGCCTTTTGCTAGACCTTGTAGATTGACCAAACTCTGGTCGAGCTTGCGTTGATCTCCGTAGCCACTGAAATAATGATCGCCTTCGATCTCATAATCATGACCCCGACCTTCTTCGAAGGCTATTTCTTTTCCATCCAGAGTGACGCTGTAGAGACCATGGCTTGGATCGACCACTCCTCGGACCTCCACACCAGTGCCCTTAAAGGTAATGGTCACTTCAATGTGTTTCTTGCCTTCCTCATCGGTCACTTGGTTAAAGCTAGACCAAGATTCTGTGCCATTTGAGAAGTTTGGATTGTCTGTCTCGTGCTGCCAACCCTCACTGTAATGCAGTTTTGGATCTTGGTCATCTACTTCTTTGCGATTTTCTGGGAGCTGGTCCTCGTTCATCACTTGGACTGTCAGTTCTGGAATAAAGCCGACCAGACTTCCTTGATCCGGATGGAGCAATTTGACCTTAAAGTCATAGACGTCAGTCGCTTTTCCTGCAAAATCAAGGGTTGGAACTTGGACTGTTTTTTCCGTCTCTCCATCTGCGAACTCAAGGGTGACGTTGGTATCTTTGTAGACCTTGCCATGAACTCCTGTTCCTGGTTCTGTGATCAATTTGAGACTGGCACTTCCTTTAGAGCCACCTTTTCTCTTGACGACGACTTGCGCTGGGTCGCCTTTCTTAACAGCTAGGGTTGGCTGAGCAAACTCAAAGAGACCCTTTTCTTGGTTATTGAGGGCATAAATCCCTTCCGTTACGATCGCATCTCCCTTGCTATTGACCAAGGTCAAAGTGTGGGATCCTGCTGCCAAGTCCGGTGTTTCATAGACCTTTTGGCTGCGTTTGCGGCTTGGGCTTTGGGTATTGACCGTCGCTAGTTTTTGGCCGTCGACATAGACATCCATTTCCCCATGACCAGGGTCGACAGTTGCGACGACATAGGCCTTGGTGCCTTCAAATTGATAGGTCACGGAAGCTCCCTTTTCCTTGGTCCACATAGAGGTGCCTCGAACGCCTTCTCCCTCTTCATTCCATTGGCCATTAGCCCGCTCAGCAGTCCGGTCAGAATGATAAGTCAAACCAAGCGGATAGCCATCGGTTTCTTCAATGCTGGCTGGCGTCTTATAGACAGAGACTCCGTTCAAGATTGGAGTAGCTTGGGCATCGGTGATGGACACCCGGATATAGCGACTATCAACTGGTTGCCCTTTGATCAAACGGCGATATCCTACGGTTGAACCAGCCCCAAAAGGAACCCATTGACCATTCACAGCCACATCAATGTTGAAACCAGAAATCCGTTGGCCTTTCTCGATCGTTTCTTTGAGCTCTACCACATCAAAATGTTGCTCTTTTCCAAGATCGAGGACAAAAGAGCCGGTTTTTGCATCATCTGCAGGTGCCCAACTGGTCTTTTCATCGCCATCTGTCAAATGGCTGGCTGAATAATGAGCATTGCGTCGTGTCGAGTCAGCTTCGACCAAAGCTCCTGCCGCATAGTCCACACTGTAGAGTTGGTCCAAGGTCTGGCGGAATTCTTTCAAACGGGCCACATCGGCATCCGCAAATTTCCCATCTTGATTGGGTGGAATATTGAGTAAAAGCGGGGTTCCACGGCCGACCGATTTGAAGTAAATGTCCATCAATTCGCGCAAGGACTTAGGCTCTTGGTTGTCATGATAGAACCAGCCGGAGCGAATAGAAACATCCGCTTCTCCCACTGAGTATTGCTTCCCTTCCGGATCCCCGTGATTGAGGTAACTATTCGATGGATTGTTGCGAATCTTATCCGGATTGACCTTATGCCAAACTGGATCTCCAGCGATTCCCTTTTCATTTCCGATCCAACGAACATTGGTCGGCTCAGCTGAGAAAATGGCAATGTCCCCTTGGGCCTTACGAATGGCATCAAACCACTTATCGAAGGTATAAGTGACTTTTTGAGCCCCATCGCCCCGCGCTCCATCCATCCAGACTTCTACGAACTTGCCCTTGTTTCCATATTTTGGATCTTCAAGGATTTCTTTGAGCTGGTTGAGATAGTATTCGTTGTATTGGTCCTCTGTATCCACATGGTAGAGTGGGCTGTGAGCATCCCAAGGCGAGAGGTAGACCCCCATATCCATGTCATACTTGCTGGCAGAAGCAGAAACCTCGGCTAGGATATCGCCTTTCCCTTCCTTCCAACCGCTTTTAGCAATGGTATGGTCGGTGTATTTGGATGGGTACAAAAGGAAGCCATCGTGGTGCTTGACGACCATGATGGTTCGTTTGAAGCCAGCATCCTTGAGTGTTTTGATCCACTGATCGGTATCTAGATGCTCTGGATAGAAATAATAAGGGTCTTCTTGCCCATCTCCCCACTCACGATCGTAGTAAGTATTCATCCCAAAGTGGATGAAAGCTGCTAGTTCTTCGCGGTGGTATTGCATCTGAGCCTTGCTTGGAAGTGGTCCATAATCCGCAATCTCAGGCTCCTCATCTAGAGAAGGGGCTGGTTGGCTTGCTTCTGTCCCTTGGCTAACTGCGCGATTTTCTTTCTCACTAATAGCTGGTGAGGACTGTTCTGATTCTTCTTGGTGCTCGTTCACAGTTTTCTCCTCCTTTCCTTGATCTCCTGCATTGCTCGTTTCAACCCGTTCTTCACGTGGTTCACTATTCTCAGCTTGTTCCTCTGCGTAACTGGTAGTAGCTCCTAAAAAACAAGTCGCTACAACTACCGAGCAGACACCTACTGAGAGTTTACGAATGCCAAATCGATTTCTCTGATCAACTAATCTTTTTCCCATATTCTATTCCTTTATGTCACCAGGTAAAGAGGGTGGGGCTTCCCCATCCTCCTTCTTTTTACCTGTGAACTTTTCACCGTTTTTTGCTAGTTTCTCTAGCTGTTTTACTTGGCCTTTTTGGCTCTTTTTTTCTGATCGTCCAGCACAGCACTGGCAAGGCCTGCCGCTAGGATTCCAGCAACGAGGCTTGCGACGCTTTCTTCCGTTCCTGTATTTGGTAATCTACCTTCGGAAACTGAAGTTGCTGAAACTGCTGGTGTTTGAGCTGTTTTCTCGACTTCCTTCCCTGCTGCATCTGTCCCTTCCTGACGCACTGCTTTGACCTCAAGAGATGCTTGAGGAGTTGGGGTAGCTACTGGTCTTTCTGAGGCATGAGGATGTTCTGGGTTCGGAAGCGGTTGTGGTTGTGGTTGTGGTTGTGGCTGAGGTTCTGGCTGTGGCTCTGGTTGTGGCTCTGGTTGCGGAGTGTCTGGAAGTACTTCTTTCGTGCCCACCTCTGTGATTTCTGCCACTGGATCTAGCTCTACAAAGGCATCCAGTCCCTTCCGGCTTTCCACACCATTTTCTTGAGAAACTTCCACCAAGCGCAATTTGCGGCCTTTTTGACCTTCTTGAACCACACGTTTCTCACCTTTTGGAAGATCCGCATTTGGACGTTCTAAGCGTTCAAAGTCCATCTCTTCTGGCTCAATCACCAACTCTGGTTTGGTATGAACCAGATTCTTAACCCCTTCTTCAGGAATGGCTGAGCCTGTAGGTGCTTTTGCGGATAGAGAAAGTTGATATACTTTTTTGAGCTTGCCATCTTCTGAGACAACCTTGACAAGAACTGGAGCATTGACACTTTTAGCATCCACGACCGTAACGGCTGTCCCATTCTTGCCTTGTGCTGAAACGATTGGACGTTCTCCCTCATACTCTAGATGATAATCTGTCACATCTGGGTTAAATCCTTCTAGGTCTTTGCCATTCACTTGGATCGTAACATCAGTTGTTGCCTGGGCCTCTTCTGTTGGAGCATAGGCGCTCAATTCAATGATTCCGATTCCTTTAAGATTTTCATCACGTACCATTCTTAAACGGATGGCTTTAGTTCTGGTTTCATTGAAGCTGAGGTTAGAGATATAACCAGGTTCAAAGGCATAATCCAAGCTGTACGGGATTTCTTCCCAGTTAGAGGCCTGGTTAAATGGATGATCTGGAAGATTTTTCAGATTGCCGTAATCATCTGGGACATCAAAGTCTGGACCAATGTAGCGTTCAAGAACAGTTTTCGTTGGCAGACCTGTTTCCTGATCTGCAAAGAAGTCGACCGCTACTTTATTGACCAAACGCTCTGTTACTTGACCATTTTTCTTGAAGATAAGACCAGCAAATACTTCAGTTTGATCCGGTTCTCTCTTCCAGTTGGTCCAGCGATAGTACTCGTTGTAGCCACCATCATTGATGTAATCGATATAGTCGATTTGATTTGGATCGAGATCATTGGTTTCACTAGCAAATGCCCTGGTATCTTCTGCATTGTAGTCACGGTTCACAGAGAGGTTTTCTCCTGTCTTTTCTGACACCCGGACGGTCAGCTGAGCTGTCAGATCATAGCCGAGGACTTTTCCTTCCAGCGTGAAGCTACCTTCGTGAGAAAGCGCATCAGCTGGTAGAGGCTTCCAGTCCACCGTAAGTTCCTTGCGTTCATAGCCTGTATCCCCTTGGAAGTAGACACCTACTGTAGATGGTAGAACCAGATCTTGACCGACTTTCACAAAACGGCTGCCTGCTTCTACTGCTACTGGGGCAGCTTGTTTCAGTTTTTCTGCATCACTTGTGAGATGGAGGCGGTATTCTTGTAAGATGGTGCCATCTTCCGCTTTATGGATGACACGGATTGGCTCCCCTTCATGGACACTTGGCACAACCGTTGCAAGACCGTGATGGCTAGCTGTCGCTTCCACCTGTGGATAAGCCCGATCACGCGCATCGATGTAGTAATCGGTCACACTTGGGTTGACACCTGGCAAGACATCGCCATTGACACGAATGGTCAACTGGCTCTTCTCTTCTGCCGCAACCTTATTGGCAAAGATCTGAATCTCTGAAATAGAGCTTCCACGCTTGCCTTCTGGTGTCTTCATGCGGATCCGAACGGCATAGGTGTCGACTTTATCAAAACTGAAATGGTTCATCTTACCAGCTGCTACCGGTTCTTCAACGGTTAGGTTGCTGACTTCTTTCCAGTTAGCTGGATTGTTAAATGGATGGTCTGTTTCGTCTTTGACACGATTTGGATTGCTTGGAACTGTTGGGATTTGTTCCCCTGTATAGTACTCAATCACATACTCACTTGGAGCCCCAACGCCGTGGTCTTCGTGGAAACCAACATGGAGGTTGTCCACTGCTCGCTTGGTCAAGATACCAGAATCCCCAAACAAGATACCGACAGAATCTTCCGCATTGTTACGGCCCCAGTTGGTCCAACGATTAGCCGGAGCATCGGTAAAGGAGATGACCTTGTCATTGACCTTAGCGACTGGATCCGCATCGTTAGAGTCACTTGCAAAAGCGAGCGGCAAGACAGATCCTGTCCATTGCTCTGCTACATTGGCTCCCTTGACTGTGTTTGCGGAAACACGAATATGAAGACGTGTTGGAAGGTTGGTTCCTTCTACACGGCCTGCTAGGACAACTTCTCCTTCTTGGGCCAAGAGTTGCGGATCGACCGCATCCCAGGCCACCTTAGCTGTATAGGTCTTACCATTAGAGTGATAGGTCCGCACGCTTTCTGGAAGAGCTGGTTTTTCGCCGACTGGAGTGGTGGTGCTGACTTCTTCTACAGCGATAATGCCTTCAACCGTCACTTGAGCTTGGGCTTCTTTTTCCACACCCTCTACATGACCTGTGACTGTAAAGCTATGGTAATCCTTGACTTGATCTGCGGTCACAGCATCCCAGGTCACGCGTTTTTCTTTCGGGAATCCCTTGTCATACTCGACCAAGACGGTCTCTGGAAGAGCTGGCAAAACGTTTCGATCCGTACTAATCCGTACAGGACGCACCTTGACAACCGTCTTTTCTTCTGGATTTGGCGTGATGGTAAAGGTGACTTCTCCCGTTTGTCCTTGGTAGTTGGCTTCTAAATGAACCAATCCTGCTTCTCGCAATTCCAAACCTTTATTGGTTGCGACGGCTTTTCCTTGGCTACCAGCTCTTGTTTTCACATCGATTTGATCTGCTTTGAGACTTGCCTGGCTACCATCTTGGTAATGGGCAATGACTTCAAGTGGTACCGTTTGGTCTTCCTTGAGTTCCTGTCCTTCTGGCAGACGCAATTCCAAACGCTCGATCTGTGGACTTTCTTCTTGGAATTGGACCACATAGGTCTGTACAGCTCCCGTATCCTGAGCAGTCACAAAGATTTGAGCTTTCAAACCATTTTCACGGCTAGCTTGTAGGACCGTCACTTGAGCATTTTCTGCACTTGCTGTGACTTGACCTGGCTCTTGACCATAAGCGAGGGAACGGAAAATGGTATGGTTGCCACTACCAAATTTTGGAAGAGCTACTCCATCTAGCTGAACCGTTGGTTTCTTAGCCTTGGCTACATCTCCTCCTGCAACCACTAGTGTCGCTTGGACGGCTTCCCCATTGCCTAGGAGTCCTGTCGCTTTCAAGCGAGCACCTGGTGTGGACAATTGATCTTCTTGACCAGCTTCCAAGGTCCATTGATCAACTTCATAGCTAACTGTCCGGCCATCTGTGAAGACCAATTGCACAGTCTTATCCACTGTCGCTAGATCTGCTCCCTGTGGGATTTGTTTGATGACTGGAAGAACTTGCTCCACACCGATCACATCGACCAGAGCTTCGACCGTGCGTCCTTGAACATGACCTGTCACACGGACTTGTCCAGCACGGCTATAGTCTGCCGCATCCCATTCAACGGCTTCTTCTTGGGCCTTGCCATCACTATAGACTACATTGACCTTACTTGGCAAGGTTGGTTTTTCTCCTAGATAAGCACTTTGTCGAACAGGTTCCACACCTAATACAGTGCGTTCTGCTTGGTCCTTCTTACCTGTAAAGAGGCTGACTTGGTCTGATTGCAAGCGATCTGAGTCTGCATACAGGGTAAAGGCACCCGCCTGCTCAGTTGATTTGACAATGACCACCCCTTTGCCGTTGAAGGCTTTGCGTTGCCATGAGCCATCTTCCTGCGCTTTGTAGCGTTCACGGCTGGCTTGTTCCCCATTATCGACACCGACAATTTGGCCTTGTCCATGCAAATGGAAATGCACCAAATTATTGGCAGTTGGCACCACACGACCTGCTTCATCGATGATTTCGTAGGTAATATAGGTCAAATCCTTACCGTCCGCTGCGATCGCATGTTCTTCTTTCAACAAACGAACACCCGCAGCCTTGCCGGCTGTTTCGACTTGATCTTTCGCGATCACTTCTCCTGCTTCGTTGCGCGCAATAGCTTCTACTTTACCTGGTACATAAGGGACCAACCACTCTAGATAGAGTTCATCCGGATTTGCCCCTTCTTGGTAGGTCCGGCCATCAGCTGTGGTCTTCTTGGTAAAGGTCTTCACTCCTTGTGATTCCCCATTGACAATCAATTCCACACTGTGGGCATTGGAGAAGGTCCGAACAGGAATCCGTCCTTCTTCATCCATGACACGATTGGCTAATTCTGGATTGTCCCAGTTCCAATGTGGCAAGAGATGGACCATTGGATGTTTCTCAGCTGACACCCATTGACTTTGGTAGAGATAAAAATCATTCTTTGGAAGGCCGGCAGTATCGACAATACCGAAATAAGAACTTTTTACAGGTGTGTCATTTTGGTTGTGCCATGGTGTTGGCTCGCCGATATAGTCCGTACCGGTCCAGATAAATTGTCCTGCATAGCCGGCATGATCACGGTCAAAGGTCCAAGAGGCGGTCGCTGTCCGACCCCAACCAACCCGGTCATTGCCGTAGTCTGATTGTTCATAATGGCGGTCTTCTTGGTTGCTTCCTACCCATTCTCTTTCAGGGTGATAGTAAGAGCCCCGTGTCCGCGTTGCAGAAGAGGTTTCAGAACCATAAATGAGCCAGTTTGGATGTTTTGCCCGTAAGCTTTCATAGTTGGCTTCTGAATAGTTAAATCCAACCGCATCAAGCTCTGCTGCTACCTTTTCATGGCCTCCTGAGCCATCACCAAAGCGGAATTTATCAGCTCCCATGGTGACATAACGGGTTGCATCCACGTCCTTGATGGTCTTGACTAACCGACGAACAGTTGCGACAGATTTGTCTGAACCATCTGCTTCACCGACTTCGTTACCGATTGACCACATGACAATGGCTGGATTGTTCTTGTCCCGCTCTACCATGGTCCGTAGATCGTAATCTGACCAAGTATCCCCCTTACGAGCTTCTGGGTGAGTGGCATCCTTTTCAAAGAAACGACCGTAATCGTATTGTTTCTTGCCACCATACCAGGTATCAAAGGCTTCTTCTTGGACCATCAAGCCCAACTCAGCCGCAATTTTTAAGGTTTGTTCACTCGCTGGGTTGTGGGTCGTCCGAATCGCATTGACTCCCATGTCCTTCATCTGTTTGAGACGACGGTATTCAGCCTTGTAATTTTCCTCAGCTCCAAGAGCCCCGTGGTCATGGTGAAGAGATACCCCGTGGAATTTCGTCGCCACCCCATTGAGGAAGAAGCCACCTTCTGGCGTCCAGTTGAGATAGCGATAACCAAAGCGTTCCTTTTGCACATCTACCAACTGCGAATCCCGATAGACACGTGTATACAAGGTATAGAGAGCTGGATGATCCGTTTTCACATCCCAGAGGGTTGGTTTTTCAACATGCAAGGTTTGAGAAAGGTTGATCGCTTGACCTGCTAGAACAGCTTGTGCTTCACTGCGCGTTTTTTCGCTCACCACTTGGCCATTTTGATCGACAATTTCATATTCCGCATAAATACTATGGGCTTGATCATCCTGGTTGACAATGCGGCTCTTCACCACCGTATCCACTGCCCCATTTTGCTATTTTTCCAACTGAGGGGTCGTAATCGTAGTCCCATACTGCGCTAAATGAACCTTGTCCGTTACACTCAGCTTAACATCCCGGTAAATCCCGCTACCAGAATACCAACGGCTACTTGGTTGTTGATTGACCACATGAACGGCGATGGTATTCTCGCTTCCATCCGCATTCAAATAAGGAGTAATATCATAAGAAAAGGCATTGTAGCCATTTGGATAATGACCGACGAATTGTCCGTTTACATAGACTTTGGAATCCATGTAAACCCCGCCAAATTCCAAGCGAACCTTCTTATCTAGATCTTTGTCATCCAAACGGAAGGTCTTACGGTACCAAGCATCCCCACCGTTTAATTGCCCCCCTTCATTTTGAGCAGGAGAGTTGTGATCGAAATCAAAGAAAATAGACCAGTCATGAGGAAGATCTAATTTTTTCCAATCCTTGACATCCACTTGACGCCCTTCTGCACCAGGAGCCGCATTTAATTTAAAATACCAATCTTTATTAAAATCACGTTCTCTATCTTGCACAATATCCTCCGCTACACGATTTTTATCTGGAGCAGCAGTTTCTTCCGTTCCTGTAGCACGCTCAGATGAAGTAGAAACAGGCTGGCCCTCCTCGCCTTGAGGCGCTGGCTTTCCCTCAGCTCTGGTAGGGGTGATGACAGCTGGAGCTTCTGAAACTCTTGCACCAGCTTCAGGAACTTCCGCTTCTGAATTTTTCGTCGCAACACTTGGTGTCTCCATCGAAGTCGGTTCACTTTCGAGGGCTGGCTTTTCTTCCGCATGGACCCTTGAAAGACCCAAGGCAGAAATCCCAATCACAACAGAACAAGCTCCAACTGAGAGCTTACGAATACTAAAAACAGGACGCTTTTCAAAAAAAGACTTTCCCATAAAAACCTCCTCTTAGGATTAACAATTAAATTTGTAAGCGCTTTCTTATACCTGCGAACGCTTCCAGAAAATCACATATTAACTATACCAAAAAAAGAGGAGCGATAGGCCTCGATTTCGCTCCAACTATAGTTAGATTAAGAATTCCTTTAATTAGTGGAAATCTCCTACAAACCAAAAAAATAGAAGCCCACGGCTTCTATTTTTTTATGATCTTATAATCCTGGTTCTTGACCAAGTTCAGCAGCCACCATCCAAATGTTCTTTTCAAGTTCTGCTTTAGCCCCAACAAAGATATCGTTGGTTACATCGTCGCCTTCAGCATCGGTAACATCCAAAGCTTTTTGGTAAAGGCCATCAAGGTAATGGAAGATTTCAAGAACACGTGTCAAGCTTTCTTCTACATTTTTTGTAAATGTTCCACGGCGTTCTTCAATATTGCTGTGTTCCAAAAATTCAGTCATGCTAGAATATGGCGCACCACCAAGAGTGATCAAGCGTTCGCTCACTTCATCTAAGGTTGCATCCAAGCTGTCCATGTATTCGTCCATTTTTGGATGCCAAACCATAAAGCCACGTCCACGCATATACCAGTGTACTTGGTGAAGGGCAATGTGAGCCACGTAGAGATCTGCTACGACTTGGTTCAAGAGAGCTTTTGTTTCTGGAAGAGTTTCTTTATTTGAAGGTGCAAAAGTTGCTACATCAGTAGCTGCTTCATGTTTCATAGTTGTCATGTCATTTCTCCTTTTTATAATGATTCTAATTAACTATGTCTTTATTATATGCTTCCTCCACCAGAAAGTCAAGATAAAAGATTAAAAAAGATCATAGTTGTCAATTGAGAAAAGATACGATAGAATGAAGAAGACTAATCGAAAGGCTTGACTAATGAAATATATCTTTACCTTCCTGATCTCCATGGTGCCCCTTGTTGAATTGCGCGGGGCCATCCCTTTTGCCATTGCAAATGGTATTCCCTTATGGACAGCGCTCCTGATCGGAGTGATCGGAAATCTTCTCCCTGTCCCTCTGATCTTCTTTTTCGCCCGCCATATTCTTACTTGGGGGGCAAAAAAACCAATTATCGGAGGCTTTTTTAGCTGGTGTCTCAATAAGGGTCATAGAGGCGGACAGAAATTAGAAAAAGCTGCAGGTGACAAGGGTATCTTCTGGGCCTTGTTGCTCTTTGTGGGAATTCCTCTTCCCGGAACTGGTGCCTGGACTGGAGCCCTTGCAGCTTCTATCCTCGACTGGGACTTCAAACGCAGTAGCCTCGCAGTCATGCTCGGAGTAATCCTAGCCGGCCTCATCATGGGAACCCTGTCCCTGCTCCTAGGAATCGATACCTTCGCACATTAAGCAAATGAATGAGCCCATGATATCAATTCACATAATATCTTCTCTGAATCTTTCCTTAGGTGAGTACGGACGTCAGCGAACTTCTATGAAGTTCCATGACTAATCAAGATACAAAGGGCGTCCGCGGATAAAGTCAAAATAGGAAGTTTAACGAAGAATCTTTAGATTCTAGGAAAACTTATCTTTTTGACACAATCCGCAGCCCGTGTTCAATTAGTTTTGAACCCCTTCGCTCTTCAATTTTTAGGCTCAGGCTAAAACAGTTCCCCGAACTATTTTACTCTCAAAACTCCCGAGTGCTTGAAACTTCATTGTTTCAAGCACTTTTCTCACGGCGGAAAGTTTCAGAAAGTATCTGGATGAATCTTCGGTAACGTCTGTTATTTTTTGAAAACAAAGTTTGTTTAATATTATAAAACAGCTTAAACAATGATATAAGATATTTTCCACACAAAAAAGAGGTTTCCTTCGAAACCTCTTATTTTTTTATTCTTAGTTGTTAAGAGCTGCTGCCATTGTAGCTGCAACTTCTGCTTCAAAGTCATTTGAAGCTTTTTCAATACCTTCACCAACTTCAAAACGAACGAATTCGATAACTGAAGCATTTACTGATTCAAGGTAAGCTTCAACTGTCTTGCTGTCA
This sequence comes from Streptococcus parasanguinis, assembly GCF_016648925.1. Classification (GTDB taxonomy): domain Bacteria; phylum Bacillota; class Bacilli; order Lactobacillales; family Streptococcaceae; genus Streptococcus. The sequence continues at coordinate 39,400 of NZ_JACLQX010000014.1, read as the reverse complement.
TCCATGATGTAGACTTGTGCAAGAAGAGTGTAGGCTTGGTCAACTTTTGTGTTGTCCAAGAAGAAGCGATCCATTTTACCTGGGATGATTTTATCCCAGATTTTTTCTGGTTTACCTTCAGCTGCCAATTCAGCTTTGATATCTTCTTCAGCTTGAGCAACCACTTCGTCAGTCAATTGTGCTTTTGAACCGAATTTCAAGTGTGGAAGAGCTGGTTTACCAACCATTGCACGGCTTTCGTTATCTTGGTCGATGACGTGGTTCAATTGTGCCAATTCATCTTTCACGAATTGTTCATCCAATTCTTTGTATGAAAGAACAGTTGGTTTCATTGCAGCGATGTGCATTGAGATTTGTTTAGCAAGTGCTTCGTCTCCACCTTCGATCACAGAGATAACACCGATACGTCCACCGTTGTGTTGGTAAGCACCGAAGTGTTGTGCATCTGTTTTTTCAAGCAAAGCAAAACGACGGAATGAAATCTTTTCACCGATTGTAGCTGTTGCAGATACGTATGCAGCTTCAAGAGTTTCACCTGAAGGCATTGTCAAAGCAAGAGCTTCTTCGTTGTTAGCTGGTTTACCTTCAGCGATCACTTTCGCTGTTGCGTTTACCAATTCAACGAATTGAGCGTTTTTCGCAACGAAGTCAGTTTCAGCATTCACTTCAACAACTGCTGCAACATTACCGTTGACATAAACACCAGTCAAACCTTCAGCGGCAACACGGTCAGCTTTCTTAGCTGCTTTAGCCATACCTTTTTCGCGAAGCAATTCGATCGCTTTTTCGATATCACCTTCAACTTCAACCAATGCCTTTTTAGCGTCCATGACACCGGCACCAGATTTTTCACGCAATTCTTTTACAAGCTTAGCTGTAATTTCTGCCATTTTTGTTCTCCTATATTTTTTAATAAAATAAGAGGGTCGGGCTGAGCCCTGCCCTCTTAGGTTCGTTACTTATTGAATGAAATTAAGCGTTGTCGCCTTCTACAACTTCAACGATTTCTTCGATTGAATCAGCTTGACCTTCAGTAGCTGCCAATTCAGCTTCTACTGTAGCAACACTGTCTTCACCTTGACGTCCTTCGATAACAGCGTCAGCCATTTTCGCAGTGATCAATTTAACAGCGCGGATAGCGTCATCGTTCGCTGGGATGATAACATCGATATCATCTGGGTCAGTGTTTGTGTCGACCATCGCTACAACTGGGATACCCAATTTCTTAGCTTCTTTAACAGCGATTTGTTCTTTATGTGGATCCACAACGTACATTACGTCTGGGATACGAGGCATGTCTTCGATACCGCCCAAGAATTTTTCAAGACGAGCGCGTTGTTTGTTCAACAATGCAACTTCTTTCTTAGGAAGAACTTCAAAAGTTCCATCTTCTTCCATGCGTTTGATTTCTTTCAAACGAGCGATACGTTTTTGGATTGTTCCCCAGTTAGTAAGAGTTCCACCCAACCAACGGTGGTTGATGAAGTATTGACCTGCACGAACAGCTTCTTCTGCAACAGCATCAGCAGCTTGTTTCTTAGTACCTACGAACAAGATCACTGCATCGTTTGCAGCTGCATCACGCATGAAGTCGTATGCTTGGTCTGCATATTTTACAGTTTGTTGCAAGTCGATAACGTGGATTCCGTTACGTTCTGTGAAGATGTACTTAGCCATCTTAGGGTTCCAGCGACGAGTTTGGTGACCGAAGTGTACACCAGCCTCAAGAAGTTGTTTCATTGAAATTACTGCCATGAGTAGTTTCTCCTTTTTTGTTTTTTTCTCCTCTCTCAGACGTCAACTTGCAGCACGACCACAAGGGCAACGGTGCCACAATGGATCCGAGATGAGTATTTGCTGTCTTAGACAACTCTATAAGTATAGCAGAAATCACTAGAATTCGCAAGCTATTTGAGAGATTTTTTCAATCCCTACGATGAAATGGTTTTCTAAAGTTGTTTGACGTAAAAAGTTTTTCTTGACCTATCTTTATTTTTAGGTTACAATATTATATGTTATGGCGGTATAGCCAAGTGGTAAGGCACGGCTCTGCAAAAGCTTGATCGTCGGTTCAAATCCGTCTACCGCCTTGATAATAAAATTTTTTATCATCTTTTATCTTTTAAAAATTCCCCTAGCAATAGGGGGTTTTTTGTTGCCATTTGCCCCATTCCTTGATTATTGATATAATAAAACCTCGCCTGATAGGCGAAGCACACACATTAGAAAGGGTATTTATGAAAAACATTCGTTTCTTTGCGATCGGCCTTCTTTCACTAGTGACACTAGCCGCTTGCTCACCCGCCAATTCTGCGCAACCAGCAAAAACAGCTTCTAGCTCTAGAAAACCGATCAAACAATCTTCTACCAAAGCATCATCTAGTAAATCGTCGAGCACTTCTTCAGACAGCAGTAGCTCAGATGATTTTTCAGGTCGCTTCAGCTTGGATCCAGATGATGGCGCATCTCTCCAATATGTGCCAGGAGCTGCATCCATTCCTGAGATCGAAAAACTCAAGAACCTCCACCCTACCACCGGTTTTGTATTGAGAACCGAAGATGGACAAGAGGTTGGTGGGCCAAAAGAAAGAAGCAGTTACGATGACGTAGTTGCAGCCTTTGGTCAACCCGTAAGTAGCACAGACAGTGCGAATCCTGGTGATGGAGTCAATGTTTGGGCAACAGACAATGGCGATATCATGGCTTTCTTCCGCAATAATGTGTTAACAGATATCACCTTCCGACTAAGAGGGGGCGATGCCAACCACCAGTCTACTGGCAGCATTTCCAAATCCGATACACCAAAAACGGCCCTCGAACGTCTCGGAAAACCCTATGCCATTATGCGTTCAGAAAATGGGACCAGCTATGTCTATAAAGATAGCAACGGAGATGAATCTAGCTTCTCTACACAAGGAAATAAGATCTTCAATGTTACGTCTACTGCAGAAACCAAGCAGTTAAAAAAGATCACTGGCCTGGATAAAAATCAATAACAAGCAATCAAAAGAGGCTGGGACAAAAGTCCTAGCCTCTCAATTATTTTTGGATTGTCGAGCAAGACGCAGTGGTTGAGTGCTCAAAGCACTGCTTTGAGGTGGCGGATAGAACTTGCGAAGCAAGTATCCTAAGTCTTTGTTCGCTTTTTAAGCTTCAAAGATGCCCTATGTTGACGGAAACTATGTTTCCTTTATCTGCAACCTTCAACAGTCTCCCAGACTGTTGAAGCTGTCCCACTCTCTCTTTCTTACAATTCAGCAATTTGGTTCAAATTCACTTCTGCAACCGTATCGTTACCGAACATAGAAATGACCATTTTCACCTTGTTGTTATCAATTTCAGTGATCTTACCAGTATAGTCTGTGAAGGCACCGTCGATGATACGAACTGTATCGCCTACCTTGACATCCAAATCAAACTCTTGAACGGTTTGACCCATAGAGAGCAAGATACTGCGGATTTCTTCTTCCAACAATGGAGTTGGTTTTGAACGGTTTCCGTGGGATCCAACGAAACCAGTAACGTTCGGGGTATTACGGACAACAAACCAAGCTTCATCTGTCATGACCATTTCTACCAAGACATAACCTGGGAAGCGGTTTTCTTCGATTTCTTTTGTTTTACCATTTTTCTCAACTTGTACGGTTTGAGTTGGAATCTCTACGCGCAAGATGTTTTCTAACATATTGTAAGTTTGCGCACGTTGCAAAAGATTCTCTTTTACCTTGTTTTCATATCCTGAGTAGGTTTGTAGTACAAACCAGCCTTTATCAAAACTGTCCATTTGGGCATCCTTTCTTTCTGTTTAGCCTGCTCGAGCTTTTGTGAACATACTAAAAAAAGCCTCTTGGCTTTCCTTTTCCTAACTTCATTATACCACATTTTGCAGGAATGCAAAGAGGTTTGCTGATTTATTTTTAAGAAAAGACCATAAAAAGCAGGACCCTTGGGATCCCGCATGGCTTCTTTTCTTAAAAGAAATTGATCATGTGCAATAGGCCACGTGCAATGACTTTGTCGAACAAATAAATCAATGCTACAAAGAAAGCGGTGTACTCAATCACTGAGATAAAGTTTTTCCATCTTTCCTTGCGATTTGGCCAAGTTGTATCTTTTAGTAAGACGAAAATATCTTTAATGAATTTCACAACTCTCTCCTATCGTGTTTCTTTATGGATGGTATACTTGCTGCAATGCTTGCAGAATTTATTGACTTCTAGACGTGTTGGTTTTGGCGTCCCACTCAACTTAATGGAGTAATTGCGTGACCCACAAACCGTACACGCTAGACTTGCTTTTTTTAATGCCATAACGCCTCCGTTCACCCCATTATAGCAAGTTTTCCACGTTTTGACAAGAACAGAAAATCTCCTGTCAAGAAAAAAACAAATCTAAAGCGTTATCACTCTGGTTTTCTCCTCATTTTTGGTAAAATAAAACAAAAGGAGACGAATATGAAAAGTGATAACCTAAAAGAAAGTAGAAATATCGAAGACCGCAGGGGGCAAAGCTACTCCCAGTCTTCAGGCAATAGTAATCTTGGCGGAGGCATTTTACAGATCTTACTATCGCCGGGGAGCTTCAAAAGTAAGATCGTCCTCATCCTTCTTCTGGTTCTTCTAGGAGGTGGTGGCGCTAGCCTTGGGGGTCTCTTTGGAAATGGGACTTCTTCTCAACCTTACCAATCCACCCAAGTCACGCGCACCAACAAGACCCATGTCGATGATGCAGATGCTGAGTTCGTCAGCAAGGTCCTTGGGACAACAGAAGATCATTGGCACAAGGTCTTTCAAGCTGAAGGACGCACTTACCATGAGCCCAAACTAGTCTTCTATACCGGACGGACACAGACAGGCTGTGGGGTTGGGCAAGCATCGGCTGGTCCTTTCTACTGTCCAACCGACAAAAAGATTTATTTGGATATGAGCTTCTACAAGGAATTAACAACCAAATACAAGGCTAGCGGGGACTTTGCCATGGCTTACGTCATCGCCCACGAAGTCGGCCACCACGTACAAAATGAGCTGGGAATCCTTGGCAAATACCATCGGATGCAACAAGGCCTTTCTGAAAAGGAACGAAATGCCATCAGTGTCCGCATTGAGCTACAAGCTGATTATCTAGCCGGTGTCTGGGCCCGCTCCATTCAAGACCGAAACCTTCTAGATATCGGCGATATCGAAGAAGCCATGAATGCAGCCCATGCAGTCGGGGATGACACTCTCCAAGAGCAAGCCTACGGCTACTCGGTACCAGATAGCTTTACCCACGGAACTTCAGAGCAACGCATGCGCTGGTTCAAACGAGGCTACCAGTACGGGGATCTTCAACACGGCGATACCTTTAGCTTGTCAGATAGTGAACTTTAAACAAAAAACGATTCAGAAGGATTTCTGAATCGTTTTTTTGATTAGAAGCCAAGCCAGCCTTTGAAGGTATCCCAAGCGTTTTTCGCTTTTCCTGGGATATCGGCCTCGTCGATTGCTTTTTTCGCATTATCGACCATATTCGACGCCTTTTCTTTGACATCCTCAAAGAAACCTTTGTCTTCTTTGCTATCTGTTTCTGTCGTTTCTTCTCCGACTGGTGCAATGCCGTTTTCAGCATAAGAGTTCTTCACCGAGTCAAACTGGGTACCGTCTGTATAAGGCAGAACACTGTTGGCAACATTGCGGAAGATCTCGGACGCCGTTCCAGCACTACTGTCCGTCAGGTAGTGATTTTCATCGGTCGTTGGGAAACCAAGCCATTGACTGATGACCACATCTGGCGTGTAGCCGATCACCCATTGGTCTCCAGAGAGGTCCTTGTTAAAGCTGGTCTCTGTCGTACCGGTTTTCCCTGCCATGGTATAGCCATAAGGCGCAGCGTTCACCCCTGTACCATTACTGAAGGTCCCAAGCATCATATTGGTCATCTTATCTGTCGTTGAACCACTAAGCACTCGAGTTGATTTCTGGCTGTGGCTCTTGACCACTTGGCCACTTGCATTTTCGATCTTGGTAATGAGGTGAGCATCATTCATGACCCCGCCGTTAGCAAAGGTTCCATAGGCCTGAGCCATCTGCATCGGATTAGTTGTCACACCAGCTCCCAAGGCAACGGCAAGCGACTTGTCCACCTTGTCCATGTTGAGTCCGAATTTTTTCCCGTATTCAAAGACCGTATCGAGACCCAAATCATTAGCGGTCGCTACGGCTGGAAGGTTAAGGGACTCTGCCAAGGCCTGGTACATCGGTACCGTTGGGCTAGACTGGATTCCCGCATAGTTATTGACCTCATAGCTTCCATATTGGGTGGTACTATTGTCCAACTCCTTATTGGTCGACCAACCTTCAGCAACAGCTGGGCTATAGACGACTAAAGGTTTGATGGTTGATCCTGGACTACGAGCAGCCTGGGTAGCGTAGTTGTAAGTACGGAAACCTGGATTTTGATCGCTGCCGACACGCCCTACGAGAGCCCGAACCCCTCCGGTCTTAGGATCAAGCGCCACACTACCAGATTCCGCGCGCGTGCCGTCTTCTGCTACTGGGAAGAGGGCCGTATTGTCATAGATCACCTGCATGCTTGCTTGGTAATTTTGATCCAGCTCGGTGTAGATCCGGTAGCCATTTTTGACAATGTCTTCTTCGGTCAGGCCGTATTCATTGACCGCTTCATTGATGACCGCATCAAAATAGGATGGGTAGCGGTAATCCTCCGACTTGCCTTCATAGGCATCGACCAGCTGGCCATGGATATCGACAGCAGCCGACTGATCAGCCGTTTTCTGGTCAATATAGCCAGCCGCCACCATATTTTGGAGGACCGTATTGCGGCGATTGGTCGCATTCTCTACTGAATAGAGCGGGTTATAGATCTCAGGTCCCTTGAGCATACCGGCGAGTACCGCAGACTGATCCAGGCTTAATTGACTGGCTGAAACCCCAAAATACTTCTTGGAAGCATCCTCAATTCCCCAAACCCCATTTCCAAAATAGGCATTGTTGAGGTACATGGTGAGGATTTCTTTTTTGCTGTATTTCTTATTGATTTCAAGCGCCAGGAAGAATTCCTTGGCCTTACGCTCCACCGTCTGGTCCTGAGACAGGTAAGCATTCTTAGCTAGCTGCTGGGTGATGGTCGACCCACCACCTGAGCGACCCAGGGTCAAAATCGCTAAGAAGAAGCGACCATAGTTGATCCCGCTATTCTTGTAAAAGCTCCGGTCTTCTGTTGCGACCACGGCATTTTGCAGATTCTCACTAATGGCATCGAGTTCGACATAGGTTCCTTTTTGCCCGGTCAAACTTCCCGCCTGGTCCCCATTCTTATCATAGATAATGGTGGTCGCCTTCAGTGCATTCTGCAAATCCTTGACGTTGGTCGTCTTAGCAAGGTAGAAAAGATAGCCCCCTGTCAAGAGGCTAAAGCCTAGCCCAATGATCAGGAGAATCTTGGTCAAATGGAATCTGCGCCAAAAACGACGGAAGGGGTGTTGAGAGAGAGGCTTGCTTCTGTGCTTGCCTGAGCGACTATAGGTCGGCTCTACTGTCTCTTCCGGTAGTTCCGTGTCTGGCACTTCTTCTGCCACCGCTTTGGGTGGATGATCCTTTCTAAAAAAAGTGATCAGGTTTTCAAATAATTCTTTTATTCTATTCATACCTGTTATTGTAACACCTTATCCTTGTCCTAGCAAGAAAAGATAGCTCATCCCCTTCTCCCATTTAGTTTTCTTTAAGCTTAGATTTTGCTACAATAGGGTCATGAACTATCAATTTACCATTCCACAATCCTTTCCCCAGATGACTGTGAAAGAGCTGCTTGAGGACTACTTCCTCATTCCCCGTAAGATCCGGCATTTTTTACGAACCAAGAAGCACGTCTTGGTCAATGGCGAGACCATCAACTGGCAGAGCCCCGTTCAAAAAGGAGACCAGATCCAGCTGATCTTTGACGCGGACGATTACCCTGAAAAAGTGCTCCCAGCCGGAGACCCGAGTCTGGTCGAAGAACTCTATCAGGATGAGCATGTCATCATCGTCAATAAGCCCGAAGGTATGAAAACCCATGCCAATGAGCCGACAGAAATTGCTCTTCTCAACCATGTTTCCAGCTATGTTGGATCTACCTGCTACGTCGTGCACCGCTTAGACAAGGAAACCAGCGGAGCGATTTTATTTGCCAAAAATCCTTTTATCCTACCCATTCTCAACCGAATTTTGGAAGATAAAAAAATCCAACGCGAGTACTGGGCCTTGATTCAAGGTAGCTTGACGCAAAAAACGATGGTCTTCAAGGATAAAATCGGACGTGATCGCCACGATCGGCGCAAGCGCCTGGTCGATCCACGCAAAGGTCAGTACGCAGAAACCCAGGTGACGCAACTGAAAAAAATCGGGCGAAACAGCCTGGTCAAATGCCAGCTCAAGACGGGGCGTACCCATCAGATCCGGGTGCATCTCTCCCATCATGGGCACCCGATTGTCGGGGATCCTCTCTATAACCCTGAACGCGGAGAGCGACTCATGCTCCATGCCCATCGCTTGACCTTCACCAATCCATTAACGCTTGAAACCATCCAAGTCGAGGCCCCTTCTAAGAGTTTTGAAGAAGGGTTGAAAAAATGAGAAAAGAACCGAAATAGTCTTCTTAGAGACTTTCCTTAAGTGAGTACGGACGTCAGCGAACTTCAAAGAAGTTCCATGACTTAGTTTTGAGCCCCAGGTCTCAAAACTCCCGAGTGCTTGAAATTCTAATATTTCAAGCACTTTTCTCACTGCGTAAAGTCTCCAGTCATAATCGAATATTTCAAAAGATAAAAATCATTTTAAACAATTGACAGAATCTCTCATTTTATTTTAAAAACTTATCTGCATTCAAAAAAGAAGCCACAAAAAGAGGCTGGACAAAAACTGTTCAGCCTTTTTATATTTGATAGAAATAACTGTATGACGCAGTGGTTGATTGGCATCTTTGTTCGCTTTTTAAGCTCCAAAGATGACCTAATCAACTGTGCGGGGGTGGGAAGACGAACTCTTTTTACTAGTCGGAGTTCTTTCCCACTCCCTTTTTATTATTGATAGCGTGGGGTTGCAAATCCACGGATATTGCCATGTCCGATTCGGTAGGTATTGCGACGGACTTGGTTGTTGGAGTTTCCTTCAATGGTATGAATGATTCCGTTTGAGACGCTTTCGACAATTCCGATGTGATCCGCAAAGCCATTGTTTTGTTGGCTATTTTGATCCCAGTTAAAGGTGATGATGTCCCCTGCTTTTGGTGTAGTGGTACCATCTTCATTCCAGATGCCCAAGCGTTTGAAGATCTGGATGTGACGTTCGACTCCACATTCACGACCAATCAAACCGCTCAAACCTTCCCGCTGGAAGACGGTTGTGACAAAGATATCACACCAGTCATCGGTCGTCTTCACTGCATAACCTACTGGAAGTGGTTTGACACTGTTGTAATCATTGACCAATTGTTGGTGAGCTGCAGTTCCGCCACGAACGCCTACTAGACTAGCTGCTGCCCGTAAGACACGGTCCCGTTGTCCATTCGTTACACGAGGACTAAAAGCAGTTTGATCTACTGTCGCACGGGGATGAAGGGCTGTTTGACCAAGGTTAAAGCCTTCAACGCCACCATCGACATAATCCACATAGACGTGAGTGGTATAGTTACCTGATTGGTACTGGTGATTGGCTGCAGAGACCTGCACTTCTGTATGCATTCCAGAAGGTGCTGTTGAATACCAGAAAAGATTTTCTTGGTGCGCTTGAGACCAGGCTGCGACACGGATGTTCTTAATCCGACGTCCCTGAGGCGCTTGATCCACTGTTACCGTATAGGTTCCAGCACCAGAATTGACATTCTTAATAGAAGCTTGCGTCTTAGTCATGGCATTTCGGAACTCCACTTCTGTAGTCGTGGTACCAACACCTACACGAGAACCATCATTTTGGATATAGTAGAGGTGGATATGGTACTTACCAGTAGAGTTCTTGTGATCGCTCGCTTTGACCGATACCTTGTAGTCTCCATTTGATTGGCGAGTCGCTTCATACCAGCGAATATCATCTTGGCCGTCCTTATCAGACCAAGTAGGGACTTGAACGGTCCGCACACCTTTAGGATTGTAGACATCCTTGATGATGACGTCAAAGGTACCCGCATCCTTGTTGTTGTTTTGGATTAGGATCGTGCCAGAGCGGCGGGCTTGACGCACTTCTGTCGTAGTTTCTGTAATATAGCTTCGTTGGTTATTTTGATCTACATAGTAGACATGGACATTGTACTTCCCATCCTCATTTTTATGATCGCTTGCCTTAATCGTTGCACGGTAGCTGCCGTCACTTTGACGGACTGCTTTGTGCCATACTAGATCATCTTGCCAGTTCTTGTCTGACCAGGTTGGAATCAAGACTTCCTTCAAGCCATTTGGTGCAACAACATTACGAATAACTGCATCAAATGTGCCTGTTTCAGAATTATTGTTCTCAATGGTGACAGTGCCACTTGGTTTAACGTGGTGTACTTCTGTAGTGGTTTCTGTGATGTAGTTTCGTTGATTATTTTGATCTACATAATAAACATGGACATTGTATTTACCATCTTCATTTTTATGGTCTGAGGCTTTGATAGTTGCACGGTAACTTCCATCACTTTGACGGACTGCTTTGTGCCATACTAGATCATCTTGCCAGTTCTTGTCTGACCATGTTGGGATCAAGACTTCTTTTAATCCGTTTGGAGCTACTACATTACGAATTACTGCATCAAAGGTACCCGTCTCAACATTATTATTTTCAATTGTTAAAGTACCACTTGGTTTTACGTGGTGTACTTCTGTAGTGGTTTCTGTGATGTAGTTTCGTTTGTCTGCTTGATCCACATAGTAGACGTGGACATGGTACTTACCATCTTCATTTTTATGATCGCCTGCTTTAATAGTTGCACGGTAGCTTCCATCACTTTGAAGGACTGCTTTGTGCCATACTAGATCATCTTGCCAGTTCTTGTCTGACCAGGTTGGGATCAAGACTTCTTTCAAGCCATTTGGAGCTACCACATTGCGAATAACTGCATCAAAGGTACCCGTCTCAACATTATTATTTTCAATCGTCAACGTGCCACTTGGTTTTACGTGGTGTACTTCTGTTGTAGTCTCTGTGATGTAATTTCGTTTGTCAGCTTGATCTACATAATAAACATGGACATTGTATTTACCATCTTCATTTTTATGATCTGAGGCTTTGATAGTTGCTCGGTAGCTGCCGTCACTTTGACGAACCGCTTTGTGCCATACTAGATCATCTTGCCAGTTCTTATCTGACCAGGTTGGGATCAAGACTTCCTTCAAGCCATTTGGAGCTACTACATTGCGAATAACTGCATCAAAGGTTCCTGTTTCAACATTATTATTTTCAATTGTTAGCGTGCCACTTGGTTTCTCTACTTTCTCAACCGGCAAACTATTATCTTCTGATTCTACCACTCGTGCGCGTGCGCCATATGGTGCGCGACTAACTACCACAGTTGGTGCTGGTTTCTCTGATGCAACCTTGTCGCTAGTGCCCTTGTCAGAAGACTGGTTATTGCTAAGAGTCGGTGTGGCAGGTGTTGCCTCTGTTGCAACGGTATTTTCTGTCTGAATACCTTTCTCAACTCCCACTCCTTCGCTTACAGTATTCTGCGCTTCTGATGAAGTTGTTGTTGCAACGACAGCTGATGTATTTTCTGGTGTTTGATCGGACGCATGTTGCTCATCGGCTTTGACTTGTTGTGTCGAAAAAGCTAACAAAACGGCTGTCCCAGCATAAAAAATAAGATCTTTCTTTTTCATGTATCTTCCCTTACAATTTTTTATACGGATTGTACCCACATAGTAGTATTATAGCACAAACCGCCAGATCAAGAAACAATATCATGAGAAGAATCCTATTTTTAAAGAAAAAAAGAAGGCCAGATTGGCCTTCTGATTAGCTTATGCAAAAATTGAGAAGAAAGGTGCTCCAAGCTTATTATCCATCGGATCTTTACTCTTAATGGAGTGAAGATAGTTAATGGAGTACCAGCCGTTGTTGCCACTATTATAAGGATCGCGAACATAGGTTCTTCCATTGTCATAACCATGCAAGACCAATTCATGAGTATAAGGATCGCTAGTGAATTGGCTATTGCCTACCGCAGCAAGTACATGCTTGCCAGCCATGAGAGCTTCTGCAATGCCTCCAGCTCCATTAATCAATTGGCTCTTCAAGCCCCAGTTACGAGTGGCAGCTACAATCCCATCAGAATCTGTTCCTGCTTCACCTTTGTTGAATGAATCAGTATTGTTGTAGAGATAATCAGCTACTGTTGTTGGCAAAATAGTTCTACCTAGGATATCTGTAAAGGTCATAGCAAGGGAGGTTGGCACACAACCTGACTGATCGACATTGCTCACACCGTAATATTTCCCAGCCCAACGAGGATCCCGTTGAGAATAATAGGTTGTTTGTGGATTCACCTTTTGATTTCGTGGAGACAAGGCTGTCTGACCGAGGTTAAAACCTTCAACTCCCCCATCTTTGTAGTCTACATAGACGTGAGTGGTGTAGTTGCCCGCTTCATTACCGTGGTTATTGGCAGAGACAGTGATCTCTGTATGCATACCTGTCGGTGTTGCGGAATACCAGTATAGATTTTCTTGGTGCGCTTTAGACCAAGCTGCGACACGAATATTCTTAATCTGACGTCCCTGAGGTGCCTGATCTACAGCTACTGTATAAGTCCCGTTCGTTGCATTGACATTCTTGATAGCAGCTTGCGTCTTGGTCTGGGCATTTCGGAATTCAACTTCTGTAGTCGTGGTACCAACACCTACACGAGAACCATCATTTTGAATGTAATAAAGGTGAATATGGTATTTACCAGTAGAGTTCTTATGATCGCTCGCTTTGACCGATACCTTGTAGTCTCCGTTTGCTTGACGAGTCGCTTCGTACCAGCGGAGATCATCCTGTCCATCCTTATCCGACCATGTAGGGACTTGCACAGTTCGCACCCCTTTAGGACTGTATACATCCTTGATAATGACGTCAAAGGTACCTGTATCCTTGTTGTTGTTTTGGATCAAGATTGTACCAGAACGGCGGGCTTGACGCACTTCTGTCGTGGTTTCTGTAATGTAGTTCCGTTGGTTATTTTGATCTACATAATAAACATGGACATTGTATTTACCATCTTCATTTTTATGGTCTGAAGCTTTGATAGTTGCACGGTAACTTCCATCACTTTGAAGGACTGCTTTATGCCATACTAGATCATCTTGCCAGTTCTTGTCGGACCATGTTGGGATCAAGACTTCTTTTAATCCGTTTGGAGCTACTACATTACGAATTACTGCATCAAACGTGCCCGTCTCAACATTATTATTTTCAATCGTCAACGTGCCACTTGGTTTTACGTGGTGTACTTCTGTTGTAGTCTCTGTGATGTAGTTTCGTTTGTCAGATTGATCCACATAGTAGACATGGACGTTGTACTTACCGTCATCATTTTTATGGTCTGAGGCTTTGATAGTCGCACGGTAGCTTCCATCACTTTGACGAACTGCTTTATGCCAGACTAGATCATCTTGCCAGTTCTTGTCGGACCAGGTTGGGATCAAGACTTCCTTCAATCCGTTTGGAGCTACTACATTGCGAATAACTGCATCAAACGTGCCCGTCTCAACATTATTATTTTCAATCGTTAACGTGCCACTTGGTTTTACGTGGTGTACTTCTGTCGCAGTCTTTGTGATGTATGTCGTGGTTTCTGTTATGTAGTTCCGTTGATTATTTTGATCTACATAGTAGACATGGACGTTGTACTTACCATCTTCATTTTTATGATCTGAGGCTTTGATGGTAGCTCGGTAGCTTCCGTCACTTTGACGAACTGCTTTGTGCCATACTAGATCATCTTGCCAGTTCTTGTCTGACCAGGTTGGTATCAAAACTTCTTTCAAGCCATTTGGAGCTACTACATTGCGAATAACTGCATCAAAGGTTCCTGCCTCTGAATTATTATTCTCAATGGTGACAGTGCCACTTGGTTTAACGTGGTGTACTTCTGTTGTAGTCTCTGTGATGTAATTTCGTTTGTCAGCTTGATCTACATAATAAACATGGACATTGTATTTACCATCTTCATTTTTATGATCTGAGGCTTTGATAGTTGCTCGGTAGCTGCCGTCACTTTGACGAACCGCTTTATGCCATACTAGATCATCCTGCCAGTTCTTGTCTGACCAAGTTGGAACCAAGACTTCTTTCAAGCCATTTGGAGCTACTACATTGCGAATAACTGCATCAAAGGTTCCTGTTTCAGCATTATTATTCTCAATCGTTAGCGTGCCACTTGGTTTTAAATCCTCTGGTCGTTTTCCGATGTAAACATTTGTCGTTGTTCCACCCACACCCGTCATTTGTCCATTGTTCTGAACATAGTAAAGGTGAACATTATAAAGACCGGTTGAGTTTTTATGATCGGACGCTTTTACATTAACAGTATAGGTTCCGTTTGCTTGACGGTTGGCTGTATACCAAACAAGGTCATCTTGACCACCTGTTTCTGACCAGATCGGTACAGAAACACTTCGAACTCCATTTGGTGCCTTAACATTTGAGATGACAACGTCAAAGCGGCCCGTCATAGTATCGTTATTGACAATGTCAATCTTCCCACTTAAGCTGCCTTCTGTTGGATCCGCTGCAGGTTTTGCGTTCGCTGTAAAGCGACCGGTATAGTCCACACTGTGGTCAAAGAGGTGTTTTCCTGGAAGCAATTCCGCTTGAGAAGTAAACTGCCACGCGCCAGCTTTCCCATTGTAACGCAAGCTTTTCGCATCGTTTACAGACAGTTTTGGAGAAGGGTATTGAGCAACCCAGAAATTCTGAAGCCCAAATTGAGCGGTGTTAACAGGACCTTTCTTGCGAAGGTTGTTTTCATCCAACCAGCTAGCACTGGTGTAGAACATCAAGTTGGTGTAGCCATTTTTGCGCATTTCGTCAGCCCAAGCTTGGGTGTTGCGGTTAATGTTTGGCTGCATCTTGGCATCCTCAAAGTCATTGACCATGAGGGTATTCTTTGGCAAACTCAAACGTTGTGCAGCTGCAATGTAGAATCGCGCTTCTGCACGCGCTGCTTCCTCAGAAGTATAGCGTGAGAAGTGGTACGTCGATACTTGCAGACCCGCAGCTTGTGCATTACGAATTTGGTTCTCCGCATTCGGGTTCTTGTACCAAGTGTCTTCTGTCAATTTGACAACGACACCGCCCACGCCTTTATTAGCTAGGGTACGGTAGTCTCCAATACTAATGTCTCCGTTATGGCTACTCACATCAACGAATGATTTTGGCTGAACCGCCACATCTGTTGAACGACCAGCTGGAGCGTGAGCGCCTGTGTTAAAGAAGGTCGTGCTTCCTGTATTAGACTGAAGAGGAGTTTCTTCTTTCTCAGTAGTCGATGCTTCTGTAGCTTTCTCTACAGATGGAGCCCCACTTTCTGAAGCCGCGACCTTGTTCACAGGTGCTACAGGCTGTTCGGTCACATTTGCTGGTGCTGCATAGTTGCTTGCGACAGGTGTTACCGACTTTTCAGCAACGGCCACTTCTGGCGCTTTTTCAGCTTGGACTTGGTTGCCTTCAGTAGTAGCAGCCTCGTTTGGAACCAGTTCATCTGCACTGACTCCCTGAGCAGATACAGCCATCAAGACTGCCGCTCCGGCATAAAAAATAAGATCTTTCTTTTTCATATAAACTTCCCTTTATACAAATTTTATACGTTAATCATTTTACCACACGGTTTCAGCGATGAAAAGTTTTATAAGGCAAATTTTTAAAATTAGTGATATTTTTTGAAAAACTAAAAAAAGAAGTCTATCTGACTTCTTTTGCTATTAAACTATTTTTCATATCCCAAATAAATTATTTACTACAATCGGTAGTTGTCAAAAATTTAATTAGAAAAAGAATTATACCTGATCTAAATCCTGTTTCATCACTGAAATCATTCTTTTTGCAACTGTGTCCCACGAATATTCTGCTTTATAATAATCTTGTTTCATCTGAACATTTCTAAAGAAGCTTTCATCTTTTATTAGATTATACATTTTATCAGCTAAAACCCGTGGGTTTTCCTCTTCAGCAGGTATTAATAATCCTGTTTCATTATTTTGAATTAGATTTGGCATTTCCATTAAATTACGTCCAATACATGGTAAACCATAGCAAAGAGCTTCAACAAACACAATTCCAAATGCTTCAAATCGAGAAGGTAAAACAAATACATCACAAAGATTATAATAATATTGTACCTTATCAGCTGGTAGATTCCCTAAAAAATAAACATTCGGATTGTTAAATTCCATCGGTGCATCTGAGGGACCTATAATGTACAACTCTGCCTCTGGCATGAGATTATTTTGCAAATAAACAAAAGCATTATAAACAAGATTTCCACCTTTACGCAAAAAATCTTTGCCAATAAATAAAAATTTATTTCGTCCCTTATGTGAGTGCTCAAGTAATAGGTTGTCCATATTTGTTCCCGCTCCCACGTAATGAACTTTTTCAACTGGAAGCCCTTGTTGAGCTATTAGGTAATCTGAAAACCATTTACTCATAGTAAATATTCCAGTGGCTTGATTATAAAATGTTTCCTGTTTTCTCATTCGACTATCTAGAATATCTGCCGAGACGTTTTGAAAACCACTATATTTGAATGATTGACTATTGTTTTGAGAACTCTCTATCAAATAATGAAGATTCAAGTCTTGATAGATATACACTGGATTATCAGGAAAAGATAAAGGAAACTCATCAAATGTAAGACAAACATCCTTTGGAGAGAGATGAACTTGATTTTCAGCATATTTTATATACGTCATGTTCATATCAGATTTTCTAATACCTAAACGAACAAGCACTTTGTGCACATTCATTCTAAAAGTATAAAAAATATTCTGTTCCTCAACAATCTCGTATTTTCCTAAATACTTTTTAATATTAGTTATTGTACCAGACCAATCCCAGGTCAATTGTTCTTTGTTATGAATAATTCTTGGAATTACAATCTTCAAACTAACCCCTCCTAAATTTATGTTTAGCTATATCTAAAATATGATCTAACAATGGATTTTTTAAAAGTTTGAGCTCTAATAAATAGATGATTAAGCTTACTAAAGTAATGCTAAAAATTAAAAGAAGTGAATTAGTTACGAATAACTTAAACCCAAAACCAATGACTATTATTGAAAAGAAACCTAGTAAAGCTTGAACTAAGTTCTGTCTCCATAGTACAAAATTAATGTACTTCCCGCTTTCTCTTACAACCAGAAAGTTATATAAAACAATAAAAAATTCTGATGCAATCGTTGCTACTGCAGCACCATTCTGATAAAATACTGGAATTAAAAGAAGACTAATTCCGATATTTACAACAATTCCATATAGAGCTCCTGTTAAGTTTACAGTTTCACGTCCGATAGGTATATTAAGCCCATAAGTTAATATCCCACCAAATATGGCTCCAATTAAACTAATTGCTAGTAACTGTAATGTTAAAGTGGCATCGATAAATTTTATTCCACCTAAAAATAAAATAATTTCCCTAGATAGGACAATAAGACCTGCACTCATTGGAATTAAGATTAGAGTTACCACTGAAAGTATTTGAGTATAACTTTTTTTAAATTCGTCAATTTTCTGTTCTCCAAACAAATGTGACAACCTAGGTATTGTAACAGAATAGATTGAAGCTAATAAATTTTTTAATATTGTATATACTCTGGCTGCAACAGCATACAATCCAACGTAATATGCTCCTTTAAACCACTCTAATATTAGCATATCAGAATTAGCATAGATACTAATTACTAGACCACCAGAAAACAAGACAATAATTGGCTTAAAATGCTTTACTAGATCAAGTCTCCAAACAAGAGAGAGTTTTAAATACTTTCTACAATAGATTAAATTTAAAATACAAGATATCCCTGAACCAATTACTGAGATAAATGTATATAGATATAAATCACTAGCTGTTTTAACAAGAACAAACATCAATATCAACGATAAAATTTGTATAATGATACTTCTAATCGTAATATAAAGGAAATCCTCAAAAAGAACGTTTATCCAGTCCACTCCGAGTGTTGTAAAAACAATTGTCAAACTTTGAATAAAAATCAGAATTTGATATTCTCTATTCGGAATAAATAAGCATACAACTAATACTAACAACAGATAGGATACTATCGTCGATAAAATATTTATAGTAAAAATTTGATTACCTAAATGACTTAATTTCTTAGAATCAGATCTAATACGCCCCCCTTCCCTAATAGCATAAGTAGAGATCCCAAGTGCAGCAACTAAAGAAAAGTAACCTACAATAGAAGCTGTATAATTAATTTTTCCTAGGTTCTCCACACCTAATATTCTACTGATATAGGGATAAGTGATTAAAGGGAATATAATTGAAAGTGCTGTTTTAAATAAATTTAAAGCCGCATTCACTCCCATTTTTTTAGTCATCTATTAACTCTCCATCTCTGTTTAATTTTGCAGATTCATTATTGATAATAACTAGTGTCAACGTTAACGCAATAATCCGAGGTCTATCAATATATGACATGATTGGAAGGCTCATCAGAAAACTAATCAGTAGGCCTGTTATTAATACGTTGGAACTAAGTTTCTTTACCCACGTCATAATTAAATTTATAGTCAAAAGGATATACCATACAAACCCTGGCACCCCCAAAGAACCTAATGTTCCAAATATCCCGATATCATCATAATTAAAAAATCCATCAGGCCCTTTTATAAAATAATATAAAGAAGTGCCCTTTTCCGGAGTATGCAATCCTAAACCAAATGGATAAGTAAAAATTTTATTAAAATAATATTCTATTGCACCTGTTCGAGCAAAAGAGGAGCCGGTGTTATCCGAAATACTATCAGATATTGAACCAAATTTATTTGAAATAATGAATAAACCCGCCGTCCCTAAAATAAGAGTCCATAATAATGAGGATAGAGTTAGTCTACGCTTATTGTATATGAAATACATTGAAAGAATGACTATTAGTACAGTCACCAAATAGTATCTCGACTGATCAACATAAAAAATAGCAACTAACATCAATAATAAACTAACTATATCAAAAAATGATTTTTTAAAATGATTTGCAATAATTTTCCATGCCACCAATATAACAAATACCCGAACAAGTCCCTCAAAAACACTATAAATACGTAAAGGTACTGTTAAATTATAAATATAACTTATAGGAATAATCTCTTCAATTTTCAAAAACAATGTTTGCAAGCCATGATATCTGTATACTTGCATAACAAATAATATTGATACTATTGAAATGGTTATCTGACCGATTTTAACAAAAAGCTTATAGTTTCTTTCTGTCTTAAATATCTCGCAAAGAGGAAAATAAAGGAGTAAAATTGAATAAGGAAGAACATCCCACAATACTTGCGTAATCGAGTAATCAAATAAATACATTGACACAAGCGAATTAAAAAACAGAATTAGAAAAAAGATTAGGATATAATTTCCAAAAATACCTAGTTTAAGTTTCCCTTTATTATAGATAAAGTATGCCAAAAATAATATTAAAGAATAGAATGCAACTCCTAATTTATTACTGGCCGCTCCTCCCAGTAAATTCGGCCAACTTACTAGATAAAAACCTCTGAATTCAATCAAGAAAAATAGTAAAAATAGAAAAAGATATTTATTAAATTTCAATGTTTTTTCTCCTTGAAATACGTACCATCCAATATTTTTTTCAATCGATATATCTTTTTACATAAGAAGTAGGACATATCAGATATTTTCAAAGAAAGTTTAGATGCCCCTCTATATTCTCTGTAATAGTATTTTTTTGATACACGGCCAATTTTCTCTGACTCAGGATTATGCGCTCCTCTATGATAATGATAAATTGTCCATTCAGGATAGAAATAAGTCATATATCCCTTATTCCTCATTCTTTCACTTAAAATCATTTCTTCACAATAGAGAAAAATATTTTCATCAAATCCTGATACTGCTTCAAAAGCATTTCTAGAAACAAACATAAAGCTACCACTAACCCATCCAGTCTCACCCTCAGGAGCAGTATAGTCAATATCAATCCATTTATGTATCTTACTATTAAACCACTGCCTATTATAATCCTGAAGTATCATCTCTTCTACAAAATTCATCCGCTTACGAGGACTTTGAATATCTCCTTGAGGAGTGAGAATCTTAGGACCAACTATACCTATTGGATGATCGCTCGTTTCAATGATAGTTTTACATTCATTCAACTGTAAACCATTAGGAAACTCTAAATCATTGTTTGAAAAAACTAGATAGCGTGTATCAAAGTTCTGAATTGCAAATTTTGCACCTAAATTATTGCCTTTAGAGTATCCACCATTTTCATTGGAATCAATTATATAAATTTTCCTTTGTGAAATTTCAAAAGAATAAACTTTTTTCCCATTAAAAGCAGAGGAAGTAAATTCAACTTTAGAATCTTGTAAGAATTGTTTCCCCAATTCTTCCGCACTATTATCTACGATAATGTAATGTACATCATTCCCGACATATATATCAATAAACTTTTTTATATAATCTACTGTATCACTCATTGATTTGTAATCAGTAATAATTAATGAGTACATAGAATCTCCTTTTGTTTCACTTCGCTAATTCCTGATAGATTATTCGTAATTTTCTAGCGCTATCCTCTATATCAAATCCAGCTTCTTTTATTTTTTCTCTAGAACCATATGGAAGGCGTTCATAACTCATAGAGGTGATAAAATCTGACCACTTTTCAACACCATCAGATAATGATAATCTATAAAAGTTTGAATTAACCGATGCTGACTCTGGAACAGCAGAACTTACCACACAAGGTAGTCCAGATGCTTGTGCTTCAATATTCACGATTCCAAATCCTTCATAGAAAGAAGGTAACAAAAAAACATCCATTGCTTGTAAATATTGTGCTGGTTGTTCTTGTTTTCCAAGCAATAAAACCCTTCCTAATTTTATTTCTTCGTCTAGCAGCGTTTCTATATTAGCTCGTTCTTCACCATCACCAATCCATATAAAATAAAAATTAGGTACCTTGAGAAAAAAAGTATGTATTAGGTCAACTATAAATTCAGGATTTTTTTCATATGACATTCTCCCGACAGTACCTAAAACGGTAGCCTCCACTGGAATATTTAGATTCTCTCGTACCTTTTGCCTTAACTCTTCATTATATAAAAAGTCATTGATTACAATACCATTTTTCAGTATCGCCACATCAGACAAATCAGTATCGCCATACAAATAATTCGCTGCTTCAAGTGAACAGGCCAACTTATAATCAACAAGAAACTTAATTATTTTTCTTGCCGTTAACATTTTTAATCTGCCAACAAAACCCTTACCACGACTAGATGAAGTAGTGTGAGCATGAAGTACTATTTTTGCACCTACAAGCTTTGACAGAATAATATTAAATAACCCCTCGATAGCATCATCTGCATTAATATGAACAATATCGTACTTTTCTTTTTTTAAAATAGAGTAGATATTTCTTAGCCTTTTTATTTTACTTGATGCTTCCTTAACATGTTGAACCTGTCCCCCGTTTTCTTCAATTATTCGATGAAAACTAGGGTTCTTCAATTTTCCAATAGCCAAAAAGTCAACTTGAAAGTCGTCTGTTAAGGGACGAGTCAAGTTATAGGCTATTACAGACCTACCTCCTGCTCCGAAATTGTCTGCCCCCATTTGTAAAATTTTAGTTTTCATCTATTTACTCCAGTAACTAATACATTGAATCACAATTCAAATTGAGACTTGTCAGGATAACGATTAGACAATATCTTAGAAAATTTCTCCAAGTCATTTTCTGTCATCGCCATATCATCATTGACACAAAGTAATTTTGTCTTTTTTTTCGATAATAATTTAGGAAGCTGATCAACAGCGGTAATTGAAATTGATTTTCCAAAATTTTTAGTAGATGGTTGAAAATCATTACTTTCAATTTGCCAATAACATAATAAATAATGATTTATATCCGTATTATAGTCTCTAAATTTATGTTTAGATGTTTGAACAAAAATGTCTTCTTCTACATTCCATAAATGAATTAGTGTACTCTTTTTTATTGGAACTGGTGTATGCTGATTATAGTATCCAGTTATCTTCCATGGAAATAACAAAATATTTTTTAAAACCAATTGACCATATTTAAAATTGAAAAACTTAAACGGCGACTGTTTCAAGGCTTTTTTATTTGAAAAATGTCTATATAAAACTTCTACATTATTAAAATAAACTTTGGAAAAAGATGACCACGGAACCAAGGCTTCATAAACAGCCAATAGCCTCGGTTGTCCGTTGACAAAAAAATCATCAGGCTTAACATCTTGAATCAAATACATGTCATCGTTAAAAAAAACAAAGTTCTCTGATAAACCTTCAATGCGGTGTAAATTCAACTCAATTGCAGCAGAATTAAATGTTGGTAAATATTCCTCAGGCATAAAATCACTATGCCTAACCCATTTTAGTTTAGGATGATTTAAATTTAACCATTCCGGTTTTTGACCATTAGTTATAAGATAAATATTATTTACCCACGGTGCATGCTTCTCTACCATCCGAAACCAATAATTGAATGTTCCATAATCTCTATAACGGTGCAGATTATCTCCATCATTATCAACCTGCAAACTATTAGACGTATATTTATTTTTTTCTCTAATGAAGTCAGGATCATTTCCATCAACCCAAAGTACAACAAAATCAATTTTTTCTTCCATGTTAAATCACCTATAAAATAATTGTTTGGCCGGTCTAACTATATAATTTTTTTGTTAAAAGTCCATTATTCCGATACAATAAAAAAGAAGAAAGACCAAAAATATTATGTTACTTTTCTTTATCAAATAAAATAGTCCAAACTTCATTTGCCAAACCCTTGTCTAAAAATCTCAGAATGATTTCTTAAAACAACATCAAAAAACGTTTTGTATACTGAAGGCTAGTTTTAATACTTTAAGTCTATACAGTACATATTTTAACTTATTTGGTTGGTCTTTCATTTGAGAAAGAGAAACACTATTCTTAAGCAATTCTTGTTTCACTTCATCAGTAATGTCTATATATTCTTTGTCTAATTTAGATTTATACAAACTTGCTAGTATGTGAATCAATCCATTTACATAATAAAGTTGTGAGATATGCAACTCTTCTTGATTTAATTGCGAACATACAAAATCTGAATAAAACATTTCTTTATAAAATCCATACATATCTCTAAACTTTTTTTCATTCCAAGACTGTGTAATAGAATTTGGGTTGTCAATTAAGTAGTGATAGTATTTTTGATTAGTTGCATAGACCTTCTTAGCCACAAGAAACAGTTTGTAATTAGTGCCAAGATCCTCATAGTATTTCCCAATTGGAAACTGAATGTTATGATCAGTGAATAATGATTTTCGATAGATTTTATCATTAGCAAACCCAGTAATATAACGATGCTTCAGCATTTGCACAAAAGCATCTTTACCTTCAAATACTTGGGTCACTTCTGGTTCTGAAACTATAGCATCTTCTTCACCCTTCACAAATTCACGATTAAAAGAAATAATATCAAACTTCTGGGATTCAAGGACTTCCGCTAATGCCATAAAGGCATCTGGTTCAATCCAATCATCTGAATCAGGAAAATAAACATATTCTCCTTTGACATGAGAAATACCTGTGTTCCGTGCTTCAGAAAGTCCACCATTTTCTTTATGAATAACTGAGATAAAGTCATAAGCCTTAACATAGTCATCACAGATTTGAGGAGAATGATCAGTACTCCCGTCATCAACAAGTATAATCTCATAGTCCTTCCATTCTTGGGCAAGAACACTTTCAATGCAACGTTTTAAATATCTTTCAACATTATATACTGGAATGACGACAGTTAATAGTGGTTTCATCAATTCTTTACCTAAATTTTTATTCTACTCTAATTCTTCTCCTCTCTGATCTAACTGACTTACAACATTCAATGATATATGGTAAATCTTTAAATCAGCTCGGATATAATCCTTTTTTCAGCGAATTTGATTATTAATATTTCTTATACAACTCCGAAAAATTTCGAATATAACTTTGTAATGAGAAGAGTTCTTTTTGGCGTTGGACAGAGGCCTTACCAAATTGTTCTCTTTTCTCAGTGTTCTCTGCTAATTCTTGGATAGCTTTAGACAATTCTTCAGGCTGATTTGGAGTAGCGAGAAGGCCATTTTCGCCTTCCTTGACCATCTCACAGACACCACCATGACGGTAACCCACTACAGGTTTACCACAAGCCATGGATTCAAGGACTACAGTTGGTAGAGGATCTGGGTTAGTACTTGGCAAGACAAATATATCGAACATATTATAGAGCTCTGTTGTCTTACTATAATAATCGATACGCTTGATTTGGCTAGCTACTGGTGATTCTGATATAGCCTTTTCCAACTCATCCACGCGCCACTCTTCACCTTCAAATGCACTTCCTGCCAAAAAGGCTACTGCCTTTGGATTTGCCTGCAAGATTGGGGTCACGGCTTCTAGGAAGTCGCCTTGCCCTTTCCAGGCATTCACACGACCAACCATACCGATAACCAAAGCATCCTGCGAAATTCCAAACTGATCACGAACCGCACTAGCATCCATCACCTGATAAACAGCATTGTCAACACCATTATAGATGACTTGAACTTGATCATCTTTTACAAAACGAGACTGCTTGACGTGATTAGCAACAGCATTTGAAACTGTCACAATGGTATCCGCATAGCGACCCATTAAAAAGTTGATGAAATCAGAAATAGCTTTAGGTTTAACGATGATTTCATGGACATGCCAAATCAGAGGAAGTTTCAACTTCCGCTTGAGGTAAATGCCCTCAAGTACCGCAGTTGTATTGTTGTGAATAAGAGTAATCCCATTCTCTTTAGCATATTTAGCAATTTGTTTGGAGTAACGGTTATAGGAGCCAAAGTACTCAAGAATCCCTTTTGGATTAAAATATTTCCGGCGCAAAATTGGGTAATCAATAACTTTAACCTTTGCACCGACCTCTTCTAAAGCACCCACTAAGATACCGTCGTTGGGTAAAATAACGTGTGCTTCAAAAGCATTTTTATCCAAACCCTTAATAAGCTCCAACAAAACCTTGTCAGCACCATACATTTCGGCACCAGCATGGAGATATAAAATTTTCTGCATTTCTAACCTTTAAATACTTTCTCGTAGTCTGTGACAATCTTTTCCCAAGTGAAAGCATCTGCAATCCGTTGACTTGATTTTTGATTGAGGTCTTCGATAGCTTGTTCATCCAATTGTTCAGCCTGATTAATGACATGTGCCAATTGATCTTTCTTCCAATAGAGAGCACCATCTTCACCGACTTCACGGTTAAAGCCAACATCTAACAAGAGGTTGAGTTTAGTAGACTCGAGCGCCTCAAGAAGGGATGGATTAGTACCACCTACCTCATGACCATGGAAATAAGCGAAGGCATGTTCACGAATGTATTTGAGCAATTCTTGATCATAAACAGTTCCGACAAACTTCACTCGAGGGTCTTGATCAAATCCTGTATCTTTACGCAACTGTTCATAGAACTTGTTTTGCTCTACATTGGTAATCAGGACAAAATCTTTTTTGGAACTGGACTGCATAAAGCCACGAATCATGGCCTCATAGTTGTTTTCGGGTACAAAGCGACCTACGACAAGGTAGTAATTTCCTTCAGAGACTTGCTTATCCGCAAACCAGGTCCGTATTTTCTCATCTTCCCTACTCAGGCTAGACTTGCTTGTATCCGTTCCATAGGCGATATAGGTCGTCTGTGGCTGATACTTAGCGTAATCCTTCTGAATATAAGCCTCGATATTCTTGCTATCACAGATTAACAGGTCGGCATGTTTAACCATGAGTTGTTCCGAAAACTTCCAGTACTTACGGACTGGGAGACTCCATTTCGCGCGAAGCCATTCATGACCATCTGGATTGACCATGAGGGTCCCACCGATCGCCTTGATTTTCTTTTTAATTTTTGAGATAAAAGGACCAATCCGGCAAGCCAAGACATAGAAGATCGGAGCTTGATCCTTATTTTCTTTTGCGATTTCAATAGCTTTATTGAGAGCCGCAATATCATAAGCAATGGCACGCGCAGGACCGATATTAGGGACATCAATGTTGTAACAGATTGCTCCATTATGCTCGAAAGTATCTGCAGTAATTCCTGATTTTGCTGAATTCTCCTGCATACAAGCTACATAATACTGGATATTTTTATCTTGTTGGAATTCTGTCAACTTCTCAACAAAGGTCTCAAAACCACCATATTTTGCTGGAATACCTTTGGAACCAACGATATAAATTGATTGTGTCATTTTTCTCCTAACATGGAAAGGACGAAGTAGGCAGTCTCCTACTTCGCTCCTTCTTTTCTAAGTACAACCTTCACGGTCTTGAGCAAGATCTGAATGTCTCTCCAGATCGTCCAATCATCCATGTACGCAACGTCCAGTTTGACCACTTCGTCAAAATCCTTGATTTCACTGCGTCCGCTCACTTGCCAAAGTCCTGTAATACCTGGCTTGAAGCTGAGTCGGCGTTTTTGAGCTGGTGTATATTCTTGGTATTCGTCAACCGTTGGGGGACGAGTCCCGACCAGACTCATGTCTCCGATCAAAACATTGTAAAATTGTGGCAATTCATCGAGACTGGTCTTACGGATAAAGCGTCCGATTGGCGTTACCCGCGGATCATTTTCCATCTTGAACATGCCACCTGTCATGGTGTTTTGCGCCATGAGATCTTTCTTAATCTCTTCGGCATCCACACGCATGGAGCGGAATTTATAGAAGTTGAAATACCGTCCGTTCTTTCCGACCCGTTTTTGTACAAAGAAGGCAGGTCCACCATCTTTGCGGATTAGAGGGGCCAAAACGATACTTACTAGTCCACAAATCAATAGTCCAAAGAGGGCTCCTGCAATGTCCAAAAGACGTTTGGCAAATACGTGGCTCGGTTTGTAGAAATTGGTTGAGAAAGTAACGACACTTAGTCCCCCGACTTCTCGAACCCGTTTATTGCCTAAGGAAGCGAAGTTAAAGGCATTGAGATTGACCGATACATCGATCCCCATACTCTCAAACTCCGAGACGAAGTCACTAATATTGTAGTCCTCACTTGGCAGATTAATAAACACTTCATCCACCACTTCCTTAGTCACAAAGTTCATCATTTGATCTGGCTGCACCACCCGTACACCCGAATGAGCAAAATCCGTATCGTCCATGACGGTGACACCGATTAGTTCCCCATGATAGAGGTTAGGCGAATGCAGAATATCAAATACCTTTTCCATCCGACTGGTCGCTGTGATCAAGAAAATCTTTCGCGAACTTTTCCGCCGTGGCGAAACAGACTTCCGGTATCTCTTGAGCAAGAGATCCATGACATAGACAGAAAAAGTATTCAAAAGAAAGAAGTAGATCATCCCCCGACGAGAGATGGAAAAGACCCCATCGAGCATAAAAGAGGTAAAGGTGATCCCAACAGCGAAAAACACATTGTATTTCAAGACCTGAAAGAGCTCATCCAGGTAACCCCTGCTATAAAAACGATAGGCAATATTGCTAATGTAGAAGGCTACAAAATGTAAGAGATAGAGAATGGCGATCGTCTGTGACGTGTATTCTGCATCCTTAAAAAGACTCACAATGTAAGCCGAAAATAGGACAGCTAAACTTTGAAAGAGAACAATATTTAGTTTTTCCAGTTCGATTCTTTCTTCTCCCATTTTCCCTCAATCCTAATCTTTACTTTTTCCCGTACTCTCCGTAAGATCCGTATCCACCATACGAACCATACTCAGCAGCTTTAATGTTAAATTTATTGAGCACTACTCCCAAGAAAGGCGTGCCTGTTTGTTCTAATTGGTCCTTAGCTTTTTGGACAGCCTTGCGTCCATTGGCCCCAGATTCTGTGATCAAGACAGTTCCATCACAGCGTTGGGCGATAATCGCCGCATCAATCACGACCCCAATTGGAGGAGTGTCGACAATGATATAGTCAAAATGCTCACGCAGTGCATCCATCATCACGGTGAAGTTCTTGCTTTGCAAGAGACCTGTTGGGTTTGGTGCTACCTGACCAGACTCGATGATATCCAAGTTTGGAAAATCAGTCGCATACAAGATTTGGTCCAATTGGCTACGGCCAGATAAGAAGTCGGTCAACCCTTGAATCTTATCCCGGCTACGGAAAACCCCTGTCATGACAGAGTTCCGGATGTCACAGTCGACCAAGAGGGTCTTGTAACCTGCACGTGCAAAGGCAACAGCCAAGTTGGTTGAAGTGGTTGATTTCCCTTCATTTTCTTGAACAGATGAGATGGCGATGACTTTTAAGTCTACCCCACTCAATTGGATATTCGTCGCTAGGGCATTGAAGTACTCTTCTGCCTTCCGAATTTCTTGTAATTTATTTTTTGAAATTTCTAACGTATTCATGCGATCCCCAGTCTACAGTTTCTTAATATCTGGCACAATACCAAGCAAGGTTAAGCCCATCAACTCTTCGATATCTTCTGGTCTCTTGACACGATCGTCCAAGACTTCTACTACGACCATGAGAACCACCATAAGGCCTGCTCCAGCAATAAAACCAAGGAGGACATTGCGTCGGATATTTGGTGAAGAAGGTGATTGAGGCACTTCTGCTTCATCCAAAGTCGTAACATCTGACACCTTGGTCACAGAAATGATCTTTTCAGCTGCTACATTCCGAAGGCCATTGGCAATGCGGGCCGCTTCTTTTGGATCTCCGTCCTTAGCCGTGATCGAAAGGATACGAGTATCTGTCGGAACGGATACACTGATCTTTTTCGACAACTCACCAGGTGTCATATCGAGTTTCAATTCTTCGATGGCTTGGCTCAAGACATTTTGAGAAAGAATGATCTCACGGTAGTCCTTAACCAAGTAAGAACCCGCCTGCAAATCAGAGTTTGTCAAGGCATTGTTGTCTTGGTTTTGACGACTGACCACGTAGATCCGGCTAGTACTTTGGTATTCTTTCTTGGCTAAAAAGGCACTGTAGCCAAATGCTGCGATGGCAAAGACAAGAGCGACCAAAACGATCGAAAACTTGCGTTTCCATAGGGTCTTCAGCATAGCGAAAACATCAATTTCCACTGCTTGATTTTCTTGATTGTTCATTTCCTAATTACTCCTTCATGTGGATCTCTCCACCTGTTTCATGGTTAGATTAATTCATCCGCTAACAAGAGCTGCTGATTGTCGACAAAGAGGGCTTGTGCTCGTTGTTCTCCGTATTCTTCCTTGATCAAGCGATAGGCTTCTGCCATATAAGGCGGTCGTTTATCCACATTGTGCATATCACTAGCCACAAAGTGCACCAAGCCTTTTTCTAAGAAGTACCGAGCTCGTTTTTTCAGTTGTTTTTGCTCATCCCCAAAGAGGCGAGGCTTGAGAACACTGGAACTATTGATCTGCATGTAGCAGCCCATGTCAATCATCTCTTGCACACGCTCCTCATTTTTCTCCAAGCACTTGTAGCGCTCAATATGGGCCACCACCGGTGTCACACCTAGATGGAGCAAACGGTCCAAGGCCGTATGAATCTCCTTGTAAGGTGTTCCCATGCTGAATTCAATTAGCGCAAAGCGCGTCTCAGCTAAACGTGGAATGATCTTTTCTTCCAGTTTTTTTAAGACATCATTGGTAAAGTAGATCTCTGCCCCGTAATGAATCGTTAAATCTGGCGCGACCTCTGCCGCAATTTTTTTCACTTCTTGAAAATTTTCAGAAATCTTTTCTTCGGGGGTTTCAAACATCCCCTTGCGACGATGAGAAGTGGAGATAATGGTCCGCACCCCTTGGCGATAGCTTTCTTCCAATAAGGAACGCGTATCTTCTCTTGTCTTTGGTCCATCATCCACATCAAAGACGATGTGCGAGTGGATATCAATCATTTTTCTTTTCCTTCCATCACTTTTTGAATGGTTTCCTTTGCCTTGGTCAAGCTGGCTTGATCCAACTCCATTACATAGAGATTGTAACCAGGCATAGCATAAGACGGCAAGTCATTTCGTCCTTGACCGGTGATCGCTTGAGAAGTCACCTCATAAGAACCACCCGTTTCTAACTGGGTATTGATCAAGTTCATCATAGTCGGCAACTGCATATTGGTTTGGACAGAATCTTGGAGGTTTCCGATAATCTCATTGTAGTTGCTTAAGACCTTGGTAGAGGTCAACTTTTTGATAATGGCCGCAATGACTTTTTCTTGGTTTTTCCCACGGTCATTGTCGCCACCTTGGAGAGAGTAGCGTTCTCGGACAAAACCGAGGGCTTGCTCTGAATTCAAATGAACCTTTCCAACTGGGAAATGGAACTTGCCATGAAGACTCGTGAATTCTTGGTCATTTTCCACATCGATTCCCCCTAGAAGGTCAATCAACTTGAGGAAGGAGGTGAAATTGAGACGAACATAATAGTTGAGCTTGATATCATAGAGATTCTCAAGAGTATGGATCGAAGCATCCACTCCGTAGATCCCCGCGTGGGTCAACTTATCATTTTGGTTGTTACCACCATCTGCAATCGGTACATAGGCATCCCGTGGTGTCGTTGTCAATAGGACTTGCTTGGTCTTCCGATTGACGGTCATGATGATATTGACATCTGAACGAGAAACCGAGGTTACCGGCCCATAGGTATCGATCCCGCTG
This sequence comes from Streptococcus parasanguinis, assembly GCF_016648925.1. GTDB lineage: Bacteria > Bacillota > Bacilli > Lactobacillales > Streptococcaceae > Streptococcus. The sequence goes on along the minus strand of NZ_JACLQX010000014.1, from coordinate 8,541 downwards.
ACATAGATGTTAAAGACATCCGCATTGGCAGATACCTTGCTCGTCGCTGCCACTTCTTTTCGGATCTTGTAGGAATAGATTTTCTTCAACTTCTTCGCATAGTCCGCATCTTCTGCTGCAATGGTATCTTCAAAGGTACTGTTGAGGACCATAGCAGTAGCGTTACCCTCTTGCAAGCTCTTATAGGCATCTAGATAAGTCGGTGCATCCACTACAGAAATTTCCTGACCCTTGGTCTTTTTGATGTTGTCCAAGAGGGCAGTGAGATTGGCTTCGTTATTGTTGCCCTTTGGTGCCACCACTTCCTTGATTTCTTTGATATCTTTGATATCACTGTCTTTCTTGACATAGACAGCCATCTCAAACTCTGTATAGTTAGAGTGGCCATTGACATTACTGGTCAGATTAAGCAGCTGTTGACTAGCAAACAAAACTCCTGAACTAGCCAATAAGCCGACAAGAAGCAGGACCAAAGTTGTCTTTTTGGCCTGATTTTTGATCACAAACCAAGCTGACAAGAGCAAGAGAAGAGCTAGTAGTGCAATCACGAGAACATTGACATAACGAAAAGCCAAGATGTTATTGGCCAACATGGTATAGGTCGCCCAACTTGCAGTCATAAGCAAAAAAATAAGCAATACGGAATTAATGATTCGCAATTGCCCCCACTTATGTTCTGAACGACGACTTCGTCTCCTTTGTGACATAAATACCTCCAATTAGTCCTAATCATATTTATTGTAACATATTTTTAGCAAAAAATGCATTAATTATCACTTTTTTGTCCATTATGTACATTTAAAAAGTAAGCGTTTTCTGAAACGAGCGAAATCCCTTGTATACTTATGCAGAGAACCTAAAAAACCGGGTGAAAAACCCGGTTTTTGAAGATCCTACAAAAGATCATCCCGCTTGACTTGCTCAAAACTTTCCTTGCCATCATTGAGCTTGTCCCAGATGACAATTTTTCCTTCTTTCAATGATTTTTGAACATCAATAATCCGCTGGTTGGAAGAACCACGAAATTGCAACATGAGGTTGCGTTTGCTCTTATCATAGCGCCCATCGACCAGGATATCAATCAGCGACAAGAGCTCCAGTTTATCAGGCGTTTCTAACATCATTTCTTCCCAAGTGTAGCCCGTCCATGACCAGATGTCTTTTTCCGGCAATTCTTTCCGAATACGTTTTACAAGGGGTAAAAGTATACCTGTATTAAGAAATGGCTCTCCTCCTAGCAAGGTTAAGCCTTGGACATAGGGTTGGGCCAGATCTTCCATGATCTGCTCTTCTAACTCTTGGGTATAGGGAATACCTGCATTGAAAGACCAGGTCGCTACATTGTAACAACCCTCACAGTGAAACATGCAGCCTGCTACGTAAAGGGAATTGCGCACCCCTTCTCCATCCACAAAGTTAAAGGCCTTGTAGTCGATGATGCGTCCTTGACTCAGTTCCTCACTCTTCCATTCACCTGGTTTAGGTGTATTCCATGTCATCCTTCTACTCCACTTCTATCCAATAACGCTCCGTTCCATTTCGAACATCTTCAAATTGACCACCATTGGCTAAGATAACCGCTCGACTGGCCGGATTTTCCGTGCTACAAGTCACCAGAGCACGATGGATGTTCTTTTCTTTAGCTAGTTGCAGACCTTGACGGAGAGCTTCCTTGGCATAACCTTTTCCCCTTTCAGAAGGGCGGATGGAATAACCGATATGACCAGCATAATTCAACAATCCCTCATTTAGTCTCAGCCGTAGATTCAAAAAACCTAAAGCATGACCTGATTCATCAAACAATACGAACTGAATTGATGGAACGCGATTTTCAGGCAAGTTTATTCCCATTTCTTTATTAAGGTTAGTTTCTAGCCACTCCTCATAATCAAAGTTCTCAGCATCCCAAAAGCCGCCGTCGTGGGCCGACTGGTTCTCTTCGAACTCTGCCATCATGTTTAGAATGGTTTCTTTATCTGCTAAAGTTGGTCTACGTAGTTCCATCTTTACCTCCCCCCATACGAGAAAAGCGAGAGCGAACTCTCACTTTACAACATAAACAATCATTTTTAATAAAATGAGTTAATAAATACTGAATCAATAAGATGACGCTTATTTATTAAACTTTTTCAAGAATCTACTGAGACTTTCCGCCGTGGGAAAAATGCCTGAAACCAACAAGTTTCAGGCATCCGGAATTATTGAGACCCTAGGCTCAATAATTAGTCATGGAACTTCGTAGAAGTTCGCTGACGTCCGTACCCCACCCAAGGAAGTCTCAAAAGAGAATTCCATCTTCAATATGAAGCGAGAATTCTCACCTTTATTTTTTCTTGTTCTTATTTAAAAATTGTTCTCTCAGGCTGGCTACTCGGTCTTTTTTATTGATTCCACCCTTTGAATGCTTTTCGTGGAATCGTTGAACCTGAGCCTTGCCCTTATCATCTAATTGGTATTTTCCCATAATGTCCTTTTCTAATCTGTCACTTGGTGTCCAGCTGATTTGATCGTGGATCCATTCATGTGTTTGACACGTGCAGCGATTTCCTTATGACGGCCATTGACCATGGGACGAGCTTGCGGGTTTCCTAGATAACCACAGGTCCGTTTGACCACATCAACCGTTTTCGGATCGCTATTGCCACAGTTTGGACAAGCAAATCCGCGCTCAGTCGGCGTGAAATCTCCTTCAAAATCACACTTGTAACAACGGTCAATCGGCGTATTGGTTCCGAGATAACCAACCCGGTCATAAGCATAATCCCAAACTGCCTCAAGGGCTTTTGGATTTTGTTGGAGCACAGGGTATTCACAATAGTGGATAAAGCCACCAGAAGCTCCAGCTTCAGGATAAACTTTTTCAAAATCCAACTTTTCAAATGGCGTTGGGTTCTTACGAACATCGTAGTGGAAACTATTGGTGTAGTATTCCTTATCTGTGATATCTGGAACCTGACCAAATTTCTCCGTATCCAGGCGACAGAAGCGGTCTGTCAAGCTTTCTGACGGTGTCGAATAGATGGAGAAGTGGTAATCATACTGGTCAGACCATTCTTCCACGCGCGCTTTCATATCCTTGATGATATCGATCGTGAATTGTTTGGCTTCTGGATTGTGTTCCCAATTTGGACCATAAAAGACGGTTGCGACTTCATAGAGTCCGATATAGCCAAGAGAAACGGTCGCTCTGCGATGACGGAAGAGCTGATCTACCTGGTCATACTTACCCAAGCGTTTCCCGAAAGCCCCATATTGGTAGAGAATCGGCGCATTAGCTGGTGTCGCTTCTTTGGTGCGTTCCACCCGGTAAACCAAGGCATCTTCAGCGATGTTCATCCGTTCATTAAAGATTTGCCAGAACTTCTCCTTGTCTCCGCCTGATTCCAAGGCAATCCGAGGTAAATTGACTGTCACAACCCCTAGGTTCATCCGGCCAGAATTGACTTCCACACCATTCTCATCCTTCCAACCTTGAAGGAAAGAACGACATCCCATCGGTACCTTGAAGGAGCCTGTCAACTCGACAATCTTGTCATAAGACAAAACGTCCGGATACATGCGCTTCGTCGCACATTCCAAGGCCAATTGTTTGATGTCATAGTTAGGCGTTCCCGGCTCTAGGTTGAGCCCCCGCTTGAGGGTAAAGATCAGTTTTGGAAAGATAGCGGTCCGATGTTCCGATCCAAGTCCCTTAATCCGAATTTCCAGAATCGCCTTTTGGATTTCCCGCTCGAAGCGATTGGTTCCAAGACCAAAACCAAGCGAAGTAAAGGGAGTTTGCCCGTTCGAAGTAAAGAGGGTATTGATCTCATATTCCAGCGATTGCATGGCATCATAGATATCTTTTTGAGTCTTGCTCCAAGCATAGTCCTCTTGCTTTTCAGGAAGCACCCACTCTTTGGCATCTGCCAAGTGTTTTTGGTAGTTCTTTTCTGCATAAGGGGCCAAGACTTCATCGATCCGGTCAGCCGAGCAACCCCCGTACTGACTAGAAGCTACATTGGCAATAATCTGCGAGATTTGAGCCGTTGCAGTTTGGATAGACTTAGGACTTTCTACTTCTGCATTCCCAATCTTAAAGCCATTTCTGAGCATGCCTTCAAAATCGATCAAACAGCAGTTAGTCATCGGTGTATAAGGGCTATAGTCCAAATCATGGTAGTGGATATCCCCTTTTTGGTGGGCATTGGCTACGTGTTTAGGCAACATTTTGAGACCAATAGACTTACCAACGATCCCTGCCGTCAAATCCCGTTGCGTATTAAAGACATCGCTGTCCTTATTGGCATTTTCATTGACAACCGCTTGGTCCTTGTTGAGGAGTTTTCCAATCGTAAAGTTGATATCCGTCGCTTTTGAGCGCTCAAAATCCCGCTGAGTCCGATAAGTAATGTAGCTCTCAGCAATCGCATATTCATTGGCTTGAAGCAATTCATGTTCGACAACATTTTGGATCTCATAAATCTTCACGCCATTTGGAAAACGTTCCAAAATCTCTGCGATTACACGATCGACAATGGCTTCTAGTTTGGCTTCCATCACTGGAGTGAGAGAAGTCACTTCTTCTGTCGCCTTCAACAAGGCTTTATAAATTTTTTCAACATCGAATTGAACACGACGGCCATCTCGTTTTTCAACAAAAATATCCGGGGCCATTCTCAGTTTTTCTTCTCTCAAGGTGATCATACCAAACATGCCTCTCTTCATTTATTTACATACAAGTTGTATTATACCACTCCAAAAATAAAAATCAATATCTTGTGGTGAAAATTCTAAAAAACTTTCTAAAACACAAGATATTGATTTTCTTAAGAGCGTTGATAGAGTTTGAAATAACGGTATTTCTTCTCAACTAGACGATAATTTTCTTTGAGCAAGTCCTTCATATTGGAGGTCAACTCCACCTGATTGTTGACCACAATATACTTGGGTTCAGACCGATCGATTTGTTGGATCGCATTGGTCCGATTTTCATTAATTCCCAGATAAGAAGTTGGAGTCAATAAGGCAGAAGCCGACAAGCGATCACTTTCTTGATAGATGGTAGCCGTTGTATCCCAAGCATAGATGGTATCTTTGGCCTTGCTGTGGTTATGAATGTAGCTAGCGATAGCGCTCCGTTCACTGGATTGACCAGACTGAACCACGACATCTTGGACCACTGGATTCGCTAATAAATAGACAAGGGCTACTAGCGGCAAGAAAGCTTGGCTCGTAAAGTAAGCGGCCCAAACTTCCTTGTTTTTCTTCTTCCGACCACGACGTTCGATCCCATCGTTTTCTTCCCCATCTCGTGAGAACCAGATTGCAAACAAGGGAAGAACAAATGGCAACATCGGTAACAATTGGTAAGCGCCTTGTTCAGGAAGACCAATAGACACAATGAGGACTACCAGGCTACCTGCCCATCCCATAAAGCGGAAGATCCGGCGAGCACTGCTACTTTGCTTGGTAAAGGACATCAAAAAGGCAGAAACTAGGCCAAAGGCCAGCGCCAACAAGCCATAATAGATGGCATTACTGAAGGTCTGTCCATTCGTGAAATTCAAGGCATTAAAGACATAGGTTACTTGGTTAATGGCATAGCCAAAAGTCTGATTCAAAACGGTGATATAGCCAATTGGATAAAAGACAAGTGAGAAACCAAGGAGAGCCGCTAGCAGTTGATAAAAGCCACGTGCCCATCTCTTTTGCTTGATATTAAAGGCTGTTAAACCAAGAAAGGCCAATAAATAGAACAGGGCACTAGTCATCGGATCAACTAAGAAAGCCACAGCGGCAATCGCACCATAAAGGATAAAGCCTTCGTCCTTACGATCCCCAATCAAATAAGCCAAAATGAAATTCATGCTGGCAAATAGGATTGGAAGGCTAAAGAAGGTGACATAGGTCCCTCCAAAACCAAGGCCTAGTACCAAGAAATAAAAGAGCAACTGGACATTCTTCGCTGTATCTTTATCAGACACCAATAGGCGGACAACACGATAGAGATAAGTACCCGCAAAGAAGAGGGCAATCGCTTGAAGGATCAGTAAGATCCAATGTCCTCCAGCCAAGCTTCCCAACCAGTTGATCGCATAATAGAGCAGACCATTGGTTCCGTAAAAATCACCAAACGGTACTTGCCCCTTGGTCATTGCCCAGCCGGCATACAAGTTTTGCGATTGTTGATTGGTTGCAAAACGGGTCAAAAATGGCACCCCGACATGCAGCAAACTAATCAAGAGACTCAATACAAAAGGAATCGCTAGGGGCACTGGACGCTTGGATTGACGACGGATCTGCTCAACTGCCACATCTGCTTCTAGCTCTTCCGTATCCTCTTCTACTTTAGATGCTTCCGCTTTCGCCGCTTCAACTCCCGATTTACGAGAACGGCGACTCATCCGACTGAGTGGTTGCTCCGGTTCCTGTTCCGATTCTTGTGTAGGCTCTGTTACTGGTTCTAGCTCTGCTTCCACTGCTGGCTCCACATCACTAATTGACTCAGATGTATCCAACGCGACCGGCTCCTCTAAGACTTCTGTCTGCTGACTATGCGTAGGCTCTTCTTCGCGAAAGACCGACTTGTCTAGCACTTCGCGAATTTCACGTGTATCCTGGAAACTATCCCCCACGTGAAGCCCTAATTTTTTCGAAGTCATTTCTTGCTCTTTTTCGCTCATTCTTTTTCCTTTTCTTCACTATTCCTCTGCTTTTCCTTTTAGAAAAAAGCTCATTATCTTCTCTAGTATACCAAATTCTGCCGACCCTGTCAGCCTCTTGTCACATAGTGATAGGTAAAAAGAGTCAGGCCTCTCAGCTTCTGACTCTTTTCTCTGTTTTCACACACTTGTTACAACATCGGTGCGAATAATTGCATAATTTCCTTGATCAAACTTTGGTGCCATGTAAAGCGGAAGGTATCTTCAGTGATCTCTTGAGACACTTCAAAGATGTGGTCAAAGTCCGCTCGAATCTCTTTCAGAGCAGGCGTTTGATACATCCAGACCGCATTTTCATAGTGATGGACCAGACTACGGTAGTCAAAGTTAATCGATCCCACAACCGCCATTTCATCATCTGCTAGGACTTGCTTGCTGTGGACAAAACCAGGTGTGTACTCATAGATCTTCACTCCTGCATCCATCAAATCTAAATAAGCCCCACGCGTAACGATTTGGATCAATTTTTTATCTGGAATATGCGGAGTCACGATGCGAACATCCACCCCACGAAAGGCTGCATTGCGGATATCCTCTGTCAAATCATAATCAATGATCAAGTAAGGAGTCGTGATATAGACGTAATCTGTTGCCTGGTTGATCATATTTTGATAGACCGTCTTTCCAACCTGCGACTTGTAAATCGGTTTAGGACCGCTTCCATAGGGAATGTATAGTCCTTCACCTTCGACCGCCTTGTTTTCAATATGGTAACGGTCAAAATCCTCGATTTCCCCACGGTTGATGTACCAGTTCATGAGAAAAAGTCGGGTCAAGGCCTTAACAGCCCGTCCATCCAAGCGGATAGCACTGTCCTTCCAGTGACCAAACCGCTCAATATGGTTGATATACTCGTCTGCCAGATTGACCCCACCTGTATAGCCGATCTGCCCATCAATGACCAGAATCTTTCGGTGGTCTCGGTTATTATAAGCTACCGTTAAGCGGGGGATCACCTTGTTAAATTTATGGGCATCAATCCCCATCTTTCGCAACCGTTTGGTATAGTTTCCTGCCAAGGTCGCCATACAACCAATATCGTCATAAAGGAGTTTGACTTCGACCCCATCTTTCACTTTCTGCTCTAAAATCTCTAGGATACTGTTCCACATCAAGCCCTCATCAATGATGTAAAACTCGATGAAGATAAATTTTTTCGCCGCTCTCAGATCCTCTAGTAGTTGCGCATACATGTCCTCTCCTAGAGGATAAAAGGTTGACGCCGTCCCATTGTAGAGATCCGCATTGTGGTCCATGGACAAAATCGACTTGACCAAGCCATAAACTGCCTTGCTTTCTTGCTTGAGCTCCTTACCCAACTGATGACTATTGTCCTCTCGAAACTTCATGGACTCCATATTTTTCAGCTGGATCATTTCCTTTTTGGACAAACGCCGCTCTCCAAACATGAGGTATAAAAGCGATCCAAAGACAGGAATGACGGCAATCAAGAGCCAGGTCACCTTATTTTCAGGCGGGGTATTTCGATTAACAATAGCTAAGATTGTCGACACATATAAGAGCCCAATGACTGCAACAGATAGCCAATGAGGGAACCATCTATTAAGCCAGAAGAAGGCCGCAAAGGATGCCCATAGTTCAAAGCCCATAAACAAAATACTAAATCCATATTTGGACATTAATAGACGTAATTTTCGAAAGGTCACAGCATCCTCCTTTTTTTCTTTCTACTAGTATACCAATTCTTTTTACCCGTTGCAACGACCAACCAAGCCCCTTCTAGACAAACAAAAAGAGAGTGGGACAAAAGTCCTAGCCTCTCAATTATTTTTGGATTGTCGAGCAAGACGCAGTGGTTGAGTGGGCTCTACTACGC
>NZ_JACLQX010000013.1:0-58168 GCF_016648925.1 Streptococcus parasanguinis | reverse complement strand
GCCCTACTCAACTGTGCGGAGGTGGGACGACGAAATCGAATTCTAACGAATTACCGATTTCTGTCCCACTCTCTTTTGTGTAGGCTCGATTTGAAAAATCCCCTATTTCGTGGTAAAATAGGGCTAATGAATTTATAGTAATCGAGGTATTAGAAGTGGCTTTTGGAGATAACGGAAAACGTAAAAAAACACCATTTGAAATGATCACGATGGTTGTTATTGTGATTATGTTGATTGTAACGGTTGGTGCAATCTTTGCAACCGCAATTGGTGCTCTTTCTTACTAAGACGCACACAGAAATAAAGGAAATCATCTATTTATGAGTATGTTTTTAGATACAGCCAAGATTAAGGTCAAGGCTGGAAATGGCGGCGATGGCATGGTGGCCTTTCGCCGTGAAAAATATGTCCCTAATGGCGGACCTTGGGGTGGTGATGGAGGCCGTGGCGGAAATGTCATTTTCGTTGTAGACGAAGGCTTGCGCACCTTGATGGACTTCCGCTATAACCGGCATTTCAAAGCCCAAAATGGGGAAAAAGGAATGACCAAAGGGATGCACGGACGGGGAGCAGAAGATCTTTATGTACGTGTACCGCAAGGAACGACCGTCCGAGATGCCGAGACTGGTAAGGTCATTACCGACTTGGTTGAAAATGGACAGGAGTATATTGTAGCCCATGGTGGCCGTGGAGGGCGTGGAAATATTCGTTTTGCCACTCCTAAAAATCCAGCACCAGAGATTTCTGAAAATGGAGAGCCTGGTCAGGAACGTGAATTAGAGTTAGAACTGAAGGTCTTGGCAGATGTTGGTTTGGTTGGCTTCCCTTCTGTTGGGAAATCGACCCTTCTCAGTGTCATCACTTCAGCCAAACCAAAAATTGGGGCTTATCATTTCACAACCATCGTTCCAAATTTGGGAATGGTTCGGACTCCGTCTGGGGAATCCTTTGCCGTAGCAGACCTTCCTGGATTGATTGAAGGGGCCAGCCAAGGTGTTGGACTAGGAACCCAGTTCCTTCGTCACATCGAGCGCACCCGTGTTATCTTGCACGTTATTGATATGTCTGCCAGTGAAGGACGCGACCCTTATGAAGATTATGTTCAAATCAATAAAGAGCTTGAAACCTATAATCTTCGCTTGATGGAACGTCCTCAGATTATCGTGGCGAATAAGATGGACATGCCGGAAAGCCAAGAAAATTTGAAAGAATTCAAGAAGAAATTGGCAGCCAATTACGATGAGTTTGATGAACTGCCACAGATCTTCCCAATCTCTAGTTTGGCTCATCAAGGTTTAGACAATTTGTTAGATGCAACGGCAGAATTGTTAGACAAAACACCAGAATTCCTCTTGTATTCAGAAGACGACATGGCCCAAGAAGAAGTTTACTATGGCTTTGATGAAGACCAGCCAGCCTTTGACATCAGTCGTGATGACGATGCCGCTTGGGTCTTGTCTGGTGAAAAACTTGAAAAACTCTTTAATATGACCAATTTCGATCGGGATGAAGCGGTCATGAAGTTTGCTCGTCAATTGCGTGGAATGGGTGTTGATGAAGCTCTCCGTGCACGTGGGGCAAAAGATGGCGATATCGTCCGGATCGGTAAATTTGAATTTGAGTTTGTAGATTAAGCATGGTCCCGAGCGGATCAAGGATTCCAAATAAGAAATGAGGCTTTTTCAGTGGGAGATAAACCAATATCTTTTCGAGATGAAAATGGAAATTTTGTTTCAGCAGCTGATGTTTGGAATGCTGAAAAATTAGAAGAACTCTTTAATACGCTAAATCCTAAGCGCAAGTTGCGCCTACAAAGGGAAAAATTAGCAAAAGAAAACCAGCAGAAGTAAATAGACTTGGAGAATACTATGGCAAAAACAATTCATACAGATAAAGCACCTGCAGCAATTGGACCTTATGTTCAAGGGAAAATCGTAGGCAATCTTCTCTTTGCAAGCGGACAAGTTCCCTTGTCACCTGAAACAGGAGAAATCATTGGAGAAACCATCCAAGAACAAACAGAGCAAGTCTTAAAGAATATTGGGGCTATTTTGGAAGAGGCTGGGACAGACTTCGACCACGTGGTGAAAACTACTTGTTTTTTAAGTGATATGAATGACTTTGTACCTTTTAATGAGGTCTATAAAACAGTCTTTACCACAGAGTTTCCAGCTCGATCTGCTGTTGAAGTAGCACGCCTGCCACGTGATGTGAAGGTTGAAATTGAAGTTATTGCGGAAATCAAGGCCTAATAACCATTCAAAGACAAAAAGACAGAGTGGAAAGCAGGAAACTGTAGGCCACTCTGTTTTATTTTGGGAGGAGAAAATGACAGAAAGTAAGATTCAACTAGTCATGGTAACAGGGATGAGCGGTGCTGGCAAGACCGTCGCTATCCAATCGTTTGAGGATTTGGGTTACTTTACCATCGATAATATGCCACCGGCGCTCTTGCTAAAATTTATTGAACTCATGCGCCTTAGCCCGGATAACAATAAATTAGCCGTTGTTGTGGACATGCGGAGCCGTTCTTTTTTCAATGAAATTCGCACCATTTTGGATGAATTGGACAATCAAGAAGACCTCGATTTCAAGGTTTTGTTCTTGGATGCTACTGACAGTGAGTTGGTAGCACGATACAAGGAAACACGTCGTAGCCACCCACTAGCTGCAGATGGCCGTGTTTTAGATGGGATTACCTTAGAGCGAGAGCTCTTGTCTCCTTTGAAAAATATCAGTCAAAATGTGGTGGACACGACTGAGTTGACGCCCCGTAATCTGAGAAAAACGATTGCAGAGCAATTTGCCAGTCAAGATAATCAGCCAGATTTTCGGGTTGAGGTCATGTCATTTGGTTTCAAATACGGCCTTCCGATCGATGCTGACCTCGTCTTTGATGTGCGTTTTCTTCCAAATCCCTACTATAAATTGGAACTTCGGAATTTAACCGGTCAAGATCCAGCTGTCTATGATTATGTCATGGATCACCCTGAATCAGAGGACTTTTACCGTCATCTCCATGACTTAATCGTTCCTATTTTACCGTCTTATAAACGAGAAGGTAAATCCGTTCTCACCATCGCCATGGGCTGTACTGGAGGTCAACACCGTTCAGTAGCCTTTGCAGAGCGCTTAGCGCATGATTTAGAAAAAAATTGGCAGGTCAATTGCAGTCATAGAGACAAAGATAGACGGAAAGAAACGGTGAATCGCTCATGAGAAAACCTAAAGTAACCGTTATTGGAGGAGGGACAGGGATTTCTGTTATTCTCGATAGTCTAAGAAAGAAACCGGTTGAGATCACGGCCATTGTAACCGTTGCAGATGATGGCGGTAGCTCAGGTGAATTGCGGAAGAACATCCAAAAATTGACACCACCTGGGGATCTTCGAAATGTCTTGGTTGCCATGTCAGATATGCCTCGTTTTTATGAGAAAGTCTTTCAATACCGCTTTGCGGAGGATGATGGTCCTTTGGCTGGGCACCCTTTGGGAAACTTGATTATTGCAGGGATTTCAGAGATGCAAGGCTCGACCTATAATGCCATGCAGTTGTTGACTAAGTTCTTTCATACAACCGGCAAGATCTATCCGTCGAGTGATAGTCCCTTGACCCTTCATGCCGTTTTTCAAGATGGAAAAGAAGTGGTAGGAGAAAGCCACATTGCCAACTACACCGGCATGATTGATCATGTTTATGTGACCAATACCTTTGATCAAGAGCGCCCAAAAGCTAGTAAGAAAGTGGTGGAAGCGATTCTTGAAAGTGATATGGTCGTCTTAGGTCCTGGTTCGCTCTTTACCTCGATCCTTCCTAATTTGATGATCGATGAGATTGGGAAAGCCATCCTTGAAACCAAGGCCCAAGTGGCTTATGTTTGTAACATCATGACCCAAAGAGGAGAAACCGAGCATTTCACAGATAGCGACCACGTTGCCGTGCTCCATAAACATTTGGGAGAGAAGTTCATTGATACCGTCCTTGTCAATATCAATCAGGTTCCCGCAGCCTACATGAACAGCAATAAATTTGATGAATACTTAGTGCAGGTAGAGCATGATTTTAAGGGCTTGCGATCGCAAGTGCCTCAAGTGATTTCTTCCGATTTCTTAAAGCTGGTCAACGGGGGAGCTTTTCATGATGGTGAAAAAGTGGTCGAAGAGCTGATGCAGATCGTGCAGGTGAGAAAATGAGTTTTACGGTTCGTGTCAAAGAAGAATTATTGTCTCTCAAGCGATTTGAAAAGAGTGAATTAGCTGCCATTATCAAGATGTCTGGAAGTCTTGGGATTTCAATGGGGGGCTTGACGCTCTCGGTGACGACAGAAAATGCCAAGATCGCTCGCCATATCTATGAATTGTTGCATCATTTTTATGAGGCCAAATCGGATATTCGCCACCACCAAAAAACCAATTTGAAAAAAAATCGTGTTTACACAGTATTCTTGGATGAAAAGGTGGAAGAGATTCTTGCTGACTTGCATTTGGCAGATGCCTTTTTTGGGATTGAGACAGGCATTGATGCCAGTGTTTTAGAAGATGAAGTAGCCAGTCGTGCTTATCTTCGGGGGGCTTTTCTGTCGAGTGGTTCCATCAAGGATCCTGAAAAAGGGAAGTACCAGTTGGAAATTCATTCTGTTTATACAGACCACGCGGAAGGAATTGCCCTTCTCATGCAAGGATTTTTACTAGATGCGAAAACCATCGAGCGGAAAAAAGGAGTGGTAACCTATCTGCAACGAGCGGAAGATATTATTGATTTTCTAATTGTGGTAGAGGCCATGCAAGCCATGCAGGAATTTGAGTCCATCAAGGTTATGAGAGAGACGCGTAATGACCTCAATCGGGCCAATAATGCCGAGATGGCCAATATCCAGCGCACAGTTACTGCTAGCATGAAAACCATTAATAATATTAGTAAAATTGTGGATACGGTCGGCCTAGGGAGTTTACCAAGTGACCTGCAAGAAGTTGCCTATATCCGGATGAACCATCCAGATTATTCTATCCAGCAGATTGCCGATAGCTTGCAACAATCTATTTCAAAAAGCGGTGTCAATCACCGCTTGCGTAAGATCAATAAGATCGCAGACGATTTAGACAAATAAAAAAGGCCAAAGGCCTTTCATAATGAGGTTAAAGTCTTTTTAAAAACTTTCCTTAGGTGAGTACGGACGTCAGCGAACTTCATAGAAGTTCCATGACTAAATTAAGATACAGAGGGCGTCTGCGGATAAAGTCAAAATAGGAAGTTTGACGCAGAATCTTTCGATTCTAGGAGAACTTATCTTTTTGACACAATCCGCAGCCCTTGTTCAATTTGTATTGAGCCCCTTCGCTCTTTAATTTCTGGGCTCAGGCTAAAACAGTTTCCCAAACTGTTTTACTCTCAAAACTCCCGAGTGCCTGAAACGTATTGTTTCAGGCACTTTTCTCACAGCGGAAAGTTTTTGTATTTTCTTGATTCAAACTAAAAATAGGAACTCATTTTTACTTCTTTGCAGAATCGATTAACTTAAAATAGTTTGACTTCAATTTAAAAAAGGCCAAAGGCCTTTTTTATTATAAACTTGTTGAGTGGGTTGGTTGGACTTTTTTATCTGGATAGATGTAGTTGATGGCATTGTTTACGGCTGTTGGAGCTTCCCCCAGACCTGTAGCGATGAGATCAATCTTTCCTTCGTAGAAGCAGCAGTCTCCACAGGCATAAATTCCAGGAAGGCTGGTTTCTTGTTTTTGGTTCACCTTGATTTTATGGCGTTGCAATTCTACACCCCATTCTTTTAAGTTTCCGATTGAAGATTTAAAGCCATAGTTGACAAATAAGTGATCAATCGGGATGAGTTCTGTTTCATCGGATTTGACTTTTGTGATTTCAAGGTGTGTGGCATGACCATTTTCTCCAATCAAGCGGCTAGGAACAAATGGTGTTTTGATGCTGACAGAAGATTGCTTGAGTTCTTCTACACTGTGTTCTAGGGCACGGAAGTTGTCCCGACGGTGAACGATTGTAGTTGGAGCAATCTTGTCAAAAGCAAGAGCCCAGTCCACAGCAGAGTCCCCACCACCAAGGACGGTCACCTGTTGTCCTTCATATTGTTGGATGTTTGATACGTGATAGTGGACGTTATCAAAGGTATCAGCCCCCTCGATATCAAGAGCACGTGGTTTAAAGGCACCGCCACCCATGGCAATGATGACTGCTTTAGACTGATGCACTTGGCGAGAAGTAGTGATAATGAAGAGGTCACCCTCTTTTTGAATATCCTCTACAGTTTCATTGAGGAAGATCGGTGTATCGAATCGTTTGACTTGCTCGATCAAGCGGTCGCTTAATTCTTCACCTGTTAAATTGGTAAAACCGGGTACATCGAGGATATTTTTTTCTGGATAGAGAATGGCTGGTTGCCCTCCAAGTTGAGGCAAGGAATCAATCAGTTTGACTTTAACTTGGCGCATATTGCCATAAAAAGCAGCAAACAGACCAACTGGTCCGCCCCCAACAATCGTAATATCATAAATTTCTGACATGGTATCTCCTTCAGGGTTTTCTTTGTTTCCATTGTATCATAAAATAGGAAGAATGAAAAAGTCGGAAAAAGAAATAGCATGAAGGCTAGGAAGGCTAGAAAAGTTTCAAAAGATCTTGACAGCACCTTTAAAGTATGATAAAATAATTAAGATTTTAGGCTTGAAGGGAGTGAAAAATATGTCAAAAACAGTAGTACGTAAGAATGAATCTCTTGACGATGCTCTTCGTCGTTTCAAACGTGCGGTTACTAAAGCTGGTACTCTTCAAGAAACACGCAAACGTGAATTCTATGAAAAACCTTCTGTAAAACGTAAACGTAAATCAGAAGCAGCTCGTAAACGTAAAAAATTCTAATTGAATACAGAAACAGACTTCGGTCTGTTTTTTGTTTTTTCTCATCCATCAAAGACAAAAAAACCGACCTTCCAGCTAGAAGATCGGATCTTTTTATCTGATTATTTGTTTGCAAGCAAGTCGCGGATTTCAGCAAGCAACTCTTCTTGAGTAGGAGCTGGAGCTTCTTCTTCGACAGCTTCTTCTTTTTTACCAAGGTTCTGTGCTTTTTCAGCAGCTTTAACGATAAAGAAGAGAACAGTTCCGATGACGATGAAGTTGATTACTGCGCTCAAGAAGCTACCGTAAGCAACACCGTTCCATGACAATTCGGCGATTTTATCAACACCAGCAGATTTCAAAGCTGGGTTCAAAATAAGTGGTGTGATGATATCGTTAACAAGTGATGTCACGATGGCACCAAATGCAGCCCCGATAATCACTGCAACAGCAAGGTCAACAACGTTTCCACGAAGGAGGAAAGCTTTCAATTCTTTTAACATATCCTATATATGTCCTTTCATAATAATTTTTTACTATGATAGTATAACGGAAAAATATGCGACTGACAAGAAATATGCCTAATTTTCTTAAAATTAGTGATAAAGGTTGAAAATCTTTTCTTTTCTGTTTGAAATCGGTAGGAAAAAATTTACTTTTACTAACTTTTAGTATAAAATATAAAGTGATAATCTATGGTAAAATGGAGGCACTGTTTATGGTTGATAAAGAGCTGATTGCAGAAATTAAAAACAGTGTAAACATTGTTGAAGTCATTGGAGAAGTTGTTTCTTTGACCAAGGCTGGCCGTAACTTTTTAGGCCTTTGTCCTTTTCATGGTGAAAAGACTCCTTCCTTTAATGTCGTTGAAGACAAGCAGTTTTACCATTGCTTCGGATGTGGTCGCTCTGGAGATGTCTTTAAGTTTATTGAGGACTACCGTGGAGTCGCCTTTATGGATGCGGTCCAGATCGTAGCAGACAAGGCTGGCATTGCGCTTCAGTACCAGGCAAGACCTGCCCAATCAGCGTCTGTCAATCCAAACCAAGAACTTTATGAGATTCATCAGGAAGCTAGTAAGTTTTATCAGGCGATTTTGATGACGACTAAGATGGGGGAAGAAGCGCGACACTATCTGCATGAACGTGGTCTGACGGATGAAGTGATCCGACATTTTCAATTGGGTTTAGCACCTGCAGAAGGAAATTACCTCTATCGCAATCTCTCTGAGAAATTCTCTGAGAAAGTCATTACCGATTCAGGTTTGTTTACAATCTCAGATGCAGGAACGGTTTTTGATGCCTTTCAGGATCGGATCATGTTTCCCTTGACGGATGATAGTGGACGGGTCATTGCCTTTTCTGGTAGGCTGTGGAAAATGACGGATGATGGCAGTCATCAAGCCAAGTACAAGAATAGTCGTAGTACCCGTCTATTTAATAAAAGTTATGAACTCTATCATTTGGATCAAGCCAAGACGAGCGCCAAAAAGCAACATGAAATGTATATCATGGAAGGCTTTATGGATGTCATTGCGGCTTATCGAGCTGGGATAGAAAATGCAGTCGCCTCTATGGGGACAGCCTTGACACCAGAGCATGTCCAGCACCTGTCTCATTTTACCAAAAAGGTCATCTTGACCTATGATGGGGATAAGGCAGGACTTGAAGCAACAGCTAAGGCCTTGGATGTCTTGCAGGATCTGGAGTTGGAGATCGTCCGTATCCCTGATCAGATGGACCCTGATGAGTACCTCAAAAAGACGTCCCCAGAAGATCTAGCTACCCTCTTGAAGAATTCTCGGATTAGTAAGGTTGAATTCTTGATGCACTACTGGAAACCCCAGTATATTGAGAACTTGCAAGCCCAAATTGAGTTTGTCGAAAAGCTGGCACCGATGATCGCCCAGACGCGCTCCATTACAGCGCAAAACACCTATATTTATAAGTTGGCCGATTTATTGCCGGACTTTGATTACTTGCAGATTGAGCAGATTGTCAATAATAGTCGTTTGCAACAACGGCAGGAGGCTCAAAGTGGTGGACGATCTAAAACATCGCATTTTTCAGTAGAGCTCTTGCCGAATCGTGG
This sequence comes from Streptococcus parasanguinis, assembly GCF_016648925.1. Taxonomy (GTDB): domain Bacteria; phylum Bacillota; class Bacilli; order Lactobacillales; family Streptococcaceae; genus Streptococcus. The sequence goes on along the minus strand of NZ_JACLQX010000013.1, from coordinate 49,213 downwards.
GATGACGCGCTTGATCAAGGCAGAAAATCATTTGTTAAGTAGGATGAAGGATTTTCCAATGGTGCTCAATGATTACCGTTTGCGACCTGATTTTGCCTTTGACACGCCGGAGTTACAGATCTTGTATCAATTGCTCTGTCAAAATGGAGAAGTCACCTCTCAGGATTTATCTGAGCAGCCTGAAGGGGTCCAGCACGCCTGGTACCGCATGTTAGAAGAAGATTTACCAGATGAGATAGCAGATGGTGAGTTAGAAGAAGTAGAAGCGACACGGAATCGTGAGCTTCTTCGCAAAGAAAGTCAACAAATTGGAAATAAAGTGAAGGAAGCTTCCTCAATAGGGGATGCGGAAAAAGCTTTATTGGAACTCGAGCGTTTAATCGCTCAAAAAAGAAGAATGGAGTAAGAATGGCTAAAGAACAAAAAGATATTACAACATTGGACGTTCAAATTGCAGAATTTATTCGCAGCCACAAGAAAAGCGGAACTGCAACAGACGATGAAATTAATGACCAATTGGTTATTCCATTCACACTCGATGCAGATGGGATTGAAGATCTTTTGCAACGTATTCAAGATGCAGGGATTTCGATCACTGATAAAGACGGCAACCCAAGTGCGCGTGTGTTGAACAATGAGGAAGAGCCAGAATTGTCAGATGAAGAATTGCTTGGAAGCAACTCTGCTAAGGTCAATGACCCAGTACGGATGTACTTGAAAGAAATTGGGGTTGTTCCACTTTTGACCAATGAAGAAGAACAAGAATTGGCTATCTTGGTGGAACAAGGTGACTTGGAAGCTAAGCAACGTCTAGCAGAAGCCAACCTTCGTTTGGTTGTATCCATTGCGAAACGTTACGTTGGTCGTGGAATGCAATTTTTGGATTTGATCCAAGAAGGAAACATGGGCTTGATGAAGGCGGTTGATAAGTTTGACTACACCAAAGGGTTCAAGTTCTCTACTTATGCCACTTGGTGGATCCGTCAGGCCATCACTCGTGCCATTGCAGACCAAGCCCGTACCATTCGGATCCCTGTTCACATGGTGGAAACCATTAACAAGTTGGTTCGTGAACAACGCAATCTCTTGCAAGAATTGGGACAAGATCCAACACCGGAACAAATTGCTGAGCGCATGGATATGACACCAGACAAGGTCCGTGAAATCTTGAAGATTGCCCAAGAGCCTGTTTCGTTGGAAACGCCAATCGGGGAAGAAGACGATAGTCACTTGGGCGATTTCATCGAAGATGAAGTAATTGAAAATCCAGTAGACTACACCACTCGTGTGGTACTACGCGAACAATTGGATGAAGTCCTCGATACCCTGACTGACCGGGAGGAAAATGTTTTGCGCCTTCGTTTTGGTCTCGATGATGGAAAAATGCGGACCTTGGAAGATGTGGGCAAAGTCTTCAACGTGACTCGTGAACGGATCCGTCAGATCGAAGCCAAAGCCCTTCGCAAACTCCGCCACCCAAGCAGAAGCAAACCATTGCGTGATTTTATTGAGGATTAAAAATGTCCGGGGGACATTTTTAACGGTCGCCTAGAAATAAAAAAGCGACCTAGGTCCGGGGGACATTTTTAACGGTCGCCAAGAAATGAAAAAGCGACCTATGTCCGTGGGACCTTTTTAACCCGAGCTAAGCAATTCTATCGAGAGTAACATAACAAAAAAAGGAAGTGTCATATGGCATATACAACTGAGCAAATTGAAGAAATTAAAAATAAAATCTTAAATGCTTTGGAAGAGGTAATCGATCCTGAGCTTGGGATTGACATTGTTAATTTAGGTCTTGTTTACGAGATCCATTTTGATGGTGAAACTGGAGCGACCATTATTGATATGACGCTAACGACCATGGGATGTCCATTAGCGGATCTTCTGACAGATCAGATTCATGATGTTTTAGCAGAAGTAGAAGAAGTGACATCTGTGGATGTGAAGTTGGTCTGGTATCCTGCTTGGACGGTTGAAAAAATGAGCCGCTATGCACGGATTGCACTTGGAATTAGTTAAAAATTCTATTCATCAAAACAAATCAGAGGTTAGGGGCTTCCCTAACCTCTGATTTGTTTACACCTGTATTTTTGAACAACCATTTTCAAATTCTTAGCAAATTTTCAGATAAAGTTGCAATCATCAAGAGGACAAGGTATAATAGCATAAATAGAAAATAAAGGAGATTTACATGAATCAGTATCCTTTGGTCTACTTGGACCATGTGACAAAGAATTATGGGCATGAAGTTGCTCTCATGGATGTTAGTTTGAACATCCAACCTGGCCGTATTATTGGCCTTTTGGGGCCTAATGGTAGCGGGAAAACAACCATCATTAAATTGATTAATGGTTTGTTGCAACCAAGCCTTGGAAATATCTATATTCATGGTCAATTACCATCCCCAGCTTCTAAAAAAGTTGTTTCCTATTTGCCGGATACGACTTATTTGAGTGAAAATATAAAAATTAGTGATGCTATTAGCTATTTCCAAGATTTTTATTCAGATTTTAATGTCCAACGAGCTTACCAATTGCTCAACGATTTGCATTTGCATCCAAATCAAAAATTGAACAGCCTTTCAAAAGGGAATAAGGAAAAAGTACAATTGATTTTGGTGATGAGTCGTGAAGCTGACTTGTATGTCCTTGATGAACCAATCGGTGGGGTCGACCCAGCAGCGCGTGATTATATTTTGCGGACCATTATTCAAAACAGACGTCCAAACTCTTCTGTCTTGATTTCTACTCACTTGATTGCGGATATTGAGCAAGTTTTGGATGAAGCGATTTTCATCAACCAAGGAAGAATCCTCTTGCATGAAAATACGACTGTTTTGCGCAATCAACACGGAAAATCAATCGATGAGATCTTCCGTGATCAATTCCGTGTTTATTAGGAGGACCCCATGTTTGGTAAATTATTAAAATATGAATTTAAATCGACAGCTAAGTGGTATTTATTGATCACCCTGATTGCACTAGGTTTGTCAGTGATTACAGGTGTTATTGGTGGAAGTGCTACAAACGGTTTTGTGGATATGGAAACCAATAGTATGCAAATCATAACAGGGACTCTTGGGATTCTCATTTTTGGAGGAGTCATTGGTCTTTATCTTAGTAACTACTATATTATTATCCGTCGTTTCTATTCCAACTTATACGGACGCGAAGGTTACTTGACCTGGACCCTTCCAGCTAGCCCGCATGCGATCATTTTATCTAAATTTGTGGGAGCTTTAGTAGCGAGTCTTTACTGCCTATTCCTTCTATTTTTTAGTGGTTTTATCACAATACTTGTGATGGGTGCTGTCATTGGACAAGACCTCTCTCCTGTATTTAGTATTATCGCTGAGGCTTTTAGTCATTCAATTGCTTATTGGATTATCGTTTGGTGGATTTTTACCACAGCTTCAGGGATCTTCCTATTTTATGTATCGATCGCACTTGGCCAACTCTTCCAAAATCGTCGTGGATTGAAGGCTATTCTGTTTTTCTTTCTCTTGTGCATTGTTTTAAGTATCATCGGTACAGCAGTCAATCCATTAAAAGATTCATATGCTGTTGGGTCTGCATTGGTTTATGGAAATATTGATGAATTTGGACCTAACTTCATCCCAGGTCTTATCTATGAAGTCATCAAGATTGTTTCTATGTACTTCACGATTCACTATATCAGCAAGTACAAGTTGAATCTTCAATAAGAACAGTTAATTGAACAAGGAGCTTCCCGGTGGAAGCCTTCTTGTTCAATTTTTTTCTTTTGCATTTTTGGCTACATTTTGATATACTAATTGTATTCGTTTTGGGGTCGTTACGGATTCGACAGGCATTATGAGGCATATTTTGCAACTCATCTAGCGGATGTAAAACGCCAGTTAAATATAACTGCAAAAAATAATAATTCTTACGCTTTAGCTGCCTAAACACCAGCAGGCGTGACCCGATTCGAATCGCTCGTGTTTGATGACAGGTCTTAATTTCAGCGAGATACGATCTAGCTTTGTCTAGGAGTTAGATAAGAGATTGATAGACTCGCAACTACAGGGCTTGAGTTATGTGTCATGTAGCTGTTAAACTAAGACATAACCTATGGTTGTAGACAAATATGCTGGCAGGTGTTTGGACGTGGGTTCGACTCCCACCGGCTCCATATATACTTTTTGAAACTTATTAAAACTTCTTAAAACGTTGATAATTCAACGTTTTTTATTTTTATACTTTCTATTCTTTCCCATACCTTTTTGGAATGGACAGACCCAAAAACAGACCCTTTTTGAAAAAGAGTCTGTCCTGATAACTGTAATATTTAAAAATCTATATAATTAGCAAATTTCTCACCAATGTCATCTTTGGCTTGCTTGGTGATATGTGTGTATACATTCATAGTTGTCTTGAGGTCACTGTGTCCTAGTCGATGTTGGACCTGCTTCAGTGTCATTCCTGCTTCAAAGCACAAGCTGGCATGTGTGTGCCTAAAACCGTGAATCTTGATAGGCTTGACATCTGTCCCTTTTACGATTTGCAAAAGCCACTTTCTGGGCAATGAGCTTGGAATAGGCTTTCCTTCAGGGCTTTCAAAAATGAAAGTGGTAGTAGGATTCATTTCCTTGTACTCTGATAGCAAATCAATTGTTCTTTGATCAAGGCTAATCAGTCGGACACTACTCTTGTTTTTAGTAGCCCCCACAGATTCGCCCTCAAAACCTCTTGTAATGGCCTTGTTTATGTTCAGAGTATTATCTATCCAGTCAGTCCATTTGAGAGCCAAAATCTCCCCTTTTCTGGCCCCTGTGAACGCAAGAAGACGGAACATGACTTTCTTTCTCAGATCATCCGTGTCATCCACTAATTTCATAAATGATTTTAATTCATCTTTATCATAAAAATCACTAGAAGAATCACTCTCTTTTTTGACAAGTGTGGTCACGCTATCAACAGGATTGATTGAAATATAACCATAACGGATAGCATACTTGAAAATGTTATTCATCAGACCTTTCAACTTGCGCCCATAAACTAATTTTCTGGACCATTCATTGACCTGTTCCTGTAATTGAAGAGGAGTTATGGAAGCTATTTTTTGACTACCAAAAACAGGATAAATGTGATTTTTGATATTTCTTTCAGTCTTGATGTATGTGCTATCTTGAACAGTGTCAGCATACTCTCTGAGCCATTTCTTTGCTACCTCTTCAACAGTGATGTCTTTTTTCGTTTGCTCCACATTCTCCAAATCGTCCTGAAGTTGTAAGAGTGCTGCCCGTGCCTTCGCTTTGCTTGGAAATCCTTGACGCTTGACATACTTGTCTTTGCCATTTTCCTTGCCTACATAGATCCTAAATCCGTAGGCAGTATCACCATTTTTCTTTTTATATGTTTTAATTTCCATCATTCTTACCAATTAGTGAAATATACTCATCTTTGACCATTGTTTCATCAGCAATGGTCTTTAATTTGTACTTTTCCATAAATTTTATGTAATTGAAATCCCTGACATCTTCCATTAATTGTAACTCTTCTTCTAGCAAGTGATGAATCATGCTTCTATCAGCCTGCAGCTCGCAGTACTCCCTATTTAGCTCATATTGAGCAGGAGTATGCTCTTTGTGACCCAATTCGTGCAAAGCAACTTGCTTTTGATCTTCAACTGATAAATTAATATCTAAAGCTAAAATGTTCAAAGTAGGATTAAAGAAACCAGGACTATGCCAATCACTTCCGTCAAAGTAGCATAGGTTTACACCCTCTTGGGCGCAAAGCTCTCTTACAGTCATAAGTGCACCTCTATTTATTTTTTAAATGTGCCTCCAAAACTGCTGTAATAAAATCAATATCTTCTTCTGTGAGTGGTTTACCATCGAATAACATTGATTGTGCAGCAATATCTCTGAGGTCTAATGGTGCAGAAGCATCACCATCTTTCGCAATATTAGGATTTTCTGTGCGTCCCAGTAGGTAGTCGATGGACACATCAAAATAATCTGCAATTTGTTGTAATCTTTCAGCAGATGGCTGATTTCTTTTCAAGCCATACAAAGAATTTTTTCCAATCCCTAGTTTTTCTTCTAATTGATTTAGAGAAATTCCCCGCTTTTTAGCCAATTCTTTAATAATTTCAAATGTCGAAAACATTGAATTATCAACCTTTCTAATGAATTGACAAAAAATATTTAGTAAATACGCAAAAAAGCGCTTGACAAATTCTTGCGTATACGCTAAAATAGTTTTTGTAAAGTTAAAGAGTTAGTTAAACAACATATAAAGCACTTCTAAAAAAGATAGCTTTGGCGAGCGGTATCGTTTAGAAAGAAAATGTCTTTAAATATGTCTTTTTACTATGCCTTCATTTTAGCAAATACACTAAAACAAGTCAAGTAAATACATAAAATAATTAACTAATTCTTTAACTGTTACAAAAAACAGAAAGGAGTTAGGCAGCATGAGCCAACAACACAAGAAATGGAATGAACTTGTAGAAGAAGAACTCCACAAGCGTGGATGGACTCGTTCTGATCTTGCAACTGTGGTCGGGGTTAGCCCAGCGATGATTACACAGATGTTCAAGAATGGAAAAGGCAGTGATAATTTGAAATTGCGCATAAATAAGAAATTGCGAATCTCAGAATCATGGGAAAAATTTGAGGAAGGATAAATGAACGAAATTACTTTATCAAATAATCTAGCTCAGATAGAACTTGAAATTAGTTATCACAAGCAAATAGCTGGTCAGTCAATCTGGGAAATCGGCAGACGACTCAATCACGTCAAAGAGAAAGATCTGGCACATGGGCAATTTATGGAATGGCTCAAAAAAATAGAATTCAGTCAGACGGTTGCTAATCAATTTATGAAGGTAGCAAAAGAACTTCCAAATTCTGTGACGTCACAGAATTTAGGAATTAACGCTCTCTACCTCATCGCAACTCTTCCAGAAGAAGAGAAAGAAGAGCAGATCCAACGCATTGAAGATGGCGACACTCCGACAGTGCGAGAACTGCAGGAAGTTAAAAAGAAGCTCAAACTCAGCAAGAAAGTCAATGAACAGTTACGAGCAGAGAACGAGAAAATCAAGTCTTCCAAGGTCGAAGTCAAGGAAACAATCAAGGAAGTTGTTCCAGATGACTACAAGGCCACTCAGGATCTCAACAAGCAATTGTTAGAAAAGAATAAGGAACTTGCAAAAGCAATCAAAGATGCTGAAGAGCGATCTAATTTCATTGAAAAACAATTGAATGATACACTGGCACAGCGTGAAGAGGTCGATAAGAAATCTGCTCAGTATGATGAATTGACCAGAGCCATTGAAGAATCGCAAGGACAACTCAATAATGTACAGAAGCAAATATCAGCCTACAAGAACATCACAAGCCTATTGCAGAAGGGTAATGATTTTTTAGCAAGTATGGGCGGTCTAATCTACGCAGACGAAGAGAAAGTTCTGAAAGCAGACGGAATCATCCGAAACGAATTTGATAGTTTTATCAGTCGAGGGCTTCGTTTCTTCAACGACCTGAACGATATCCGCAAAGAAAGCAACATTTTAGAAGGAGAATTTGAATGACAAATGAAATTGCAAAAGTCAACAATGACTTAACTACAGAAGATGTGATGATCCATGCATTGCAGGAACTTAAAAAGCTGAAAGAAGGGCAATCCGTTCTATCAGCCGATGTAGATTATTTGAAAAATGAGCAACCAGTGAATCCGTCAATTTGTTTAGCACTCGAAAAAATGCGAAAACAGAAAGTTGTCGAATTGCTAGGCGGTAAAGATAGCCAAGCATACAAAGATCGGAAATTTGCACAATCGGTATTTTCACAGGCTGCCAAAGACTTCAAGGAATACTTCCGCATTCCACGCTATGACTTGCTGAAGCGCAAGGACGAGGAAAAAGCTTTCGACTATTGGGATAGTTGGGAGCCATCAGCGAATACCAAGCTAGAAATCAAAGCCCGCAACGGACAGATGAGTTTGATTGGGTAAGGAGAAAATATGAAAATAAAATTTAAAAAAGAACTTGTTAAAAAACAAGTCCTTAGCTCAAAAGATGGGAAAACTTCTGTAAAACTTAGTGATTCGATTATTCACTTTCAAAAGTAATTACAAGTTTACCATCAACAGTATTGGAAATTGGTTTTCTATTAGACCAAACTTCATTGTCTTCACTTTTAACTAATAGAACTAAACCATTTTCATGTACTGACAAGAAATCAATAAATTTCTCGTTATCTACTGTTGTAGCAAATTTCAAAACAGATTTAGATGATGGATCAACACTGTCTACATCTGAGGTTGAAAAATGATATGGCAAGAAACTTACTTCATTAGGTAACATTTCATTAATGTAATTCATAGATTCCCTCCTTTCATAAAAATTGACAGACGATTTTCATAAGGAGTAAGAGGTCTTATTTAATCGTTTTTTGTCAGTAGTAAGTTAACACAATAATATAGAAAGGTCATCGGTCTTGAGATGGATTTTGAAGATGAAATTATAAAGTTATCTGACTTGCTAATTGAACAATCAGAAACTTATAGTGAAGCTTTGATTAAGTTACAAAAGCTCACAAAAGATATAGCTCATGAAGTAATTTTAAGAGCTATAGAACAAAAGAAAAATAAAGAATAGAAAGGATTAAAAAAATGGTCCTAGAACTATTTGGAACTGAATTTAAAGACAAACTCTTTGAAGAGCTGGTTTCAATCAACATCAAAGCTATGGAAGAAGCTAAGCGTAGATCAAGCAGAAATATTACATGGGTGCCGATCAAACAGCTACAGGAAGCGACCGGATGGGGTAGAACTAAACTAGAAGAATGGAGAGATCAAGGGAAATTCCAATTTCAACAGTCCGGAAAGGGCGGGAAGTATCTCTACAATTTGGAAGATGTTCAGCGATTCTGTCGAAGCTTACAAAAATAAAAAAAGCGCCTTGAGAAAGGCACTTTGAAAGAACTATAAACTAATTATAACACAATTTGAAGGAGAAAAAATGGATCCTATTAAAAGATTATTAAAATTGATGGAATGGCAAGATGCCAATCGTCCGCTGAAAGTAGAGGAAAAAGCCAGATTGATGAAATTGCCAGACAATGAATTTGAAAACAAACTTCATCAGATGGCTCTGGATTTTAAGAACGATGGGGTGATTAGAGTATGAGTTTAAAACAATTAAAATTTACTGTTCTATCACTCGCAACACTATTATTATTATTTGCAGGCGCAACAATGAAAATCATGTACGATCAAGAACAACACATCAAAGAACTAGAAAATTCAGTCCAAATGAACTTTGAAAGTACAGGTCATTGGGCTGAAAGCATCGAAAAAATCAAAGAGAGCAATAAGGCTCAAGATGTGATGATCAATAAATTCAACCGGGAACTTTTCCCGCAAAAAGAAACAAAAGAGGTAGAAGAAAATGACAACAACTGAAATTATTTTAGCAGTAGCTTTTGTAACATACATTTTATTTTCAGGATTCGCAATCTATGTGATGCGTGAAGTAATCGTTCGCCAAAAAGCCAAAATGAAGCATTACAAATCAGCAAAATATCAGCGTGAAATGTGGAATAAGAGAATGTCAGAGATTCATCAAAAGAGAACAGTGAAAGGAATGTCTGAACTATGAACGACAATGTAAGAAATCCAAAACATTACCAAGGACGGAATGGTTTAGAAGCCATCGATGTCCATCGCAACTTTATGAATGATGAGCAGTTGACCGGATACCATTTAGGTAATCTACTTAAGTATCTGCTTCGTTATCGTAAGAAAAATGGCATCGAGGACTTGGAAAAAGCCAAGGTGCACATGGACTGGCTGATTGAAAAAGAAAAAGCCATGATGCTACAGCTAGAGGCATTGACAAAGACAGAGGCATTGGTTGGAGGTACAAATGATTAATAATGTTGTACTTATCGGGCGTCTGACTCGTGATGTAGAACTTCGATACACTCCTCAGAATCAAGCGGTCGGGCAGTTCACTCTTGCTGTGAATCGGAATTTTAAAAACCAAAATGGTGAATATGATGCCGACTTTATCAACTGTGTGATTTGGGGCAAGTTTGCCGAGAACTTTGCAAACTGGACCAAGAAGGGTAACCTTGTCGGCATCACCGGTCGTATCCAGACTCGCAATTATGAAAATCAGCAAGGGCAGCGTGTGTATGTGACAGAAATGGTTGCTGAAAGCTTTCAGCTTCTTGAAAAACGTGACAATTCAGCCAATCAGAATTCAATGGCTGAGCAGATGCCACCTTCATTCGCAGGAAATCCAATGGGTATCAAGGATGATGATTTACCATTTTAGGAGGTGATGAGAATGTCGGACAACAAAAAATATTACTACCTAAGAGTTAAAGAAAATTTCTATGACAGCGATGAAATGATCATTCTAGAAAGTATGCCAGATGGCTTTCTATACTCTAACATTTTAATCAAACTTTACCTCCGCAGTTTGAAAAATAACGGTAAGTTGATGTTCAATGATCGAATCCCATTCAATTCTGAAATGCTTTCAAAAATAACAAGGCATCCTGTGGCAGTAGTAGAAAAAGCTGTCAGCATTTTCAAGGAAATGAACCTAATTGATGTTTTGGACAATGGTGCTATTTTTATGCTAGACATTGAATCATTTATTGGAAAATCGAACACAGAAGCTGATAGAAAGCGTGACTATCGCAGAAGAATTGAGAAGGAAAAACAAAAAATATTATTGGGACATTTGTCCGGACAAATGTCGGACGAACATCCACCAGAGTTAGAGATAGAGATAGAGAAAGAAATAGAGATAGATATAGAGAAAGATTTAGAGAAAAATACGCTCAAAATCATCGTAGATGAATATCAGTCTCGTATTTCACCAATTGATGGAATCCAATTTGAAACTTTAAAAGAATTCATCACTCTGGATGGTATGGAACCAGATGTAGTCTTAAAAGCTATCAGTTTAGCCGCTGACAATGGTAAAAGAAATTTCAGCTATATTAGAGCTATTTTGCAAAATTGGAAAAATGATGGATTGTTATCAATTGCAGCAGTAAACGAACGAGAACGGAAGTTTCAGGAAAGCAAAACAAAAGGACAACCAACAAAGCAACAATCAAACGTTCCAGATTGGTCAAAACCAAATTATACCAATCAAACAAGTGATCGAGAGAAAAAAGCTTTGCAGGAAGCAAAAAATAAAATGCTACAGAAATTAGAACAGGATGGGAAGTAATGTTTATTTTAAAACATGAATCAAAACAAGCAAAACCATTTGTAAAATCTGTAGTGATTGGGACCACTGGTTTGGATGTATCTTTCTCTGAAGAAGCGAAAGCAATGAAATTCGCATCTCGTGGGGTAGCAATTCAGGTAGGAAATGCTTTAAGAAAGTCATTCGGTACATTCTATCCAGTAGAAATTGATAATTAAAAAGGAATTGCAATGTATCATGTCAGGCTATACCAAAAATCAGATAGAACATTTCAAAGAGCAACTCAAACTCTTAATGAAAAGCCATAACTTAACAGCTAGAAAATTGTCCGAAGAAATAGGCTACTCAATGACTACAATAAGCAGTCTATTGACTGGCCAAAAAAAAGTACACGAACGTCACATACTACTGATTTGCCAATATTTTCAAATCGGAGAGAACTCTCTCATGGGTGATGCGGATGAGTTAGCTGATTATAAGCTATATGAGAACGGACGTTATTTATGTACCGGATCATTGAAGAAGTTAAGCAAAATTACAGGGAAAGATAAATTGCTATTGAAATTCTATGCAGATTTAAACAAAAAAGGCAAAGAGACTGGCAATTTAAAACTTGTGAAAAAATAGAAAGAGGTAAAAATGGAGAATTTAATTTTAAACAAAGTAAAAAAATGGTTTATTGATCGAGATATAGAAAACGGGGGCCGGCTAGATAAACAGTCCTTAAAATTAAGTGAGGAATTTGGCGAGTTATGTGCAGGATTCTTGAAAAAGAATGAAGCACTAACAAAAGACAGCGTTGGTGATTGTGCTGTTGTTATCGTAGGGCTTGCATTATTAATCAAGGAAGATGTGCACAGTATCTTTAAGAGCGCAGATAGTGTTAGACCAAAAGAAGCAATGGACTGCTTCAAACTGCTAAATGCCAATATTAGTGAATTTCAGCTATCTCAAGATTTAGCAAGTAAAAAAATGTGTCGCCACAACCTTGTGCGCATTGTAGCCTACTTGAAATCAATCAGCAATATTTTGGGTTATGAATTTCTGGAATGCTTCACTGGGGCCTATAACGAAATCAAAGACCGAAAAGGCAAATGGATTGATGGCTCATTCGTAAAAGAAGAGGATTTGCCGAATATATAAAAAGCAAGGAAGGAAAAGATAATGCCAAATTGGGCCAAAGGATCTCTTAAATTAAGAGGAAGAAGCGAAAATATTGCATCAGCATTAAAAGAAATGCTATTAAACGACACTGTGACGCTAGAAGATGAATATGATGGCACTCTGCTTAAATTCAATAACACAGCTCCCTATTTTTACATTAATAACACAAGACGAGCATTTATTGATCAAAAACAAATAGAAGTTTGGCTTGAAGAAAAATTTTGTATCGTTGAACTGGATAATTTCAAGCAAGCATGGAGTGCTATTCCAGAAAATTATAAAGAAATTTCAAGCAAGTTTGATGTTGACATTAAAATTTTTACATTTGAGTGTGGCATGGAATTCACTCAGGAAATTGAAATTTCAAAAGGTGAAATTATCAAAGACGTTTGTTATGAATATGATGATTATCAGTGGGAAGTCCCGTTTAGCAATTTAGGAGGATAAAATGACAGAAGAAATTAAAATACTTGACGCTTGTTGCGGTAGTCGGATGTTTTGGTTTGATAAAAATGAAAGCCATACAACTTTCATGGATATCAGAAAAGAAAACTTTGAAATACACGGTAAAAAAGTCAACGTACATCCTGATGTTATTGGCGATTTCCGTGATATGCCATTTGAAAATAATACTTTTAATTTGGTTGTTTTTGATCCACCTCATTTAAAATGGGCTGGACCTAATTCGATAATGAAAGCCCAGTATGGACAACTTGATAAAGACACTTGGTCTGAGGATTTGGCTAAAGGTTTTGAAGAGTGCATGCGTGTTTTAAAAACAGGGGGAACGTTAATTTTTAAGTGGTCTGATTGCCAGGTAAATGTAAAAGAAATACTAAAGGTCATTCCATTTAAACCTTTGTTTGGACAACGAAGAGGAACAACCCACTGGATGACGTTCGTAAAGTTTGAGGAGGTGGAATAAATGGGAGAACTTATGTATTGGGTGATGTTCTTAGCTTGTGTGTCAGTCCTGGTAATGGCGACATTTGTAATGTTTTATCAGCGTCAAATTAATATTGATTTAAGAAATAAATATAATGATTTAGTGCGAGAACTAAACAATAGTTTCGGTTGGGAAGAATGGAATTGGGCGAATAATTTCAGAGAGTATGCTCGAAAAGTTGATTCCCTAGAAAATTTTAGGATTGATATTGAACGGCTTGAAATTATCAAGAAAGCATTAGACGCCCAAAAGCTAGAAGAATTACAAAAACGTAAAGAGCTAGTTGAACGTGAAATCAAAAAGCTTGAAAGTTGAGGAGGTGGAAGAATGAATAAGCAAGAATTAATCGGGAAAATCAAGAGTGCAGAAACTTTATATTTATCTTCCGGTCCATTCATCGGAAAGAAATTGATCTTAGACTTAGTCAAGCAGCTAGACGAACCAAAAGAAAGAGTTACGCTTCCTCGTCCGGTGGCGAACTGGATCTCTTGCGTGAGAGGACAAAACAAGACTTTACATTTTGCGCTAGAAAATGCACCCGAAGAAGTAAATTTGTGGTTTTGTGAAGATGAAAAGAATCGGCAAAACGTATTCGCTGACGCTTGGGTTAACGGATATCATATCGAGAAAGAAAAACAATATATCGTAGCGGTTAAGAATATCGATAAAAATTGCAAATATCTTAAATGGAACGTTTTACAGAAATATTGGTATATCGGCAATGACAATAACACGTTAGATCTTCGCTCACATCACACAATGGAAAAGCTGCAAAAAGGCGGGTTCGGTGATGTGTTCACAAATCCACTCTTTGAAGTTGAGGAGGTAGATTAATGGGATTTATTAGTTGGTTAACTTTGATATTAATAACTTTGAAATTGTTAGGTGTAATCTCTTGGAGCTGGTTCTATGTCTTTATGCCTGCAATAGCTGACCTAGTAATTTCTGTTTTGATTTTAGTGGTAGCTAAAATGATATGGGATAAGTAGGATTTGTTGTGTGAAAGCGAGGAGAAAAATGGCTAATGCAAAACGAACATCAGACATAACTGTGGCACTTTATGAATGGAATAAGTTAACAACAAGGAATATTGCTGAAGATGAAAAGGAATATTTTCATGATGGCATTGAATTTATTTGGGAAGGCAAAACTCCAGAAATTGATGAAGAAGTCCTTGTCTATAATCCAAGCACACAAAAGATATACACTGATATATGGGTTGATTATGGGGAAGGAATTGGTTTTGAGGACACTGATGAAGACACAGTATTTTGGATGAGTTATCCGAAACCACCAAAGGAGATGGAAGAATGAATAAACAAGAGTTGATTGAACGGATAAAAGGTTTAAAGAATCTTTTCGGTAACAAGGCAGAATATATTGAGATAGACGCAGCAATTAAACTTATTGAACAACTAAACGAACCGCAGAAGACGGTAGTACCGCAGTTTGTTGCGGATTATATTAAATATGCTATAGAGAATGATTGGGATTTTCAAGATTTATTTAAGTGTATAGAAGACGAAGAAGATGAAGAACTTCTGAGATGGGTTTATCACGAACGTAATCAAGAAACACTTGCTGCCGCTTGGATCAATGGCTATACAGTCGAGAAAGAGAAGCGGTATCTGGTGAAGATGAAAAACTTGAGAGCTCTGTTTTGCTATTTGGCATATATTCTAGATGAAGGTTATTGGACTTTTATGGCTAGCGGGGGGGAAAGTATTGTTATAAAACACACCCGCAAAGAGCTTGAAAAAGCTGGGTTTGGTGAAGTGTTTAATAGTCCGCTGTTTGAGATTGAGGAGGTGGAAGAATGAGTAGATTTGAAATCTATTTATCCAAAAACGACCTTGAACATATTGCTAACGGTCATGACATCAAAATCAAAATCAACGGTAAAATATTTTTGACAACAAATGAACTCATTTTGAAGCCTGCACTGCTGAATGATGTTATGGCTCCGATATTGAATTATAAAAACAAAATAATCGATACTGAACAGCAAAATATTGTTAATAGTTTCACAGAAGGTGCAAGATGATTCTAAAATTTAGAGCATATGACAAGACCGACAAGAAAATGTATTTAGTGGATGAAATTAATTTTAACCGTGGTGAATTTGAATCTATTGGGGACGGGATCACATTTTTACGTAGGGCGGATAAAGTTGAACTCATGCAATCAACAGGACTTGAAGACGCAAACGGTAATGAGATATTTGAAGCAGATGTTCTGAGAAACAATGCGCAAGAATATATATTTCTTGTAAGATATGATTATGACAATTGCAGATGGTTTGGTGAAGGTATTACAATAAATACCAGAATAGACATAACAAGAGACATTCTCAAATACTACTCAAAAATTGGGAATCGTTGGGAAAGCCCTGAATTGTTAAAAAAAGAAAAACGCTACAAAGTGAAAATAAAAGCATCCGGTCAATACATCATGAGAGATCCTGATGAAGATGCAATTTATTTTTACAGTAGTAAAGCTTATTCAAAACTTACAAAGAAGAAATTGGAACAAGCTGGATTTGGTTGGGTCTTTGATTGTGAAGGAATTGAATTAGAGGAGGTAAAGGAATGAATTACAAAGTAACAGTAGATGGTAAAGAAATTGAATATGGTGCATTGGTTGAAAAATCACGTTTTTCAGAAAAAGAATGGTCTGCTATCTATGCGGAAATTGTGAAACAAAATCAGCCAGAAGTGTTTGAAAGCAAGAAAGCAGATACTGACTACATAGATGCCTTTGGTTCTTTAATTGCTCTTGAGGAGCGCTATGAAGCGTTGCTTGAGTTGTTACCACAGGATGAATTTTCTTATGCTGGGACACATCCAAAATGGGTAGCTGATGCAGTTGTAGAAAATACATTAAATAAAGAAGACACGATAAACGACATATCTGATTTTCTTGAACAATGCTCGACTCTAAGAGAATTGCAGGACAAGCTGATGGAATATTTTGATTTACAAGATTGCTAAAAAAAAGTCGAGGAGGTAACAGAATGAAACGACCAAACAAATACCCATATACACGAAGCCAGTGGGAAGAGACAACGACGGCAGTTTATTCGTATAACAACGGAGAATATGAACTGTTTAGAGGTCTTGAAAACAAATTCACGGGAGAAATAGTAGAGGTGAAATAATGGAAGAGATTATCATGGCTTCATTGCCTAATAAAGAATTAAATCGTTTGATTAAAATTGAAATTGCTGTTGAGACTTTAATTGAGAATGGAGTTCTTGACGAAGATGTATTTAACCAGTATTTGAATGAAGCATAAGAGGAAGAGGTAGAAATATGATAGAAAAATTATTGATCACAGTTTTTGTTTGTTTGTCTTTTATAACACTATCGGGGTGTGGAAATAAAGATATTCTTGAAACAACTTTTACTTTCAAATACGCAAAAGTCAGACTAGTTGACGGACGAATTGTCGAAGGTGAAGTACAGCAATGGGCAAAATATGACGAACAAGATAGTATTCGTGTGACTTTCGAAAATGGCGAGGTATATTACACTCACTCAAGCAACGTAACACTGTATAACAAATAGATGGGAATTAACATGGACCTACAAAACTTTATCTATTTATTATTCGGCCTAGTCTGGCTCTCTGGTTTGATCTGGGCCAGTGTGATAGCGTTTAAAAACAGAAAGGAGAAATGATGAGTTTGGATAATGTACATATACCAATACGAGCGAATAGAATTCTATCTATTGCCCAAATAAATGGCAAGCTAGAGATAGCTATACTTGGGGAAGAGTTTTTTGAAACAGATTCATACTTTGAAGATCTTCACGATGCAGTGCTGCCATTTGACAATATAAGAGATTTAAAGCGTATTATTGATCATATCATTGATGTGGAGGACAATAAATGAGGGTATATGTTGTTAGGAAATACCATGGACGTTCAAGTTGGAGCGATCCTAAACATTCAGCAAAGTATACAGAGAAAGAATTCCGTGCTAGATCCGAGGCACTTGCTTATCGTGAAAGTTTAGGATTGAATGGAATTATAGAAGTATACTGCAGGGAGGATAGTAAATGAATCTAAGAAGTCGGTTTGGGTATTTAATTTTGGCTTTGCAACAGTATCCGTTTGAAAAAGAAATCAAGGAACGAATCGAAGAAATAGAAGTGCCTTGGAAACCAACCGATCCAAATACAGGAATCAAAAGTAATAAGGTAATGACACCGAAAGCCCTGGCCGATATTATCAAAAAAGAATCGGATCCAGAACTACATCGTCTCGAATTACTTCGAGAGGCAATCAGCACTATCAAAATTCTAACACCCGAAAAACAATGGGCTGCAATCAAAGAGGTTTACATCGATGGAACTCTGACAGTGGAAGGGGCATCAATTAAATACTTGCACTGTAGTAAGTCTCTTGCCTACAAGGAAGTGATCGAGCCATTTTTTAGTGGGCTTGAAAAGAAAATCTATGAACTATCTGTGAACACTAAAATTAATATTAATTTGGAAAAAAGTTAAAAATACAGTCGAAAGTGTGGAAAAAATTTAAAAATAAGATGGTAAAATTATATCATCGGGTAAAACCGAACCGATGGATCCTTATGAAACGGGTTAGGAGTTAGCTCAGTTGGTAGAGCGGTCGGGTTATGACTGGCGTGTCACAGGTTCGAATCCTGTACTCCTAATATCAACCAAGTCAGCACAAGCTGGCTTTTTATTTTATCTTGGAAGGAGGTGAGTCGATGAACATTGTGGACCCAATCAGGGATAAGGATGATATTCAAGCCATGAAGGAATATCTGCGAGAATGGAATGAGCGAAACTACTTGCTCTTTTTATTTGGCATCAATTCCGGATTACGAGTGGGCGACATTCTTCGAATACGAGTAAAGGATGTGCAAGGTTGGTATATCAAAATCAAAGAGCAGAAGACTGGAAAAAGGAAACAGCTCAAGATGACAAAGAATCTGAAAAAAGAAGTCAGAGAGTACACAAAGGATATGCCACTGCATCATTATCTGTTTCAAAGTCGCATCGGAAAAAACAAACCACTTGACAGGCGGACAGTCGATTGGATATTGAAGACCGCAGCTATCGAGTGCGGAATTGAAAACATTGGCACCCACTCGATGAGAAAAACATTTGGGTATCACTATTACAAAAAAACCAAAGACGTGGCAATGCTCATGGATCTATTTAATCATTCATCTCCTGCAATTACGTTGAGATATATTGGGATTAGACAGGATCAACGAGATAAAGCCATGTCTAATTTTGATTTATAGTTATCAATTAGACACAACGAGTAAAATGCTAATTAGTTTTATTAATTACCTGCTATTCATTTATTTTACTGGCTTTTTTAATCTGGTGTGAATCAGACAGAATATAAGATATGTCTAATTCAAGAGAGAAAAACAACATAGTTTTCAGAAATAATATAATGAATTTCAGAAATAGATAATTGAAAGTATGAAATGTTACAGAGGATTTAAGAATTGAAAGTAGATGTTTCGACAAGAGAAAGTCGCAGAGAGTTTTATCTTTCAAGATCATGGAGACAACTGAGACTCGAAGCAATGAGTCGAGATCATTTTGAATGTGTCTGGTGTCGAGATCAGGGAAAGGTAACGACAGATAACCTCGAAGTCGATCACATCAAAGAGCTAGAATATTATCCAGAGTTTGCTCTAGATATCGACAACCTTCGTACTTTGTGCAAGGAGTGTCACAATAAGCGACATCATCGCTTCCAATTTCGCAAATCATCCAAACTGCAAAATAAAAATTTTCGTTCTGATGAATGGTGGGGATGAAAATTTAAAATTTTGAAAAATTCAAAGACCCCCCGGTCGAAAAAAATCGAAAAAAATCGGTCTCTGGGAACCGGTGGGAGGGGTCGATTGTCCAAATGCAAAGCACTATTTTTTAAGGGGGAGGGGGCTCATGGAAGAATACTCAGAAAAAAATATAAAAGAATTGGAAAATCAGTTACTTTCCAAAATTGGCAATTTCAGCACACGAAAGAAAGATGCGATTCAGTATGAGAAAGTTCATCGCTATCTCTATCTGGTCCGTTTACTGTATGAGTTGAAAGAACGACTCAAACAAGATGGATTAGTCATCACCGTCCATAACGGTCAGCAAAGATTTCAAAAAGCGAACTCGTTAATCAAAGAAATCAATACAACCAGCAATCAGCTACTAGCGATTGAGCGATCATTTGACTTTGAGGTTGAAAATTCACCAGTCGAGAAGAAACCACCATCGGACGGAAGTGATCTGTTGTGATTTCTCATCCTCTGATTGATGAATACATCGAACTTGCCGAATCAGGAAAAATCAAAGTCAACAAAGAACGCTCACTCTTATTCAAAATCATCAAGGAAAAAATCTATCCGAGGGATGATTTATATTTTGACAATGATTTGATTGAGAAATATATCCAGTTCACCGAGAAGAATTTCTTTCCACTGGCTAAGTATCAAAAGTTCATCACGCCATTTATCTTTCTTTTTCGGAAAGAAGATGGCGAACCTCAATTTGATGAAATATTGCTGACCCTTGCTCGTGGGGGAGGAAAGAATGGTTTTATGTCCAGCCGGGACGCATTCTTCATCAGTCCTCTCTATCCTGTCAGAGATTACGATGTGACTATCACAGCTAACTCTGAGAAGCAAGGCAAGGTCTCGTTTGAGGAAGTTTATGAGACTGTCCAGCGAAGAGGATTGGAAGACCATTACTATTTGACAAAGATGTCTATTACAGGCCGAGGGAATAACTCGGTCTTTTCTTATCGGACAAACAACCCAAAGACAATGGACTCGGCTCGTGATGGCTGCCTTGAATTCGATGAAATTCACCAGTTTGAAAATGACTCTGCTGTTAAAATCCAGCGATCGGGACTTGGTAAAATTGCCCATGCTCGCACCTTTTACAACGGTACAAATGGACACGTTCGTGAAGGGTTTTACGACAAGATGATTGAAAAATCTATGAAGATCTTGAATGGCGAACTTGACGAGTTCCGCTTATTCCCTTTTATCTGTAAGTTGGATGATCCGGAAGAAGTGGATGATATGAGCAACTGGCCAAAAGCGAATCCTATGCTTGACGAAACAACTCCCTATGCCAAACGTCTATTAGCTAGAACGAAAGCTGACTATGATGATTTGGAATTGGAACCGTCAGGCAGACAAGAGTTTATGACAAAACGGATGAATCTGCCAGAAGCTGACATTGAAAAAGATGTGACCACTCGTGAAAAGTTAATGGCTGCATTGAGAAGCCCTGGTATAGATCTCTCAGGAAGATCTTGTGTCGCTGGTTTCGACTATGCAAGCATCAGAGACTTTGCAAGTGTGGGACTACTCTTTAAAAATGGTGATGAGTTTATCTGGAAGCAACACAGTTTTGCCAGAAAGCAATTTTTGGATATGTTTAAAATCAAGGCTCCAATCCGTGAATGGCAGGAGCAAGGGCTTTTCACTATTGTAGATGGTCCAAGTATAGATCCAAGATTACTTGTTGATAAATTAATCCAGTGGCGCAAGTTGTACAATATCGAAATCGTCTGCGCAGACGGATTTCGAATGGACTTGCTGAAACCGTTGCTGGAAGAAGCTGATTTTGAGTATGAATTCTTGCGAAATCTAGGAGCGATACAGTCGAAGGTAGCTCCAATCATTGAAGATGGATTTGCGAACGAAAGATTCATTTTTGAAAACGATAAATCAATGCTCTGGTATACCGATAATACCTTTGTCAAAGAAGACAAAGACGGAAACAAGAGATTTTTGAAAAAGGAACCGCTGAGACGAAAGACTGACGGTTTCCATGCCTTTATTGCTGCTCTCTACAAGAGAGAAATCATTCAAGAAAGTACTGTTGGAGACTTTCTTGACGTGATCGAAGATTGGGAATTTTAGAAAGGACAACAAAATGAACAAACGAATGAAGAAGAAACAAATGCTCGGACAAAAGATCCATGAGCTCGAATGTGAGTTGGTTGTGTTAAGTGCGGAAAATATGCACTTAATGAATAAAGTTGGCGACCTCAAATCCGAATTGAATACTTTGAATCAAGCTTTAAAACGGCATGAAGAGATTTGTGCCAAAAATGTTGAACAAACAAATAAAGAGTTTGAATCAATCAAGAAGGAGCTCAAACGTTCCAAAAAGTCTTTCTTTAAACGATAAAAAATATCCGGGTGGGTGGTAGGCAGAAAATTTTAGAAAGGAGGAGGTGCCTTGGGATGGCTAAATTTATTCAAGCGAGAAGTTCCGGAACCAAGTTTTGAATTTGATGAGCTGGAGCGGATCTTTGGAAATCTGCAACTAAAGAGCCTGTCGATTGACAAGGCTGCTGAATTTGTAGCCCGCATCTTTGCGAGATCTGAGTTCAAATTCATCGATAATGGGAAAAAGAAGGCTACTGATTGGGATTATCTGCTAAATGTAAGGCCCAATAAGAATGAATCAGCTTCTGAGTTTTGGCAAAAGGCGGTTTATCGCTTATTGACAAAAAACGAAGTACTAATTTTCTTATCGAATGACGATCAGTTATTGATTGCCGACTCGTACATCCGACAGAAATATGCTGTGTTCGATGATACATTCACATCTGTGAGTTGTCAAAATTATACTTTCCAGAAACCATTCAAGATGAATGAAGTCATTTTCTTGCAGTACAACAACAATCGTCTCCAAGAATATTTCACTCAACTCTTTAACGATTATGAAAAACTACACACCCGACTAGTCGAAGCACTTGCACGAAACAATCAGATTCGTGGAGTACTCAGTACTAGAACGAATGCAAGTTTTGACGAATCAAAACGTGAAAAGATGCAACGATATGCAGATGGTCTCTTTAAATCATTTACGACCAAGACAGTAGCGATTGTCCCAGCTCAAGAAGGAATGGAATATTCTGAACTGACCAACACTACCGGGACATCAAATCTATCAGTAGATGAACTCAAGAAGCTTCGTAGGCAATTTGATGATGAGGTAGCTGACATCTTAGGGATTCCCACTGCTCTGATGCATGGGGATATGGCTAATCTGGAAAATAGTCAGAAGATGTTTAATAGCTATTGCTACCAGTCGCTTGTCAAGAAGATGAGCGATGGTCTGAACTTTGCTTTACTAAGCAAAAGTGAGTACAAGGACAATAAGCGACTTGTCATTGTCGGTGAAGGACAAAGAGATAAATTCTCTCTTGCTCAAAGTATTGACAAGCTGATTTCTTCTGGTTCCATGCTTATTAATGAGGTCCGTGAGGAACTTGGTCTTGAAGCTGTACCGTGGGGCGACAAGCCTCTGATCACTAAGAACTATCAACTTGGTGAGGATGTAGAGAAGGGAGGTGAGAAAGAAGATGAAAGTGATTCCGATTAAAGGAACAATCGTGTCAAACGATGATGTTTGGCTTTATGATTGGTTTGGTTGGGACTGTACCGCTCCTAAAAATGTAGTATTACCGGAAACTGGTGAGGACATTGAAGTTCACATCAATTCAGGGGGAGGAGATGTATATGCAGGTAGCGAAATCTATACTGCATTACGGGCATACTCAGGGAAAGTAGTTGTTAAAATCGTGGGAATTGCTGCAAGCGCAGCGAGCGTTATCGCAATGGCTGGTGATGTAGTAGAAATTAGCCCTACTGCTCAAATCATGATCCACAACGTGTCATCACGAGTTGACGGAGACCACAACACTCTACTTCATGAAGCTGGAGTACTTGAAGGTTTTAATAAATCAATCGCAAATGCTTATGTTGATAAAACCGGAAAAGCATTAGATGATTTATTGGATCTGATGAACAAGACTACCTGGTTCGATGCTGAATCAGCAGTAAATCAAGGATTTGCTGACAGGATCATGTTTGCTGGAGAAATTGCTCCTACATTCGCTGCAAGTGAAACTCCAATGATCCCACATGATTTTATTGACAAAATGAAGTCAGCAATGACCCCTGATGTTGATAAAATTGCTGAGCTGGTAGCTAATAAGCTGGAAGCTCGACAGATTGCAGAAGAGACTTTTGAAAATAGTGAATTTGTAAAGAAAAGATTCACCCTACCAGAAAGTCCAGAAAATAACACAAACGAGGCTGTACTGAAAGGGTTCAGTCTTTTTGCATTTTAGAAAGGAAAAATACAATGACAATGAAATTATCTAACAAATTCAACGAAATTCGTCAGAACTTCTTGAACGCTGTATCAAATGGCGCACCTCAAGAAGAACAAGCGAAGCTCTACAATGAAATGATCGAGTCGATGACTAACGAAATGATGGAGCAAGCTCGTCATGCTGCTCATGAGGAAGTTTCAGCAATGAACCCTTATGATGCTAAATTGACTGCGGAAGCTCGTGAATTCTTCAACGACATCGACAAAACTGCCCCTGTAGGAGTAGAAAAACTCTTCCCACAAGAAACAATTGACCGTATCTTTGATGATATGGTGAAATCTCGCCCACTCTTGCAACACATTGGCTTGCGCAATGCCGGCATCCGCCTTAAATTCCTCAAATCAACTCAGACCGGAACAGCTCTTTGGGGCAAGATCAACGGGGAAATTCAAGGCCAATTGAAACAAGAATTCAACGAAGAAGAAGCAATCCAAAACAAATTGACTGCATTTGTAGTCATTCCTAAAGATTCTGAAAAATTCGGCCCTGCTTGGTTGCAATCATTCGTATCCACTCAAATCACAGAAGCGTTTGCTGCTGCTTTGGAAGTTGCATTTTTGAATGGTGATGGGGACGACAAGCCTATCGGTCTTTCTCGCACTCTCACAGGAACTGCAGCAAGCGGAAAAACAACTTACGCAGAAAAAACTGTTGAAACTACAAAACTTACATTTGCGGACTCTGCAACAGTGGTCAAAGAATTGACAACTGTGTACAAATATCATTCTGTTAAATCTGATGGCAATCCAGTGGCGGTTGAAGGGAATGTCGTGATGGTTGTCAATCCAGCGGATGCATGGGATGTCAAAAAACAATATACATCGCTTAACGCTCAAGGTGTGTATGTGACTGCAATGCCATACAACTTGATCTTGGTTGAGTCAGTTGCTCAAACCACTGGCAAAGTGACTACATTTGTCAAAGGACGCTATGATGCATTTGTAGGTGGCGGAATCGAGTTTGGTCGTTATACAGAAACCTACGCTCTCGAAGACTTAAACCTCTACACTGCTAAGCAATTTGCTTACGGTAAGGCCCATGATGAAAAGACTGCTGCTGTTTGGAAATTGGAAATCAAATAATAGGTGGTGACACCGAATGGAAGAAACAAAACAACTTCATCCGCTTCTAGGAACATTTAAGGAGCGGATGAAAATCTTTCATGATGCCGAAGACGGGAATCTTTCAAGGATGTTAGTTTCATCCGAAAAAGCTATTCTCGACTTAACAGGAGCTTTTGATTTGTCAGATTCTCGCACTGAAGAGCTTGTCTTGGAACGTGCAAGATATCTGTACAATGATCAGGTCGAGTTTTTCTTTGCAAATTTTCAAGGAGAACTCCTTGAGTTATCACTTCAAAACCACCCAATAGGAGGAAAAGAGTGCTAGAAACAATCCAAGATTTCTTTGACTTGAAAGAAAATGTTGTCCGACACGTTGGAGACATTTTTGAAGTTGATGATGATCGAAAAAACGAATTGATGAAGAAATTACCTGATTTTGTTAAAGAATACGATTTAGTAGCTTCGGAAAATCTAAACGAAGATGTAGTTGTGGAAGATGAATAAACCTGAATTTAAATACAAGAAGCCAGAAACCAATACAAGCGAATTAAGAACTCCAGTAGAGTTTTATAACTCAAAAGTACTTGAAGGATTAGATGGCCGGGATGTGAGCTTTGAGAAAGTATTTTATACATTCGCAAAAATCTACTCACCTAGCTTAAAGGATATCGAAATTTCAACAGGAAAATCAATGACTGCAAAGATGACCTTGAAAATTAGAGATCCTTTAACAAGTTATCAACCTGACAATAAGCATTTTGTGCAAGTAAATGATCACCGATTAGAAAATAAAAAATGGCAGATCATTGACGTTCGTCCCGATTATGACAACCGTGATTATTTAATTGTTGTTATTGGTGGATCAAATGACTAGTAGCGCTACATTAAGAGGCTTCGATGAAGTCATCCGGAATTTAGAAGCAAAGCTTGGCGATGCGAAAGTGAGAAGGTCTGCGAATAGAGCTTTGAAAGGCGCAGCAACTGAAACACTTGAAGACTTTAAAGTCGCCCTACAAGTTTTCAAAGATACCGGAGAAACAATCGAAAGCGCAACAGTCGGAAATGTAACGGGTGCTTTTGAAGGAGTGCCAATGGTTAAGCTTGGTTTTGGCGCTGGATCACGTTGGCGGTTGGAACATTTGAACGAATTTGGATATGCCAAAAAGGCCCATCCAAGGGGATTCGGTGTTATTCGAAGATTTTCGGAAGCCAACAAAGAAAAATTTAAATATAGGTTAGCAACTAAATTGAAAGGAGAAGGGCTTGGATGATTAAAGACAAGATATCAGAAATATATGATGCTCTGATGAGCGATGAGGAACTTTCTAAGATCACTATCAAATCATTTGAGCGTCCTGAAACCTTACCAACAGATCAGACGAGTATTGTTATTATCCCACTAGGGCCACCTATCCAAAGTGACCAAGGAAGTAATACAAGCTTTTCGAAAACATTTCTTTATCAAATCAACGTTGAATCGACCAACCGAATTGAATGCAAAAAATTGCAAGGGTTAGTCGAAAAGGTGATGGAATCGCAAGGATTCTACCAAATTGCTGGGGGCCTAGATGAATGGATCCCTGAAATCAAACGCTATGCAGATGCTAGGACCTACAAAGGGAAGAGCAAACTGTATGACGATTATTAGAAAGGAAATTTAAAATGACACAACAAAAACAAGGTACAGCGACAGTCGGTTTTAAAAGTTTGACCGTTCGCATTTTGGATGGGAATCAAACCCCAACAGAAGGAGAAAACCTCTTCATCATCCAGGGTAAAAAAGGAGAAGGTGCGACTCAAACAGCTAAGATCTCTGGTCTTGCCGTTGACCCTACAAAAACATTTGGAAGCAATATCGCCTACCATGTGAACAACCGTGGAGTCGGAGATGTCAAGGTAGACCTTGGTCTCTTGGATATCCCCGTAGCGCTTTACGTTAAAGCTCTCGGATACGAAAACGATGATGACATCCTCGATTTCGGGGCCGATACAGTTTCAAAAGACGTTGCGATCCTGCTCGAATCAAATACCGCAGATGGTGGTGGAGCTTACTACGGATTCTACAAAGGAAATCTGTCAATGGATGCAATCGATCTTAATACGATCAAAGATAAAGCTGATGAGCTTGCTACTACAGATGTATCATTTGCAGCAGGCGCAAGTACTGATGAGCAAACTAAGAACAAGTACGGTACAATGTACTTTGGTAGCGATGAAGCAAAAATCAAGAAATTGAAAGCAAAACTTGGTATGGCAGCAGCAGGGTAATAATTGGGGCGTTTAGCCCCTTTATTTATCTTTATATCGTTGTAAACCTTTACAATTATTGATATAATAAGTTGTGGAGGTTTTGTTATGAAAAATAAGAAAAATACAGTTTTGTTGACGTCAACAATTATGATTACTCTAGTTTCCATTGTACTTGCTATTATGCTCGTAAATTCCAACAACCAACTTTCTAAGACACACAAGGAATTGGAGAGCGTAAAGGAAGAAAAAGATAGAGCTGTGATGGTAAAAGATAAGCTCTCTACATACGTATCAAATGTAGATCACGATTTATTTCTGGAAGCAAATGATTTTGTTCTTGGAATGAATTCATTGACTAGCTACAAATTTGGTGACGGAGTTCTTTTCGACAAAACTCAAATCGCTGTCAGCGAACCGAAAAAACAAACTTCCGGAATGCTTGCGATGAACCATGACTCTAAAAGTTTCATCCCAGTAACGGTAACACTGACTATAAAAAATAACGACTCATCGAATATTGAATTCAATCCAGGTAAATTCCTTGCGAGCGATGACAAAGGAAATTATCTTGCTTATGATTCCGTTATGTCTAACGATGATACCGTTTCTGTTCAATCGGATAAAAGTGTCGTCATACAAGCCGGGAAAGAGGCAACCATAGCTATATTTTATGCGATGGATAATGACCATTCGGATAATGATGTCAATAAAATTGAATTTTTAAATAAAACTTGGACAAAATGAAATAAGCACCATTCGGTGCTTTTTTAATTATAGAAAGGCAAACAATGTCAAAAATTACATTTACCATGAAGAACGAAGCTGGAGAAGATGTACTTTACTCTAGTAAAGAAATTACTACTCGTGATTATCGTGATTACCTTGTATTGAACGACTCACTCACATCAGACAAGACAGAAGTCGAAAAATTGGATCAACAATTAGGCTTCATTGCCTCACTATTCGAAAATGTGACAGTAGAGCAATTACTAGAACATACTGATTTTGCTAAAATCATCGAAGTGTTCACGGAAATTTATGCTCATCTTGTGGGTGATGTGGACCCAAAGGGGAAAAAATAGATCCTAAAAATGCATTAAAACGTTTCTACAAATTCGTTAAGGAAGTTGCTGATGGACCATATAACATGAATGTCCATGATGTGATGGAATTAAGCTGGGAAGATCTGATCGGAATTATTGATCTTGATAAAGATCAAACCGAAAATGCGTCTTTAGATCTAGCTGACATTTTTGGAGAAATGGAAGCATAAAGCCTCTTTGGGCTTTTTTTGTTTGTAAAAGGAGGAAAAATGGCAGGTGGAACGCCACTAGGACAAATGTATATCGAACTAGGGCTGGACGTGTCAAAGTTCAATCCTAGCTTAACAAGTGCAAAGAACGCTGTGAAGTATTTCCAAAATAATGTCAAAGCGCTCGACAGCACATTGAAAAACAATGGTAAGAGTACTGAACTCCTCAAAGCAAAATACAAGTCTTTAGGACAGGCCATTGAAGCACAAAAGAAGGTACTCGATCAAATGAAGCAGAACTTCGACAAGCTCGATCCTGGATCTGCTAAATTTGACAAAGCTGCTGCTGATATTGAGCGAGAAAATGCAAAATTGTCAGCAATGGAAGGACAACTCTACAAAGTTGAGCAAGCCTTGAAAGCTGTTGGACGTGAAAATAGCTTTTTTGGTAAAATGGAAAACTTCGGGAAGAACCTTGTCAAAAATGGAGATAACATCCAAAAATTTGGCAAGAAAGTTTCTGACTTTGGTGGGACATTAACCAAAGGAGTGACAGCTCCATTGATTGCAAGCGCTGGATTTGCCTTAAAAGCTGCAATCGACTATGAAACTGCATTTGCAGGAGTCAAAAAGACTGTAGATGGAACACCGCAACAGTTCGATAAACTATCTGCTAGTATTCGTGAGATGGCAAAAGAAATGCCATCAAGTGCAGTTGAAATTGCAAACGTTGCGGAAGCAGCTGGACAATTAGGGGTACCAATTGGAGCAATCAAGGACTTTTCTAAGACCATGATCAATCTTGGTGTCTCTACAAACTTAAGTTCTGAAGAAGCAGCATCATCAATTGCTAAAATCGGGAATATCATGCAAGTTTCTGGGAAAGATCTGGGTACCTGGTCTGCGCATTTTGGATCAGCAGTAGTAGATCTTGGCAACCATTTTGCCACAACAGAGCGTGATATTGTCGAAATGACCAACCGTTTGGCAGCAGGCGGTAAGCTAGCTGGTTTGACTACACCAGAAATTCTTGGTCTTGCGACTGCGATGAGTAGTGTAGGTATCGAAGCAGAAGCAGGGGGAACTGCGATGAACCAGACCCTTACTGGTATCGGTAAGGCAGTAGCTGGTGTTGGTAAAGGTGCGAAAGAGAAATTAGAAGTGATCGCACAAACTGCAGGAATGACGGCAGAGCAATTCTCTACAGCTTGGAAACAAAAACCAGCAGATGCATTGCAAGCCTTTATTAAAGGTCTACAACGTGCACACGATGAAGGCAAGAATATGGACGGTATTCTTGATGAACTTGGAATGACAGGTATTCGTCAAGGTAATATGCTGAAATCTCTTGCATCTGCATCGGATAAGATGGGAGACGCTGTCCGTAGGTCAAATAGTGCGTGGAAAGAAAATACAGCTCTCACAAACGAAGCTAAGAAACGTTACGAGACAACAGAATCCCAGTTGAAGATCTTTAAGAACCAGGTGACTGATCTGGCAATTGAATTTGGTGGTCCATTGTTAAAAGCTATGAATTCAGGTTTGCAGGCTGTGAAACCATGGATTTCAAAACTGGCTGACATGGCCAAGGCTTTTAGTGAAATGAGCGAGTCTCAACAGCAAAATATCATTAAATGGGGATTGCTTGCAGCAGGCGCAGGTCCAGCCTTATCAATCCTTGGCAAAGGTATCGGAGTTATCGGAGGAATCACTAAAGGTATCGGCTTCCTCACTCAAGGTATTGGTAAAGTCGGTGGTGGGCTTTCTGTATTAGGCAAGACATTCCAACTATTTAAACAAGGTAGCAGTCTTTCTTCTGCATTTAAAACTGCAACAACCGGAATCACTGCAACTAGCACTGCTGCAGAAGGTGCAGTAGCTTCTACTGGTCTATTAGCAAAAGGGATCGCACTGCTTGGGAACCCTGTCACCTGGGGAGTCCTAATAGGCGGTGTTGCTGTTGGTGTGATTGCTACAGTAGCAAAAGAAATGGCAGACGCAAACGAACGCACTCAAACGTGGGGTACAAGCGTAAGCAAGCTACAAGACCAAGAATTATCACGGTTAAAATCCAAAGTCGATGAAGTGCATCAAGCTACCGTAGGCTTTGGGCAAGGTGGCGCACAAGCGGTTGAAAATGTACGTAAGAGTGTGCAAGGGCTTGCCGATGATATCCAGAAAGCGATTGACAAAGACCTTGAGAAAACTCTTAAAGGGCTTGAAAAGGTTGGTGCGAATGAAACAATCCAAAAACGTGCTGTAGCGCAAGCAGAACAGCAAAAGAAAAACATCCAGTCGATGACAGATGAGATTGTACAGATTTATCAAAATGCATCTGACCAACACAGAAAGATTACTCGCGAAGAACAAGCGATTATTTCTGACTACGAAAATCAATTTATTGATAAGCAATTGTCATTGCAGAAGTATTCTGCCGATGAACGTACCGCAATTGTGAAAGCCATGAATGGCCAGATCAGTGATCTGAATGAAACGCAGTTACGTAAAGGTACAGGAGTCGTAGCTAAATGGCTCAAAGAGGAACAGAAACTCTACGATGAGCAAGTGACTGCATTGAAAGATGCTCACGAAAAGGGAATTTATAGCCAGTCCGAATACAATAAGGAAATGGAAAAATTAAATGCCCAACACAAGACCAAAATGGAAGCCTATGGCCGTGAGTATGCAGAACTTCAAAAAGAGTGGAGTAAGAAAGTACCTCTTAACTTCGGTAACGATGAACAACGTAAGATGTACTTTGACCAGATGCGCAAGGATTGGGCAGAGCTTGGACTTGATTATGACAAGATGATGGCCAAGGCAGACCAATTTGCTGACATCGTAGGTCGTTCATCTGGTATGGTCGCTAAAAGCGTACAAAATATGTCGCAGGAGACCAAAGATGCTAACAACCTATGGAATGGATTGGTATTTGATCCTAAGACTGGGCAAGTCAAAACCAATGCACAAGAGGAAGTAACTAAAGCACTCCAAGCCGAAAATGGCTGGGAGAATATGCAGTTTATCCTCAAGCACGCAAACCTTGAGACTAACGCTAAGATGACGATCGGACAAGCGCTGGTTGAGGTTGGTAAGTGGGATAGTTTAACCCCACAAGAAAAAGAACTTGTGGTCGGCAACAATCAAGGTATGCAAGCCATCCTTGATAATAAAACATTGTTAGAACAATACAATGCTATGCCAGCGGAAGTTAAAGAACTCTTAATGAAGAATACTGACTTCTTATCATCTGGTGAACGTGCTACTGCGATCATTGAACGCTGGAACACACTCACACCAGAGCAGAAAGAACTGATCTTAAAGGACGCTGCTAGCGATAAGGCTGAACGTGTACGGCTTGCAGTTGACTCTTTAACTGGTATGGCTCACGTAGTCAATTTAGATGCAGAAGATAAGACCAAGAGTGCTATTGCTAGTGCGGTGTCTGGTATTTTAACACTACCTACCGACCACAAGACTGATCTGATCGCAACACCAGACGGTGTGACACTTGGAACTAACCAAGCAATGGGCGCTTTAGGATTATATAACGGATTTAACGTACCAACAAAACAAATTACCGCTGATCCAAGCAATGCGAATAATGCTGCACAGCAAGCGATTAACAA
Organism: Streptococcus parasanguinis; assembly: GCF_016648925.1. Taxonomy (GTDB): domain Bacteria; phylum Bacillota; class Bacilli; order Lactobacillales; family Streptococcaceae; genus Streptococcus. Next base: position 17,509 of record NZ_JACLQX010000013.1, on the reverse strand, counting down.
ACAGCAAGAATGGAATAACACTCCAAGCCCTGTTAAACCACAATTAGGTGATCCAACTGGTGCTATCACTGCTGCACGACAAGCGATTGATAATCAAAACGCTTGGAACGCTACACCAAGCCCAACTAAGTCCATAACAGGCGATAGCACTAGTGCGGTTAATGCTGCGAACAGTGCTACCAATGCTATCAACGGTATTCCAACAAGTCACCACACGACTATCACTGCTACAGAAGTAGTAAATAAAGTGGTCAACTCATTCTCCCGTGTTTTTGGATCAAGACACGAAAAAGGTACGAACTTCCACGAAGGTGGTCTTGCAATGGTTAACGACCAGCGAAATGCAGTCTATAAAGAAATGGTAACATTACCAGACGGGAGCTCATTCATACCAGACGGACGGGATGTTGTACTCAACTTGCCTCGTGGATCCAAAGTATTGCGAGCCGATAGAACTAAACGATTGATGAAAAATCTCGGTTTTCCAAGATATGCGGCAGGGGTCGGAATCCCAGAAGATGCTAAATTCTTGCGAGAAATCAAAAATGCCAGCAAGCAATTTTCGTTTAAAGATAATTCTACCGGAAATAGCTACAGTGGTGAAAATATCGTTGCTGAGATCGCAATTCTGAGAGCAAGTTTAGAAAAGATCCTTACTGCTATTCTTGAAAAACCGTCAGAAACCTATTTGGACGGTGATGTTTTAGCGCAGAACAGCTATCAAAGATATTCTAAAATTATGGCAAGGGAGGGAATCTAATGTTTAACATGATTATAAATGGATTTGACACTGGATCAATCCCAAACTGCTATGTGACAGATTTTGGAGAAGACCAGACGGCAACACCAAGGGTCGAATCAAATACGATTTATGGAGCTAACGGAGACTACAATTTATATGATGGAGCTTATGACGGGTACGATAAGACAGTAAGCTTATACGTTGTCAAAACAAGTGAAATCGAAATGATTGTAAATCAATTCAAGCCGGAAGAAAATAAAATAGAGTTTAGTCATCGACCAGGCTCTATTTTTTATGCTGATTTTCAGATCGCATCATTCAAACAAAATGGCTTGCATGCTTGGACTTTAGAAATCAAGTTAAAGATGCATCCATTCCGTTACTTAAATAATGACGCTGTAGTCACTTTGGCAGGTAACGGCACAGTAAACAATCCAGGAACGGTATATTCTGAACCTGTCATTACAATCGAGGGCAATGGTGATGTCTCTCTAACCATTGGGAAGCAAACCATGCAACTTACGATTGATACAAAAGCCACAATTGACTGCCGTCATAAAAAACAAAATGTCTATGACAAAAATGGAAATCTGAAAAATACATTGAGAAAAAGAGGTGGTTTCTTCGAAATCGCTCCAGGCACTTCTGGTATTGCAGTTTCAGGAACTGTTTCAAAAATCACAATAAAAGGGAATTGGAGGTATAAAGTATGATCTATCTGCAAGAGGGAAACTTCCCTCTTAATGAAGCTTTTAGCTCTGAAATTGCCCAGGAAGCTAACAGCACCTATCAGCTTACCTTTAAATTTCCCACATCAGACCCCAAATGGGCATTGTTAACTCCAGAAACAGAATTGGTTGCTGATGACTTGCACGGAGAACAGTACTTTACTATCTTTGAAGTCGAAAAGCAACACGGATATGTCACTGTATATGCCAACCAAGTAGCTACATTGTTAAATGGTTATTCGATCAACAAGATCAATGTTGATCGAGTAAATGGAGCAACTGTGATGAATGCGCTTGTTGCTGGATTCAAACGGGAGACACCATTCACCTTTTTTTCTGATGTGATGTCAAAACACACCCTCAATCTTAAAGATATCTCAGCGATGGAAGCTTTGGCAAAAGATAAGCATTCCATCATTGGGCAGTGGGGTGGGGATCTCGTCCGAGACAAATACAGTGTCCGATTGTTAGAAAACGGTGGAATCGAAAACGAATCATTGTTTGCCTACAAGAAAAACATGAAGTCGTTTCAAGAATCGAAATCCACTAAAGAGTTGAGAACACGGATCCATTTTAAAAAGGTTATCGAAGCGCACGAGGAAGGAAAGAAAGATCAGATCCTAACCGTGACCATTGATAGCCCACTGATCAATAAATACAAGCATATCTATGAAGCAGATATGGAAGTACAAGATCAGGATGTTGTGGATCAAAAAACGCTTGAGGAATACGGCAAGCGCTATTTCCGTGAAACTCTGTGTGACATGATCGAAGAAAGCCTTGAGATTGACGTTGTAGGCCAGGCAGATCAGCCAGTACACATGTTTGATATCGTGAGCCTCTTCCACGAGATATACAATGTGGATTTGCGAAAAAAGATTACAAAATACAAGTTTAATCCAATGAGCATCAAACTTGTCAGCATCGGGTTCGGTGAAGTTGCCAGAACTTTAGCAGACTCGATCTCTGGAATGGTTAATGATTCCTTTGATAAGAAAATGAAGTCTTATGATGCTGAATACGAAGCGAAAGTGCAGAAGCTTGTAGATAATGCTAATGCCGAGTATGACAAGCAAGCAAAAGAGCTAGAACATAAAATCACAGATGGTATCGAGCAAGCCAAAGCACAAGCTGAAGTAGTTAAGCAGGAAATTTCGGCTAAAGTAACTGAGAAAATCAACGCAGCAAACCAAGCAAATAAAAATGAAATTGTAGAAGAGTTCAAAGCTCAATACAATGGCATTGAAGTGAAGATGCAAGGATTGAAAGCTACTACTGATCAATTAAAAACCAGTGATGCAGACATCCAGAAGCTGATCAATGATTTCAAGACTCAAACGCAAAGCCAATTTGTTGGGATTCAAGGCGCACAATCCAGATTTGAGCAGACGACTGAAAAAGCTATCTCCGACCTCACTAATGTGGCCAATGGCAAGGCTGATCGCTCTTATGTCGAGCAGACAGTGAATGGAATTAAAGAGCAACTTACCTCTTCGAGAATCGGTGGGCCTAACTTAATTCGTGATACTGCTTATAAAGAAGGTACGAAGTATTTTGTCAGCAACGGAATTACAAAAATAGGGAACCATCCATTCTATTTTAACGGCTCAAAACCAATACTTATTTTCTCCAACAATGACCGAACCGAAAAAGGTATAAATTCTAATCGGTTTTTGTTAGAAAAGAATACAGATTACACTCTTAACTTTAGAGGATTTAATAATTCAGCTTTAACATCTTATGATGTTTTCGTTTTAGGCAGACGGAATGGTGAAACTCAAGGCTTCACTATTATCAAACAGTTGATTAATGGCAAGAAATTAAGCATTAGTGACCTAGAAAGTGTATCGGTCCAATTTAATTCTGGAGATATTGATAATGCCTATTTACGTTTTGATAATAATGGAACAAATGGCGGTCAGTCCGATTTATATATTGCAGAAATTGACCTTTATAAAGGGACTCAAAAAAGGCCGTGGCAACCAGCCCCTGAAGATCAAGAATATTTAGTAACACAGGCGCAAGCCACTTTTGAAAGAACCATCCAAGGTCTCTCGACTCAATTAACACAATTAGAGAGCAAAGCTGGTCCAAATGGCGAACTCGAACAGCGCATGCTGACATATTCTGAAAAAGCTGCTGTTGATGCCCTGAAAGCAACAAGGCAGATTCTAGAGCAAGGCTACATAGCAAAAGCTAAATATGAGGAAGATGTAGCTGGAATCAATCGAAGATTTGAAAGTGTTGCGACCGATACAACACCAGACAATCTTATCAGATTTGCGGACACATTAACTGAATACAGTGTGCCCAATAATAATAATAATAATAGACTTTCAAGGCCGGAAGACGGAATCTTCAAAATGAAAATTGATGGGTCTCCGTCCACAACATGGCTAGGACCTTGTTTTCCAATCTATATTGATCGCATTTTGCAAGGTGATGTATACTCTATCGCATTTGATTACATGATCAAATCTGGTGTAGAGGTAGACAAAGGCCTAGCGTTTGCATTAAAAAACCATTCAAACAATACTGCCATATTTGGTCAAGGTTTTGCTGACAAAAATACACCGAAAGATAGATGGATTCGAGCAGAATTCCATTTCACTGCCAATCGTGATTTTGAGTTTAACAAAACAGGAAATTTCCCATTCTACATCTATGCTATCAATAACGGAGAGTTTTGGATACGAAATCCAATTTTAGTCCGTGGATCTAAGATTCCAGCATTTAGGCCCAGCCCACTGGATAAAGCTGGCACTTCAGAGACTAAAATTGAGTCTAAGATTGCCGAATACAAACAGACCGTAGATGGGCAATTCACAACAATAACCAATCAAATGGGTGACATGTTGAGAAAAACGGATATCCAGATCACTCCTGGGCAGATTAGTTTTGGTGTTGGTAAGGAAATTAGTGGAAGAACCATCAGTTCCTTGCTAGTACAAGAGCCAGAATCCATTGCTTTAATTGCAAAATTGATTAAAGTAAAAGGGGACATGGTAGTTGATGGATCTATTTTAGGCCGTCATATTGCAAGCGAGAGCGTGGAAACTGGTCACATGAAAGCAGGATCAGTAACTACACCAATTTTGTCCTCAAACTCAGTCACGGCTGATAAGGTGTTGGTAGATTCGGCTATGATTGATAAGCTGGTGTCAAATCAAGCTTTCATCAGAGAATTAATGGCCCAAAAAGCCTTTATCACGCAACTTGCCTCGATTGATTTCTCTGCTGAACGTATTAGTGGTGGTAGGATTTTATCTAATAAGGGAGCGATGAAAATTGACCTAGATAACTCGGAAATTGATTTTAATGAAAACGCTCGAATTGAATTTAAGTCTGGTAAAAATGTACTCTTTAGACAACGCACACATCCTCAGAAGAAGCACAACACTATCGGAGCGTTGATGTTTAAAGATTCCGTACATGGCGGTGTTGCGACCACTTTAGGAAATACATCTCATAAATGGATCAACGAAATGACCGACAACCCATCAGATGCTGGGGCGGACGGATCTTTCGCCGGTATCAGAATATTTCGTGATAGTCGTGAAACTCCTTACGACAGAGTGGAATTAGTCGGAGACCGAATCCAATTTAGACACTCTGTGCGTCAAAATGGCGGACTACAATTTCAAACTACTGGATTCACAGTTCCTTCGCACGGGGAAGGAGGGCATGCCGGAGCGTGGAATTTAGGCGTACTACTTGAACATTTCAGACAGAATTTTGAAATAATACGCAAAAAAAACCCTTCATGGGGGCTTAATATATATGGCTTCCCATTCTACAATATCAATTCTGATCAAACAATTCCATTTGACCAATATATCTAATAAGAGGTAGCAAAATGAACGAAAGCACATACATAGCAATCATCACTGATTTAGCCAACCAATTGGCGAATAAGACAATCAACGAGGCTGAATTTAAAGCCCGACTTACTAAATCTCAGGAACATGTAGCACAACTTGTAAATGAAGTTGAAAGCTATCGCTCTGTCCTAGAGTCTGACAAAGATTTAAAGGATCTATTTGAAGAAATTAAAAACAAAAACGAGGTAACAAACTAATGGATTACAAAGTACAATTTAAATCATACGATGCAGTAGCCAACACTACGAAAGTAGCAATCAAGCAAGATTTTCCGTACCGTGTCTTTGAAGAAATCTTGCCAACCAATCGCATGACCGAAGATGATGCGACACTGGTTGAAGCAGTATTGAATATCGTCCGCATGGAGCTTGACACATCTGGCGCAGTCGTAGCGATCAAGAAAGAGCTAGACAAATCTGTCGAAGCTAACAATGATGCTATTGCTAAAATCCAAGCTCTAACCAAAGACAACGAAGAAAAAGCGAACCAAATCCAGAAGATCAAAGAAGTGGCAGAATGGAATGTATTGGCCCGTGTGACCGATGTTGAAAATCCACTTGATCCTACTGTATTTAAACGTGGTCTTGAGTTGGTAGACCTTGGTCAATCTGGTAAAACTTACCAACCACAAGAAATCTTTACTGTTGAAGATCCAAATCATACAGAAGCATTTGGTGAAGGCAAGCGTGTCATGATCCAAGTGACCGAACCATTTACTTATCAGGGCGAAACCTTGGATCAATTAAACAGCCTTTTCCAAAATGGTAAGATTGGCATCTGGAAATGGGCTAAACCAAAAGAAGAGAAGGAAGAGAAGCCAGGACAACCTTCTGGTGACCTTGAAACTCAACCAGTGGCGACAGCTACACCACAACCAGTACTTTAATTAGAGAGGGGCGTGATCTATGATCCACTTTACACCAGAAGATATCTCGATGATGGTCGGATTTGTCGGGATCTTACTTGGAATTTACGGTAATTTTAAAGGAAGTGTCGTGGCACAAGAAAAACGCATGGTCGTGATCGAAAAAGACATTGAAAACATGCGTGATTTTCGTCTGACAGCAGTTAGACGACTCGATAACCACGATGAACAGAATAAGTCTCTATTGATCCTCGCAGAGCAGGTCAAAGCCTTGAGCGAGGATATGAAGGAACTTAAAGCATTAATTCAAAACAAAAAATAATTAAGAGGTAACATTATGAAAATCAACTGGAATGTACGTTTGAAAAATAAAAACTTTTGGCTTGCCCTTGTACCAGCTTTGGCTTTGCTTTTCCAAGCATTTGCCGATATCTTTGGCATCAAATTGGAGTTTGGCCAAACAATTGATAAAGTCCTTGTATTTATCAATGTACTGTTTGCCTTTCTTGTACTTGTAGGGATTGTTAACGACCCTACAACATCAGGATTGAGTGATAGCACACGAGCGCTTGACTACGATGAGCCAAACGCTGATTAAGAGGATAACTCTTAAAGTGACAATCTTTTTACTAGCCACTGCCTATTTTTGGGTGGTGGCTTTTGAATTTAGAAAGGAGCAATAAATGGCTACTTTAAATGATATTTTAGGATATGCAGAAGGTCTTGCAGATGCTGGAACGGGTGTATCTATGAGCCAATGGGGAATGCAATGCGCTGCACTACCGAATGCAATCTCTACTTACTTTTTCGGAAAAACTCTCTGGGGCAATGCTATTGATCTACTCAATTCTGCCCGTGATTTAGGCTATGAGGTGGAATACAATCAAGAGGGGAATCTCGATAGTAAGCCACGGGCTGGTGCAGTATTCGTTATGGATACCACTTACATTTATGGTCACAGCTATGGCCACACTGGTATAGTCATCGAAGACTCAGACGGGTATACCATGCGGACCATTGAGCAGAATATTGACGGTAATGAAGATGCTCTGTATGTTGGTGGCCCAGCACGATATAACACCCGTGATTTCAACGGTATCGTAGGCTGGTTTTACTTCCCTGTTGACGGTCAGCCAGCACAAGTAAGTGCTATCGAACCGTCAGAGCCTCTTACAGTAGAATCTAGCGAATTTAACGAGGAAACTGGTACATTCACAGTCGAAGTCTCTGCGCTCAATGTACGTTCTTCTGCTGGGCTTTTAGGTGACATCGTAGCAGTCTATACCGCCGGTCAAGAGATTAACTATGATGGCTGGTTAGACAATGACGGTTATATCTGGATCACATATATCGCAAGTTCCGGTAATCGCAGATATGTGGCAGTAGGACAATCGCAGAATGGTAAGCGTATCACAGACTTCGGCTCATTCGCTTAAAACAAGGAGGATTTAATGACATTATTAAATTCGACAAATCTGAGACAATTCGAAGGAGGGGCAGTCGTCAAGCAAGGCGACTCTGCCTCTCTGTTTGGTTATGAGCTACTGGATGAAAACATGCGCCCGATCAGCGAGCTTAATGGCAAGAATGCCACGATCAGGATCTTTAACCAAAAAGGAAAGGCCACATTTGAAAGTAAAGTGGATAAATCCAGAGTCACTTTAAAAATCGAAAAAGCCCTTCCGATCGGATCCTATCTGGTTGAAGTCGTTTGCGGTGGCTATATTTTCCCCAGCGATCGCTCAACACGTTTAGACGTCACCCGTTCAGCAGACGAATTTACAAGTGAGGAAGTATTATCGCTTGTAAAAAATGATGTTAAAACTGAAATTGACAAGTATATCGCGGAACATCCAAACGGATCACAAACGGAAGAGTTGCCAGACCTAACAGTACTATACAATCTTGCAAAAATTTAGAGAGGAAAAATTATGACTTTAAATACTGAAAAATTAACATCATTTGCTCAAGCTGTCGGTAGCGACATCAAGGAAATTAAAACCACACTTGCAAGCAAAGCTGACAAGTCAGAACTTGGACAAGCTGGAATCACACAACAACAACTAGACACGGCTATCGCTGGTGTCAAGACTGCCATTTTAGGCGATGGAGTACCAGAAGAATTAGATACTCTCAAAGAGATCGCTGACCGTATCGCAAATGGTGCAGGATCAGCAGACCAAGCTATTGTGTCTAAAATGACAGAGCTTGGCCAAAAATTCACCGACCTCGAAAATACTGACTTCGTACAAATCTATACAACGGCTAAAAATACCCTCTAAGGAGGTGCTGAATGGATAAATTAAAGAAAGCTATAGAATCCATTGGTCGTGATATTGGGACGCTTCAAGCTAATCAAGGCGGAGCGTTGCAAACTTCCAAAGCTTACGAGTTGTTTCCAACGTATGCCACGTTACAAGCGCAGATGACCACGAATATCAAGGAGAAGCACGTAGACCTCGGTCTGGACGCTCTCATCGATACAAAATTGCAAAACGGTGGCGATCCGTTTATCACAAGATCCAAGTTACCAACGATTGACACAAGCCAGCTTGCTTCGAAAAACGATCTTGAAGAGTTGAAGCGTTCAGTCGGTTCTGGTGGTGCTAGTGGCGAATTAAAAGGCCAAGGCTTTCCATATGCTCTAAACGCAGATATTGGTACAATTTATACTGATACGACTGCTAAAAATGGGGCTGTCAAGTGGATCAAAAAGACCGCTGGAACTGGCTCTAACGCTTGGTCTGTCTTGTTTGGTGATGTCAAACACAAGCCAAGAATTTCATCGAGCCAAAACAATGCATATGTCGAGTTTAGACGTATAAATTCCACGGTAGAGATCGGCTTCGGTGGTCTATCGTGGGGTTGGTTTGGGATCATGAGACGAGGTGCGCCCAGCTACATTCCTCAAGGGTCAGACCGTGAGCGAAACGTGGTGATCTTAAACGTCGGCGGTATACCCGTCGGTTTTCGTGCGACCAGATCAAAACTGGGTATTATGACAAACGACAAGGGGAAACGCTTGGGAACATTTTATTTAGGTGGGCCGGGTGACGGCAACCAGCTACGCTTACAATTCGATGACCCAGTGCCAACAGATCGTGATATCGGAGACTTGCGGTTTACTGATATGTCATATATCACAGATGACCCGTGGCCAGAAACTCTATAATACATAAGACACACACCCCCTCAATTCGAGGGGGCTTTTTTTATTGTGCTTATAACGGCAATTATTAAAATTGTCCGTTGTAACCTCAATCGAATGACTATGTTTTTTTGATTCTCTGCTATAAGCAATGGGTCTTTACATCAAAAAAAGTGATGATTAAATAACCATCACTTTTTGTTTTTTAACTGATTGGCGTATTCTGTCATTTTAATTGCGTGTTTCAAACGCATATTCATAATATCAGAAATACCATTCTTATATTTGTCTACAGCTTGGGTGGATAATCCACAATTTTTACTAATAGAATAGGCTGTGGCATTTTCTAGCAGCCATTTAATAGCATTGATATCAACTAACATATTTACCTCACAAAAAACCAAATGATCACTACGATCAGCAGAAGCCCTAAAATAAACTCAAGTTTTTCTCTAGCTGTGGTTTTTTTAACATTAAATTTTACTTTCATCACGATACCTGTTATAATTAAAGCAAGCCCCACCAAGGGGCGGATAGTGATTGCTCACTATCCGAATTCGATGTGCCACTCAATGCTTATGATGAACAAGTTGATTTTGACTACTAGCTTATTCGTTTTAGCTTTGATTGGCTTTTTTCTTCGCCTTAACATTTATTTTTCCTTTCTTTAGTTTCCTTGTCTAAGGTTTCCTCCTTAACCTTATGTATATATTGTACAACTAAAGTTACATAAAGTCAAGAGGTTTTATCAACTTTTTTTAAAAAAATAAAAGATTTTTTCCTATTGAATAACTTCCTTTTGCGTCCAAGAGAAAAAAATAAAACTTGAACTTTCTCGAAAGCTATGCTAAACTAGCAATGTGAGCAATGAAGTTGTGAAGTTTTAGAAGCAGTCCTTAAAACAGACCCAAAAAGCTAAAAACAGTGAATTGATTGACTTTCAGAAACTCCCACCGGCTCCATATTTTTATTCATGGAAGATTACTCAAGAGGCTTAAGAGGCCGTGTTGGAAACGCGGTAGGCGTGTAAAAGCGTGCGTGGGTTCGAATCCCATGTCTTCCGTTGTTGAGACATCATTGTGTAGCAGTGGTGTTTTTTTGTACAAAAAAGAGTCCCAAAAATAGACAAGTGAGGGAGGAGAAAAAGTGATTGCACAGCTAGATACCAAATCAGTCTATACTTTTATGGAAAGCCTTGTGACCATAAAAGAGTATGTCCAAGTGGCTAAAAGTATGGGGTATGACGCATTGGGAATCATGGATGTAGATAATTTGTATGGTGCCTATGAATTTATCGAAGCCTGTCAGGCCCAAAAACTCAGCCCCTTGGTCGGTTTAGAAATTGGACTAGAAGTAGACAATGAAACAATTCCGTTTCGGATGATGGCCTTATCCACGAAGGGCTACCAAAATTTGATGAAGATGTCGACCGTCAAAATGATGGGGAAGAGCAATTGGGAGGATGTGAAGCACCTAACAGAAGGAGTAGCAGTTATTGTCCCAGCGCCTTTTGCTAGTGGAGACTTGCCGTTTGGTCTAGATTACTTCATCGGAGTTTTTGCGGATACGCCGGTTCAAGAGTTTAGCCACCCTGTGCTCCCTCTTCATACCGTTCGATTTTTTGAGGCGGGAGATGTGGAAGCCATGCAGATGCTGGCAGCCATCAAGGACAATCAAAGCTTGACGGAAACAGGGCCAATTGATCAGACAACAGTCCTAAAAACTCCTCAGGATTTAAAGAATGATTTTGCAGAGCGATTTCCGCAAGCTATCACAAATCTGGAAAACCTTGTTCAAGGGATTCAATATGACATTGATACCCAGTTGAAATTGCCTCGCTTCAATCCTCAGAAACCAGCTGTTGAGGAACTCAGAGAATTAGCTCAAGCGGGTCTCCTTCGAAAGAACTTGACTAGTCCGGTCTATCAAGAACGTCTGGAGCATGAATTAGACATTATTCACCAAATGGGCTTTGATGACTATTTCTTGATTGTCTGGGACCTTCTTCGTTTCGGACGGAGTCAAGGCTATTATATGGGAATGGGACGTGGGTCTGCTGTAGGATCACTGGTAGCCTATGCATTAGGAATTACAGGGATTGACCCTGTGGAGAAGAACCTCCTGTTTGAGCGCTTTTTAAATGTGGAGCGCTATACCATGCCGGATATTGATATTGATATTCCTGATATCTATCGTCCAGAATTTATCCGTTATGTGAGAGACCGTTATGGGAGTTACCATGCGGCTCAGATCGTGACCTTTTCAACCTTTGGGGCCAAACAAGCCATTCGAGATGTTTTTAAACGTTTTGGGGTACCAGAGTACGAATTAACCTCCATTACCAAGCGGATTGGCTTTAGGGATACACTGACGACAGCGTATGAACAGAATCTAGCTTTTCGACAAGTGATTCATAGTCGAACAGAATTTGAACGTGGCTTTGAAATTGCCAAAAGAATTGAGGGTCAACCAAGACAGACCTCTATCCACGCGGCTGGGGTTGTGATGAGTGACCAGGATTTGACGGATCACATTCCTCTCAAGTATGGAGAAGACATGTTTGTCACCCAGTATGATGCCCATGCGGTTGAAGCCAATGGTCTGTTGAAAATGGACTTTTTGGGTCTGCGAAATTTAACCTTTGTTCAGAAAATGAAGGAAGCGGTCTATGAAAAGTACCAAGAAGAGATCGTGATTGAAGCCATTGACTTAGAAGATGCAGAAACCTTGGCCTTGTTTGCTGCTGGGGATACCAAGGGGATTTTCCAATTTGAACAGGCTGGAGCCATTCGCCTCTTGAGACGAGTGAGACCCAATCATTTCGAAGAAGTGGTAGCGACTACCTCTCTCAATCGTCCAGGGGCTAGTGATTACATTGACAATTTTGTCAAAAGAAAGCACGGCCAGGAAAAAGTTGAGATTTTAGATCCAGCTATTGAAGAAATCTTAAGGCCAACATATGGGATCATGCTCTACCAAGAGCAGGTTATGCAGGTTGCCCAACGTTTTGCAGGCTTTAGTCTAGGGAAAGCCGATATTTTACGTCGGGCAATGGGCAAAAAAAATGCAGCTGAAATGCATAAGATGGAAGACGATTTTGTTGTAGGTGCGCTTAAACTTGGGCATACGGAAGAAAAAGCCAAAGAGGTCTTTGCGATCATGGAAAAATTCGCAGGCTATGGGTTTAACCGTTCCCATGCTTATGCCTATTCTGCCTTGGCTTTTCAGATGGCCTATTTTAAGGTCCATTATCCAGATGTTTTCTTTGATGTCATGCTCAATTATTCAAGCAGCGATTATCTGACAGATGCTCTCCAGTTTGATTTTAAAGTCGCGCCATTATCCATCAATACCATCCCTTACAGAGATAAGTTCCAGGATCGAAAAATCTACTTAGGAATGAAAAATATCAAGGGACTCCCGAGAGATTTAGCGTATTGGATCATTGATAATCGTCCCTTTGAAAGTGTCGAAGATTTCATTTTACGACTCCCCAATCAGTATCATAAATTACCTCTGTTAACACCTTTAGTGGAGCTTGGATTGTTTGATATTTTTGAAAAAAATAGGCGCAAGGTGCTTCACAATTTGCCGAATTTGTTTGTCTTTGCTGATGAGCTAGGCAGTTTGTTTGCAGATTCTAACTATTCCTGGACAGAAGCGGAGGACTTTAGCCAGGCTGAAAAATATGAGAAGGAAGAGGCCATTATTGGTGTCGGACTCAGTACTCACCCATTGGTTGCGATTGCGCAAACGAGTCCCTACGAGATCCAACCAATTTCTCAACTCATACAAGGAGAGCAGGCACGCATTCTCATTGAGGTACAAAACATTCGAACCATTCGAACCAAGTCAGGTGATCTCATGGCTTTCTTACAAGTCAGTGATACCAAGAAAAAATTGGATGTGACCCTTTTCCCTGAAACCTACAATCGATTTTCCTCCTTGATAAAAGAAGGTGGCTTTTATTACTTGACAGGGAAGATACAAGAGCGTGATGGGCGCTTGCAGATGATTCTAGCAGAGGCACAACTAGCGACCAATGAAAAGTTCTGGATCCAGTTGCTCGATCATCGTCAGGATAAAACAATTCTTTCTATCTTGAAAAAATATCCGGGCCCATATCCTGTGATATTACGCTATGAAGACGAGAAAAAAACTCTACAATTGAAGGGCTATACCGTCCAGAAAAACAAAGAATTGGAAGATGAATTAAAGAATCTCGTTATGAAAACGATTTATCGGTAAAAACTGCGAAAAATACGAGAATTTTAGTCTTCTTTGTGTTATAATTACGTAGAATGTAAAAGAAAAAAAGGAGCAAACAACGAAATGAAACGTATTGCTGTTTTAACTAGTGGTGGAGATGCCCCTGGTATGAATGCTGCCATCCGTGCAGTTGTTCGTCAAGCAATTTCAGAAGGAATGGAAGTTTTCGGTATCTATGATGGATATGCGGGAATGGTTGCTGGTAAAATTCAGCCCCTTGACGCCTCATCTGTTGGAGATATTATTTCCCGTGGTGGTACCTTCCTTCATTCAGCTCGTTACCCTGAATTCGCACAACGCGAAGGTCAATTAAAAGGGATCGAGCAATTGAAGAAACACGGGATCGAAGGTGTTGTCGTTATTGGTGGAGATGGTTCTTACCATGGTGCGATGCGCTTGACTGAGCTTGGATTCCCAGCTGTGGGTCTTCCTGGTACGATCGACAACGATATCGTCGGAACTGACTTTACAATTGGTTTTGATACGGCAGTCACAACTGCAATGGACGCGATCGATAAGATCCGTGATACTTCATCTAGTCACCACCGTACTTTCGTAATTGAAGTTATGGGACGTAATGCTGGAGATATCGCTCTTTGGGCAGGGATTGCATCTGGTGCAGATGAAATCATCATCCCTGAAGAAGGATTCAAGATCGAAGAAGTTGTTGAGAGCATCAAAGAAGGTTACGCAAAAGGTCGTACCCACAACATCATTATCTTGGCTGAAGGCGTGATGTCTGCAGATGAATTTGGTAAAGCGTTGAAAGAAGCTGGTGATGAAAGTGACCTTCGTGTGACTGAGCTTGGTCACATCCAACGTGGTGGTTCACCTACAGCGCGTGACCGTGTTCTTGCTTCACGTATGGGAGCACACGCTGTTAAATTGTTGAAACAAGGAATCGGTGGTGTAGCCGTTGGTATCCGTAATGAAAAAATGGTGGAAAACCCAATCCTTGGTAAAGCAGAAGAAGGAGCCCTCTTTAGCTTGACAGAAGATGGTAAGATTGTGGTAAACAATCCACATAAAGCTGATCTTGGTCTTGCCGAGTTGAACCGTAGCTTGTCTTCAATCTAATTTTATTTCATAAATTCGTTAACCTTGTCTTAAAAAGACAGATATATTTAAAAAGGAGTCATATATATCATGAACAAACGTGTAAAAATCGTTGCAACTTTAGGTCCTGCGGTAGAAATCCGTGGCGGTAAAAAATTCGGTGAAGATGGATACTGGGCTGAAAAACTTGACGTTGAAGCTTCAGCACAAAACATTGCTAAATTGATCGAAGCTGGCGCTAACACTTTCCGTTTCAACTTCTCACACGGTGACCACCAAGAACAAGGTGAACGTATGGCGACTGTTAAACGTGCAGAAGAAATCGCTGGTAAAAAAGTTGGTTACCTTCTTGATACAAAAGGTCCTGAAATCCGTACTGAATTGTTCGAAGGCGAAGCTAAAGAATATTCATACAAGACTGGTGAACGTATCCGCGTTGCTACAAAACAAGGCATCAAATCAACTCGTGAAGTGATTGCTTTGAACGTTGCTGGTGCGCTTGACATCTTTGATGATGTTGAAGTTGGTCACCAAGTATTGGTTGATGATGGTAAATTGGGTCTTCGCGTTGTAGAAAAAGACGCTGCAAAACGTGAATTTGTTGTTGAAGTTGAAAACGATGGTATCATCGCTAAACAAAAAGGTGTAAACATCCCTAACACTAAGATTCCTTTCCCAGCACTTGCTGAACGCGATAACGACGATATCCGCTTCGGTTTGGAACAAGGTATCAACTTCATCGCGATCTCATTCGTACGTACTGCAAAAGATGTTCAAGAAGTTCGTGCTATCTGTGAAGAAACTGGTAACAGCCACGTTCAATTGTTTGCGAAAATCGAAAACCAACAAGGTATCGAAAACTTGGATGAAATCATCGAAGTTACTGATGGTATCATGATCGCTCGTGGTGACATGGGTATCGAAGTACCATTTGAAATGGTTCCAGTTTACCAAAAAATGATTACTTCTAAAGTAAATGCTGCTGGTAAAGTTGTTATTACTGCAACAAACATGCTTGAAACAATGACTGAAAAACCACGTGCAACTCGTTCAGAAGTATCTGACGTCTTCAACGCAGTTATCGATGGTACTGATGCTACAATGCTTTCAGGTGAATCTGCAAACGGTAAATACCCACTTGAATCTGTAGCTACAATGGCGAAAATTGACATGAACGCTCAAACACTTTTGAAAGAATATGGTCGTTTGAACCCTGCTTCATTCGAACGTAACTCTAAGACAGAAGTTATGGCTTCAGCTGTTAAAGATGCTACAAACTCAATGGATATCAAATTAGTTGTAACATTGACTAAGACAGGTCACACTGCACGTTTGATCTCTAAATACCGTCCAGATGCTGATATCTTGGCATTGACATTTGACGAATTGACTGAACGTGGATTGATGTTGAACTGGGGTGTTATCCCAATGTTGACAGATGCTCCTTCATCAACTGACGATATGTTCGAAATTGCTGAACGTAAAGCAGTTGAAGCTGGTCTTGTTAAATCTGGTGATGATATCGTTATCGTTGCTGGTGTACCAGTTGGAGAAGCTGTTCGTACAAACACAATGCGTATCCGTACAGTACGTTAATAGACAATTTGATCTTAAAGCCTTGCTGGTTGGTCCGAAAGGATTGACCGCGAGGTTTTTCTTTTTCCTGTTTAGTATGACAAGAATTCTCACTAATGCTTACTTTCTCTTTTTTAAAGATCAAAAACATGGTATAATAAATAAAAAGGAAGGGAGACATACATGCCAAGAAGAGATTTAATTAGAAATGTCATCATTGTCGGTGTACTGGTTTTGGCACTGATTTTGCTTCGAATTTTTGTATTTCATCCATTTAGTATCAATGATAAAATGGCCAATGCTTCTGTGAAAACTGGAGATCTTGTGGTAGCGACTAGAAATGCTCAGGTAGATCGCAGTGATTTGGTCTTATACAAGGTCGGTGGAAAAGAATACCTTGGACGTGTCATTGCCAAAGAAAACGACGAAGTCAGCTACGTAGATGACGTCCTCTATTTGAATGGACAGGCAACACCAGAACCTTACCTGAATAAAATGCTGAACAAACACCTAGCGGCTCCAACGAGTAATGGGTATTATACGGATGATTTCTTCTTATCAGAGTTAAAAGGGACCAAGGCTGGTCGTGTACCATCGGATACTTATCTAGTCTTAAATGATAACCGTGGAGATACAGAAGATAGTCGTGAGTTTGGTTATATCCATAAAAATCAGATCGAAGGAGTCGTGAATCTACGTCTCTATCCTCTCAATAAATTTGGATTTATAAAAGTAGAAGAATAGCCGAAAGGCTATTTTTTTTATAAATATCAAAGAGAAACGATTAGATGCCCAGACCGGATCGTCTGGCTATATGGATTTTGAAGCCAATCCTAAAATCTTGAAAAATAAGATCAAAAATCAAAAGGCTACCCAATACCAGAGTTTCAACGAGGCGCTGATCGATCTTCAGAATGATCGGATCGATGGCCTCTTAATCGACCGTGTCTATGCCAACTATTATCTGCAGACGGAAGGAATTTTAAAAGACTACAATGTCTTTCCTGTCGGGTTTGAGACAGAATCCTTTGCGGTAGGAGTGCGCAAGGCGGATAAAACTTTGAAGAAAAAAATTGATGAAGCCTTCGTAAAACTCTATCAAAAGGGCCAATTCCAAAAGATTTCTAAGAAGTGGTTCGGAACGGATGTAGCAACAGACGACATCAAGTAAAAAAGAGAGTGGGACAGAAATCGGTAATTCGTTAGAATTCGATTTCGTCGTCCCACCTCCGCACAGTTGAGTAG
>NZ_JACLQX010000012.1:35433-61615 GCF_016648925.1 Streptococcus parasanguinis | reverse complement strand
CACCTCCGCACAGTTGAGTAGGGCTGTAAAAGCTGATGAAATCAGCGTAGTAGAGCCCACTCAACCACTGCGTCTTGTTCGACAATCCAAAAATAATTGAGAGGCTAGGACTTTTGTCCCAGCCTCTTCAAATTGTAGATATCTCTTTAATTTTTTAAGTATCATTTAGGTTGCATTATGTAAGAAACAGATGGATTACATTCTAAAAGAAGTTGGAGAATACCAACTTCTTTTTATCCATTCTATTAAAGACTAGGCCTGTACGACCATCATATAAAGAAATAAAGATAGGAGAAAGACGATACTAACAACAAGAGTCGCTAGCTTGAGTCCACGGTGGGAGCGCCAGTAACTTGGTTTTCCTAGGTTACTGGTCGCATCTGTTGAGAGCGATTGTTGTTGGCGAGGCTGCAGGGTGATCAGAACCACAAGAGCGAGGGATAAGATCGAGATCCCGATTGCAAATACCATTTCCATCTTAGGATCCTCCTAACACTCTGAAGAGGGTAAAAATAACTCCCAGCAGAATCACCAAACCAATGATCACATTAAAAGTGACATTGATCTTTTCAGAACGTGTCGTCTTTTCTTTTTCGGCAGGACGGCGTTTGAGAGACTCCATCCGTCCTTCTACTTCTTTGTAAAATAAATCTTTCTTACGATCACTCACTGTATCCACCTATCCCTTCTTGCAAGCGAGCTTTGAAAACAGCTGGCTCAACGCTACTTGATTGGGCAATTTGTTGCGCAACGGCTTCTCTGTAGTTATCCACAGATTGGTAGATTTCCTGGATACGGGCCACCATATCTGCTTCTTTTCCTTGGTCAAAGATATTGGCTTGTGCGAGGAAGTGGCGGTCATGCAGGGTATGGCTAAAGGCAAGGATGACTTGCTGGTGTTCGAAGGCCTTGCGAACAATGCCTTGTACCTCTGCATAGTGGTTGATATCCAGATAAATACTAGAGACCTTAAGCAACTCTTTGATCCGCTCTTGACTGATATTTTGGTACAAGACCACATTTGGGTAGCGGACCATAGACAAGAGGCTCGCAGACATCTCCGTCAAAGCTGCTACACGGAAGGTCACATTCGGCAAGTTCTCTACTAGGTAGGTCAAGGCTTCGATCTGATCCGAATTGGTCAAGACAAAGGCGTCTTTACGGATATCGTCTTTCACCTTGAAATCATACAGGTAGCCAAGAGGACCAAAATAACTATGCTGGTCTTGCGAGGTCAACTGCAAAGCACGATGATAGGTCGCGTTTTGCGGAATCAAGATCTTCTTGGTCCGGATTTCTGGGTTCTGTAGAATCAACTGCATATTCCCAGGAAGGCTGTCGTGAAGAGGCTCTTGCCACACCAAGACGTCGCGCCCTTTGATGCCTTTATTGCCCAGCTGGAGGCTAATGCTAAAGGAGGTAGCCAGCGTATTGTAGACCAAACCATCTAGATCAAAACCACGATACTCTAGATAAAAGACAAAGTAATCTAAGCGATTCTTGAAAATCCGCATGGGTTGATGGTCCAAGGTCAAGATCAAATCCCCTGTTTGGTGATTTTCTGTCAAGCGCTCGGTATCCCCTTCAAAATAAGTAGTCACCAAATACTGACCTTGATCACCACAAGTCGTTACAGCAATCTTACGACCGTATTGGTCATAGTGCTCAACCATGACCACTTGCCCTTTGTCATCTAACCACTCTAAGCGCTCGACGATGCGTTTATAAGAAGCAGCATGGTACACAATTCGAGCCTTTTCTTGACCATAGTAGGTCACTTTTCCCGAACTGTTATCCCCAGAAACTTCCCAGAAATCAGGCACTGGAACTTCATTAAAGTAGCGTCCGCGCTTCTCTCCTTTTGCTTGTCCTAAGAAATAGATAAAGGGAGATTCGACACCGTCTGGTAAGAAACCATTTGGCTCCAAAACAACGGTCGGGTGGTCAAAGCCAGACTCTTTCATGGAGTGGAGCAAGTCTTGGCTTTCACGAGAATAACTATCAAATACGTTCAGCATGTGTCACCTCTTCTATCAATTGTGCCCAAGCTTCTTCTACTCGGCTGGTCAAAAAGTCTTCTGCACGCGCATAAGATGCTTGACGCATGCTGGCTAGATCATCCTTTTTGTATAGCTGGATGATTTTCTCCGCAAAGGCAGAAGCAATCTGGTCGACCACTTGATCTGCTGAAGGCGGAATGAGATAGCCATTTTTACCTTCTGTGACAAAGGTCTGATTGCCATAAGGAACATCAAAACCGATAATCGGAAGTCCAGAACCAATCGCCTCCATCAAGGTCAACCCAAAGCCTTCACTGGTCGACGCTGACAGGTAAACCTCATAATTCTTATAAATTTCCTCTAGATTGGCATGCCCTTTGAGATGGATATAGTCTGCCGCCCCCAATTCATCAATTAGAGAACGCAACTTGCCTTCTTCTCCACCTTTTCCATAGATGTCAAAAGACAGTTCTGGCAATTCTTTTTTGGCGCGAACCACTGCTCGCACCAACCAATCAATATGCTTTTCTGTCGCCAAACGAGAGGCAGTAATCATAGAAAACGGGGTGCGATTTTCGTTTTGTGGCAAGCTGGCAAGGCTTCCAACTGGAATGGTATAGATAGCTGGCCGATGGTTGGTGTATTTGGCAAACTGCTCTGCCAAGATTTCTTTTTGGCGGTCAGTAGCAACAATAAAGAAGTCCACCTTGTCTGCATTGGTAAATTGGTACTCGTAATAGTTGTTCCACAGGATATACTGATCATCGACATTATTGGCACTGAAGTGCTCGGCATGGACGACCACCCCCAGGCGGGCCTTTTGAGCTTCTTCAAAGATAGGCTGACCAATATTGGTTTCCCGATCTAAAATCACCAGATCTTGTTTGGTCAATTGAAGGGTCTGCATGAAGTAGCGGATCAATTCTTGGCGACCAACCAGGTAGCGATCTGGAAAACGATAGATTTCGCGGCCATCCGCCATCTGCATGCTGTAGGCAACCGTCCCGTCTTCATTGTAAAAGCGGCGCTCAATCAAGTTGGCTTGGTTGTTCTTAGGAATGAAATACTCTGTACAATAGCGGGTATAGGAGAAATAATCCTTTCTCACCAAAATCCCTCTAGACACGTACTCGCAGCGTTCGACATAAGGACTGTTTTCTTCGCGCAGGTAGCAGGTCAAAAAATTGTCCTGGTCCTCATAAAAGAAGCGCTTGATCTTGCCGTCGACTTCTTCCCGAGTCGGTTTTCCGGCAAAACCTGCTAAGACCTGATCAATGGTATAGGTCGTTGGCGCAATTTTTATATCTGTAAAATAGCTATAGAGCCAGATGATTTCATCATTTTTAAAACCGATATTTTCTGTTAAATGCTGGATATTATCGGCTAGAATCATATCCATAAAGACAAACTTGGCTGGTTGATGGATATTGCGTAACAACTGGGCACGGTAAGCCTGGGCATACTCAACACCACTGCTGGCCCAACCGATTCCAAGGTTGATATTGTATACTGTCATAATGTCCTCTTTTATGGGAAATGCAAGACAATTTCCCCTTTTTTATTGATTTCTACTCGACTCAGTAAGAGATTGCGGACCATTTGTTCTTTGGCCGCCTCTTTCATTCGTTCAAAGGATTGGTAGGCTTCTTGGAAAAATTCTACCAAAGGGTTTTTCTGACTGGTGTACTGACCAGAGAGCGCCATGCGCAATTGTTGCAGATAGTCTACCTGCTCGACCCAGTTTTCATCGATAGCTTTTAGGATGGCCATGCGCTGAAATTGGGCGATCACCTCATCGGTGCCTAAGATCTCATACTTAGCTTCTAACTCACTTTTAGCAATCTCCCATAAGAAATTCTCTTTGGTTTTCTTGCTACGGAAGGTTTGGTGGGCCTTTTCCGGATCTACTTGGTAGCTAACATTGTCTAACATATAGCGATAAAAAGCTACCGGTTCCTTGTATTCTTTTTTATGGACTACGCTTGAAAAGACGGAACGAAGCACTTTTTCAACGATATCATCCAAACGTCCTTCTTGTTTGATCAAGCGGTCGCGCTCTTCGTAGACGATGGCACGCTGAATGTTCATGCTTTCCGCAAATTCTAGCGTCATCCGACGACTGGCCTGACCAGAACTTTCACTAGCATTTTGAGCTCGTTCCACCAAGTTTCTATACTTGCGCTTGGTCAGAGCTTTGGCTGAACCAATTCGCTCATCCACATCATAGTCTTGATAGGTATCCTGGATCCAGTCTGGCCCCCAGTTTTTCATCAAATCGTCTTCCAAAGAGACGAAGAACTTGGTCAAACCGGGATCTCCTTGGCGACCTGAACGTCCACAAATTTGAAGGTCAATCCGCTGGTTCATCATCCGCTCAGTCCCAACAACCACCAAGCCACCTAACTCAGCGACTCCTGGTCCCAACTTGATATCGGTTCCCCGACCGGCCATTGAGGTCGCAACCGTCACGGCTCCTTTTCGACCTGATTCCTTAATGATCTGGGCCTCTCGAGGAGCATTGTTGGCATTAAGAAGATTGTGAGGAATCCCTTCGCGCAAAAGAAGATTCGAGTAAAGAATCGACATCTCAACGGATCCGGCAAAGACCAGAATCGGATTGCCCTTTTCGTGGATCTTCTTCACATAATCTAAGGAAGCCACGATTTTCTCCGGCAAGGTCTGATAGATTTCATCCGGCAAATCCTTGCGGATCTTCTTGCGATTGGTTGGGATCTTGATCACTGACATAGCATAGGTATCAAGAAACTCTGCCTCAGCGACCTTCCCAGTCCCAGTCATGCCACCCAACTTCCGAAACATCTTAAAGAGGTTTTGGTAAGTAATAGAAGCCATGGCTCGTGTTTCTTGGGTGAGCTTGAGACCCTCTTTGGCTTCAATCGCCTGGTGGAGTCCTCCTTGCAAACGGGTCATTTCCATCAAGCGCCCCGTCGCCTGGTCTAGTAAGACAATCTCTGGTTGCCCTTCGACATTGGGATGGATGACATAATCCTTATCCTTAATAAAGTTTTTATTGGCCTGCAGGGCTAAGCTGATATGGCGGACCAAGTCACGGTATTGGGGATCATAGAGGTTGGGAATGGCTAGAAAGGCTTCTGCTGCATGAGCTCCTTTTCGAGTCAACCAAACTCGTTTCTTTTCTTCATCAAACTTGAAGTCTTCCCCTTCTTTGAAGGTTTGGATCAGGGTATCAATAATCCCATAAAGGTTGGACTGGACCCGAGGAGAACCAGAAATAATCAAGGGAGTCTGAGCACTATCTAGAAGCACCGAATCAATCTCATCGACAATGGCGTAATTGAAGTCTGCCAAAAATTGGCCATCTGCAGAAGCCGTCAAGTTCTCTGTTAAATAGTCAAAGCCCAGACTAGTATTGGTCGTGTAAATGACATCTGACCGGTAAATCTCCCGTTTGACTTCTGGATCTAATTCTTCGTCTTCAGATTGTTTTAAAGGAACGCCGACAGTCAAGCCCAAAAAGCGGTAGACCTGTCCCATCTCTTCTGCATCCCGAGTTGCCAGATAGGTATTGGTCGTAATAACCATGACCCCTTTGCCCTCTAAGGCATTGAGATAAACCGGCATAGTTGCCGTCAAGGTTTTTCCTTCACCGGTATTCATTTCAGCGACATTGCCTTGGTGGAGGACAATCCCTCCCATGACTTGCACGTCATAAGGAAACATGCCCAAGACCCGTTTATCGGCCTCCCGCGCAACCGCAAATGCTTCCGGTAAGAGATCATCCAAGGTATCGCCCTCTGCTAGACGTTCCCGAAATTCTGCAGTTTTCTCCTGCAGCTGACGATCCGTCAAGCGGGCCATATCATCCTTCCAGCTATTGACTTCTTTTAAGATTTTTTTGATGTTTCTTAATTTAACGTAATCCAATGTGATCCTCTTTTTTTGCAGTGATGTTCGTCTATTCGAGAACTTCTGCTCCCTCAGACGATATTGGTTGAATAGTGAAATAGTGGAAGGTAAACTCTTGCAAACCTGCACTGAGCAAGCGTACTTCGTAGGCGTAAGCTTGATCTGGATAGGTGAACTGCAAGCGACCTTCTGCGGTTACTCGACGGCCAACAAGGTCTCCAAAGCGATCTCTAAAGATAATTTCTACCATAACGGTATGAGCAGGAGTCGCTTCCATCGTGATAACCAATTCATAATCTTGCTCTCTTTTGAGCAGGGGCAGACTAGGAATTTGACGAGTTGCGCCAAAATTTGTCTGCGAATGCCAAGTTTTCAGCACTTGACCAGATGGCATGAGGGGGTTCTGAAACTGAACGCTTCCTTGGGCAGTCGCCTGAATGGTCGATCCCCAAAGATAATCTGCTAGAACGGTATCGCCCCAGTAGATTCGTCTGCTTTCATTTTCTTTTATTTTTATCATTGGTTTCTTCCAAAGTCTCTTTCCATGATTTCTTTGTACTGGGTCACAAACCACTCAATGATTGGACCACTCGCATCATTGTGTCGACCAGCGCGGCTAGTACTGATAATACGAACCGGCAATTCATACAGGGCCTCTAAAATATCTGGATAAGCCTGCTGGTCGTAGTCATCATCCCGCATATAGGCAAGGGCTAGAATGGTATCCTTAAAGTCCGCTTTTTCAAACCGGTCCCAGAAACGTTGATTGAGCTGGCCGATCCCTTCTTGTGACACTTGCCCAATGATCAACTGCATCATGTCTAGAGACGTTCCAAACTCATCTGGACGTTTAAATTTCAGATTGGCAGCGACATCCCCCAGGTTGACAATGGGTTTTCCAACCAAGATCGCATGAGGAGAATAAAGAGCACCATAGTAAAGGGCACCAAAGGTCCCCATGGACAAGCCTGAGAAATTCATATCTTTGGGCTCAAAGCCGAACAAGTCCAAGTGCTGATCAATAAAGGCTGTGATTTGATTTTCTAATTCTTCTGAGCCCATATAAAAGGATCCACCTTCCAGTCTTGGGTCAGAAAAGAGAATAAAGGGACTACCCATAGCACGCATCATCCCAAACCCTTCAAATCCTTCGGCTGGACGATACCCAGAAAAGTAAATGTTTAAAGGGGGCTTCAGATCGCCAGGATGGAAATAAGCAAAAATTTCTTGACGTTTGTGGTCCCGTAGCGTCTTAGCTCCTACGGTCATCTCTCCTAAAGGACCATGGGACAAGCGCTTATGTAAAGCTCCGATCGTAAGCGTCCCCTCTCCTTTTGCTTCCAGCGAAAAGGCTAGGTAATAAGGTTCTGCTCCATCCAGTTCTAGTGGTTGCTCCATCTCTTCTTCTGAAAAGACTGCATCTTTGACCCACTCTCCCAGAGCACCAAAGCGGTAAAATTGGATCCGCAATTGTAGCTGGCAGCTAGGATCTTTTTCGTATTCCAACCAAAAATTGATGGGACGGCTAGCGTCATACACATAATTGTAAACCCACTGAACAATCGGCGTAAACTCTTCCCCGTATGCTCCGTCAAGCTTGAGGAAATGTTGCCCCAAGACTGTTTGCTGACCAGCAAAATCAGGTCTCACCTGCAGGTCACGAACTGTAAAGGCATCCCCGTATTGATTGTCGTATAAAAAGCGGTCTAAAACATAGAGAAATTGATGCTTATTTGAGAAATCCCAGGGTCTCGCTTGCTTGAGTCTTAAGAGGTGGGCCAATTCGTCAGAAGGCGCCTCTAGTTCATGGCTTTGATCATAAAAAACAGTATAAGGCTGGAAATAAGCCAGGTCTTCTCCTAAAGCTAATAAATCTTCTGGCTTTTCCAGAATCAAGGCTTTGAATTTGGAGATTTCCTCTTCTTCCATATACTCTTTGAGCGATGGAAGAGCGGTGACTTGAAAAAAGTGCCAGCCTAGTCCAGCAGGAAGCTCCACCTGATCTCGCCAACTGCTTGAGCCGATTTGGAGAATATGGGGTATCTGTAGTTTTTTATCCATGACGTTCTTTCATCCATCCTTCCCATTTCTCGATCAAGCGTTGACCGGTGTATTCTTGGATTTTTTCGATTGAGTAGACCAAGGCTTCATTCCAAGGCTTCAATTCCAATAAGAAGTACGTGATTGCCTTTTCTAATTCCTTGTCTCCCTTTGATATAACATAACCGTTTTTCAAATGATCGACATATTCTGTCTGGACGCGGTTGACCTGAGGAATCCCAGCAGAGATCCCTGCAATCTGCGTATAGAGGTTGGGCTCCTCACTTAAATCGACAATCAAACGTGTTTTTTCCAACTCTTGAATAATGTCATTTTCATTTGAAAAATTCTTAACCACAAAACGGTAATCCGATGCGTCTTGTACAGACTCTTCATCAATGATTTGGTTTTCTCCAAGCCCTTCTGACTGACTTGGCAACTGAACAAGATGCAAGTCCTGCTCGCTAGCGATCAATTCCTCGAGTTGCCCTTCTAATTCCTTAACACGCTCCGGCGATCCATTGTAAAATGCAAAAACAACTTCAAATAAAGGATGTTGTGCCAAGACCTCCAGAACCTTCTTGAGCTGGCTCTTACTTGGAAGCTCAGCTTCATTGACATAAAAGTAAATCTTTGATTCCTTGCGTTCCTGACTAGAGCCCAAACGGAGGCGGGAGTCAAAAGAGGTAATCCGGTGTGTCTTTTGAGCTAAGCTAGGAGAAAAGACCCCAATCGCTTCTTTGGTTTTTTCACTATCTGTGATCAAGAGCTGGGCATCAATCATATCAAAATAGAGGGCAAAGTTTTCGGCAGACAAGGGCTGACGATCCCCATAGAAAGACAAGACTTTTTTGACGCTACTTGCTGTATCTTGTAAAAAGGCCAAATTTGCTGGATGAGCTGCCAAAACCAACTGGTCTCGTCCTGGAACCAAGGTTGCTAGCTGCTCCTTCATTTTTTCAGCAACAACGTCTCCCATATTGGCATAGCTTTCTTTTTTGAAGGCATGAAAGAAAGCTTCATTGACCATGACGGAGTGGTTCTCTTCGATCAACATCTCTCTCAAAACCCATTGCCCATCAAAACTCAGATACTCTTGGAAATAAGGTTTCCCCTCATTGTAGTAGATTCGACTAGAGATAA
Source organism: Streptococcus parasanguinis (assembly GCF_016648925.1). Taxonomy (GTDB): domain Bacteria; phylum Bacillota; class Bacilli; order Lactobacillales; family Streptococcaceae; genus Streptococcus. The sequence continues at coordinate 52,544 of NZ_JACLQX010000012.1, read as the reverse complement.
AGCCACGATCATCTAAGTACTCGATGTAGCTGATCTCGTCATTCTTATAACGGGTCAAAGAGAGAAGGTTTCCATCCACTCCCATATCAATTTTCGCTAGGTGGTGGCCCTTACGAAATGCCATCACCAAAAAGGGAGTATAGGAAAAAGTGGTCTCACTCGGCCATTCGATGTCCTGAAGCTGAACTGGGCGCATAGCCAAATCAGACGGAACCTGTTGGATCTTATCAAAAATCGAAAGCACATCTGTCTCTAACAAATCTTGGCGGTGTAAAAAATAGCGCAGTTGTGGACTATATTGAGGTAACAATAAGATCCGATCCATTTCTGCTTCTTGAAAAATACGAACTTGATTAATGGTATCGTCAAATTCAATGGACTCTCGCATCCAGTACCAAGGGGTAGCTGTTTGCTGCCAGATGCGGTCCGTTCCATACCAGGCTGGTACAAAATAATACATGGTTACTCCTAGAATATTCTTGTATAACGTTGATTCACACGAAGGGCACGAATTTCTTCTCGGATATTGTAAATCATCCCGACAAACATGAGGAAGGTTCCTGGAATCATGGTCAAGCGCAAGAGATCCTTATCCCATAACAGGAGAGAAAAAGGAAGCGCCGTGAAGAGGATCAGATACAAGGTCCCAAAAACCGTCAAGCGTAGCACAATTTTATTGATATAGCGACGTGTATCTGCTCCAGGATAGACATGATCGATATACTCGGAAGCCTTCATCATCTTATCTGCAATTTCTTCTCCGTTCACATTGACAAAGGCAAAAGCAAAAGAGAGAAGGGCGATCATCAGAATGTAAAGAAGGATCCAAATCGGATCTCCCATCACCAAGTGTTTGGCTAAACGAGCAGCCCACTTGGCATTGGAATCCATTGACAAGATCAAGAGCATAGCATACTGAGGAATGGACACCAAGGTCATGGCGTACATGAAGGGCATCCCTCCTGCCGGGTTGAGCTTGATATCCAAAAAAGTATAACTTTTCAAGTTGTTGTGGATCCCTAATTTATTGACAGGAATCTGGTACTTGGAATATTCCACCAAGACTGCCACATAGACAAAAATCAAGATGAAAATCACGCCCAGAACATAAGCGATTTCTGGAATATTATTGACATTTGAAAGGGTCTGCATCACGTCTTCTGGCAGGTACATAACCATCCCAGCCATCATGATCACAACAGAACTTCCAAGCCCCAAAGCGGCATTTAGATCGGAGAGCCAAACTAAAAAGAAGGCTCCAGCCACCATAATCATGGTATTGACCGCAATGACAAGTCCGGGGTTCAACCCTGTCTTCAAGGGGAGATACATGGCCACTGCCAAAGACTGGACGATGGCGAGCGCCAAGGTCACGTACATCTTTCGCCGCTCCACAATCTCCGTGCTGGTTTTTTCGAGGTTAAAGCGTTTTGAAACGGTAAACATCCGCCACAAAATCATGGAAGACATCCATGGGGATAGACCAATCGAAAAAATCGACATTCCGCGGAGGTTTCCCCCCATCACAGCGCTTGAAAGCTGCAAGCCCGTTGTCGTTCCCTCATTGAGTCTCAAGGCCTTTGATAAGTCAACAAAAGGCAGGGAAATTTTACTTCCCAAAACATAAATAAAGACGAAAAATATCGTCCAACAAAATCTCTTTCCTACTTCAGATCGTTTTAACATTTCTTTTAAACTTTCTCTTACTCATTTTGACTCTTTCACCAGGGAAACAGCCTTTAAATATGTGCCTTTAGAGCATTTTATCTCAACTTATTTTACCATAATTTGCGACTTTTCCAAACTCATTTGTCACTAATATTTGATAATATTTCAATTTCCCCATTTGGTACCGTATTCAACAAAAAATCCTTCAGATGTTTATCTGAAGAATCTTGTTTACTTGGATATTATTCTCCTAATGCCATGATGGTATCGACAAATAATTTCTTTGTAAAATAGCCATTGCGGATCAAATAAGAAGTATATTGAGCCTTTCGGACCATTTGGGCATACTCTTCTTCTGTACAGTCTTGAACCAGACGATTAGCTTCTTCAAGACTAGATGCTACAAAGCCAAGCCCTTTTTCTCGAATATAGTCTGCATTTGACAAATAGTCTGGCACCACTACTGGAAGACCTGCGGATAAGTAAGTCGATAATTTGTAGGAAATATTTTCTTTGTAGTAATCTCGCTCATCCTCGGGGTTCTCTGAATTTCCCCAGACCAGCCCAAAACCACCCTTAGAAAGCTCCAAAAGCAACTCTTGCTTGGTTCGCCAGCCTTCCATATGGACCTTGGAATAATCAACTCCTTCAACTGGTTCAGCATAGACATGAAGGGGTGTATCATATTTCCAGTCGATGATATGAGGGAAACGCGAAGGATTTCCTGAGAAGATCAGTTTTTTCTCAAATTGTGGGGTATAGAGATCCAAACTGTGGGTCAAATCCCACAACTTTTGGACCACATATTTTTTAACTGTAAGCCCTTCTGATACTAGACGATGGTACATTTGCTCTGATGGAACAACGACCAGATCACTCTGATTGTACATGTCGATATAGTTGGGCATCAGGTAATAATTACTCTCAAACATAAGCGGTGGGACATCGTGGATAAACATGACCAACTTGGTTTGAAGGAGTTTTAACTTATCAACCAAACGGCGGTCCCACTCAATCCCATTCCAAGAAGGCGATTGAACGAAGACGATATCCCCAAAAGCAACGCCTGCTAAAATCCCATCCATTCGCGAGTTCAATTCGCTAGCTGGTTCATTGCTATGATCATAAAAGTAGATCCCTAATTCATTAACCCCAAGTTCACGAACGACATTCATAATATCGTTTTGTGCCATCAGGGCAACACTTTTCGAAGATTGCCCAAATAGATTTGTAAAATGGATTTTCATCTCTTTCCTCTGACTCTTCTTTTTTAATCCCATATTTTCTGAAGATATGAAGGCAAACAGAGCTTTTCACAAAGTAACCTTTTTCATATCCCTCAACGAAAACTTCCTCATTCATTATAACATATTTCCCAACTTCTTAGACATTCTAGATCAATAAAAGACCGGTTCATTCCGGTCTTTTAAGGTTTTATTTGCCATCTTTTTTCCGAATTCCTAAAAGGGCTAATCCAGACAGAAGAATGGAAGCTCCTGTAGCAAGAATATTAGATGAAGGATGGGCACCTGTCTCTGGAAGAGCAGGTCCGGAAGAATGCGTTGCAGTTAGCGAGCTTGTGTCTGATGGAGATTCTGAGTAAGAGGTGCCAAACGAAGACACGACAGACTCCGAAGAACTTGTCACAGCAGAGAAACTTGACGCATAAGACACACTAATCCATTCAGAAATTTCCTGCGATAAGGATTGACTCTCTGTCGATGATGCGCTTCTAGAATCTGAAACACTCGTCAAAGGAAATTCAGATACTGGCATGGACGTTGAAGCCGATTCGCTTGAAGAAAGGAGTGAAGCTGATTGGCTATAGGAGTCAGACTTCGATAGCGAGGCCGACGCTAGAGATTCTGAATGGGATGTCCATTGTGAAGCAGATAGACTCTCAGAAACGGATCGAGAGAACGATCCAGACTCTGAAACCTGCGATGCAGCTACAACATGAGAAGTTGAGGCAGATTGGCTTGTGGAGACAGAGGCTTGAACTAATGAATCTGATTGGCTTGCAGAAACGGACGCTTGAACTAGCGATTCTGATTGACTAGCTGAAACGGATGCTTGTACCAGTGAATCGGACTGGCTGGCAGATACGGATTCCTGAACCAGGGAATCGGATTGACTGGCCGATACAGATTCCTGAAGCAACGAGTCTGATTCACTTGCTGAAACGGATGCTTGGACTAACGAGTCTGATTGACTAACGGAAATCGACTCTTGGACTAGCGACTCTGATTGACTCGCTGAAACTGATTCTTGAGCCAGCGACTCTGATTGACTAGCAGAAACTGATGTTTGAACCTGAGATTCTGATTGGCTGACTGAAACTGAGGCTTGTACCAAGGAATCGGACTCACTCGCCGAAACTGATTCTTGAGCCAGCGATTCTGATTGACTTGCTGAAACGGATGCTTGGGCCAAAGATTCGGATCGACTAGTTGAGATCGACTCTTGGATTAGCGATTCTGATTCACTTGCTGAAACGGATGCTTGAACTGAAGACTCTGATTGACTGGCAGATACAGATTCCTGAACCAATGACTCGGATTGGCTAGCCGAAACGGACTCTTGAATCAACGACTCTGATTGACTGGCCGATACAGACTCCTGAACCAATAATTCCGATTCACTCGCAGAAACTGACTCTTGGACCAGTGATTCTGACTGACTAGCGGAAACGGATGCCTGGGTCAACGACTCGGACTGACTAGCCGAAACGGACTCTTGAACCAACGACTCGGACTGACTAGCGGAAACTGATTCTTGTATCAGCGAGTCTGACTGACTGGCCGATACCGATTCTTGAACCAATGATTCCGATTCACTCGCAGAAACTGACTCTCGCACTAACGATTCTGATTGACTCAATGATGTTGATTGCAAATCAGTCGATACTTGCGTTTCCGATTGACTCATTGAATCAGAACGAGAAAAGGACATAGATTCTGTAATTTGAGACTTAGATTCAACATCAGAAGTAGATTGTGATTGACTCACTGAAACGGAGGCTTGTACTAACGACTCCGATTGACTCGCCGATACAGATGCCTGAACCAAAGACTCAGACTGGCTTGCAGAAACTGACGCTTGTACCAAGGATTCGGACTGACTGGCAGAAACCGAGGCTTGAACCAATGAGTCTGATTGGCTGGCTGAAATCGATTCTTGAGCCAATGAATTTGATTCACTTGCCAAAACTGACGCTTGGACTAGTGATTCTGATTGGCTAGCTGAAACGGATGCTTGTACTAACGAGTCTGACTGACTGGCGGAAACTGAGGCTTGAATCAAGGACTCTGACTGACTCAACAAAACGGATTCTGACAGCTTTTTGCTCATCGAAATAGATTGTGACAAGGAAATCAGTTGAGAAACCACTTCCTCCGATCCAACAGCTGATGTCGACTGCGATTGAGACACAGAAATTGATCTAGATGCTAAATTAGATAAGGATACCGACTGACTCAACGAAACAGATTTAGAGGCTTTTTCAGACTCACTCTTAGATGCTGATGCTGCTTTTGATTGTGAGTCTGATTGACTTGCAGAAACGGAGGCTTGTACCAACGAGTCTGACTGGCTGGCAGATACAGACGCTTGAACCAGTGATTCCGATTGGCTGGCAGATACTGAGGATTGAATCAGTGACTCTGACTGACTAGCAGATACAGATTCCTTAATCAATGACTCTGACTGGCTGGCAGAAACGGAGGCTTGTACCAATGAATCTGACTGACTTGCTGATACGGATTCCTGAACCAAGGATTCTGATTGACTTGCCGATACAGATTCCTGAACCAACGAGTCTGATTGACTGGCTGAAACCGACTCTTGGACTAGAGACTCCGACTGACTAGTGGAGATCGATTCCTGAACCAACGAGTTGGATTCGCTTGTCGATACAGATTGTGACAAGGAAATCGAGGTTGAAACCTGTGAATCTGATTGACTGGCGGAGCTAGATGCTTGTGACAAGGAAACGGACTCACTGACCGAAACAGATTGAGAAGATGAAATGGATTCTGAAACTAGTGACTCTGAAGTTGAAATCGAGAAGTTTTGAGATTGTGAAGTAGATTCTGACGGTGTCATCTTCCGATAGTAATAATTCACACTCGTTAAGGGGTATGAATCTACTATTTTTTTGATCGTTTGTTTGAAGTTGGAAAAACCATCTGCTCCTTGAGGTGTTGCATCTTCTCCAACGACCATGGTCGTATTTTTATCGAGGTAGGCCGATTTTGGAAGTTCCGTGAATGGTTTTGGAACAGTATATTCTATTCCTGTTTTCTCATCAGTGTATGTAACTGTCTCCTTACTAGAGAACCAACCTGTAATATCCAACTCAAAATGTTGGTAATCTATTCGTTTTGGTGTAACATTCAGGAAATAATCCTTGTTTTTACTTTCAACTTTACGAGTTCCACCTAAATCTGAAAGGTTATCCGTACTATCTTGTTTAAATTCTTTTTCATAAACAAGTGTATATACATCGGTTACCTTAGCATTTCCTACATCACCACTACTAACATCATGGATTTTAGAAGGATCTAAAACATAGTAGCGAAGAGAATAATCACCATTTTGATTAAGGGTGACAACTTCACTTTTAATGAAATGCTCACGCGCATCCCCTAATAGTTCAATTCTTGATTTCCCATTCTTACTATTATCGAACACCCCACTTTTACGATTCGGGAACACGGTGTGCGCTGGGACCTGTACATAACCAGGAAATTCGCGTGGATTGGAAGCTGTATAATGCTGGCCTTCCAATCCGTAGATTCTATACTCTAGTAAGGATCTTTCTTTCCCCGTTGGTTCATATTGCCCATTAAACCATCTACCATTCGGGTCCACTTCTCTATAGAAGGTCGATTGTTGTCCCATCATAGATGGAATTTTGATACTAGGATACGTCCTAATCAATTGCCCTTGATTCTCAGGCGTCATGACATCATAAATACTCCGGAATAAGAAAGCCTGTTCCGGAATAAAATTCGTCAGCATTCCAAAGGTTCCATTACCTGTAGTAGGTTTCGAATTAAAAACCTTGTTCCCAAGGGGAGCTTGACCAATCAGTACTTCTTTTGGTAATTGAATATCTTGGTCATGTCCTTCTGGAGATACAGTTTGTGAAAAAATTTCAGCCCCATCTGATTTCCGAACAATGCGGAAATAAACATCCATTGCCTTATGCTTTTCCGGGTCTATCTCACTGATATCAATCGACATGGTCGCATAGTAACCAAGTGACTCTCCTTGTTTATTCACAAAGTCCCAAATACCAAATGTATAACGATTGGTGTAGGGTTCACCTAAAAAATTTTTCAACTCTTCAGGCGAAAATCTTAAAAGATCTTTATCTAGATGAGGATCCTTAGCATATCCTGGTGTGTCAAGTGTAGGATCTTCTACACTCGCACCATTGGGATCTTCTGGGTTCGGGCTCATATCCAATACATCATCAGCCAAGTATGTTTCTTCAGCTAGAGGAGCCAACTGAGCAGAGATCGCAGGTTTCCCATCTACATTTGTATTTCCCACAAAACCTGCAGCTGTCAAGGTCGTCATCATCTCATCGACAGCTTTCTCCAAACGATCGCGCTGGTCAGCATTAGCTTGAGCACTGGCATTGGTGTGGATCAAGTTATTGCTTGCAGTCACTTCGGCCTGCACTTTGTTAATGACCGCTTCGACCACTGCTCGGCGATCGTTGTCCGTCATTTTAGATGCGTAATTCCCTGCAATTTCTTGAAGCAATTCAGCTTCAGAGATATTTTGTTCTAAAACAGTGGCTTCTTCTAAACTAGTCGGCTCTTCAACAACTACCTCTGACTCTAGAGCTTGAGCAGACTCGCTAATTGCTGTTGATAATGCAGTTGATCCAACTTCGCTCAAGGATAAAGAGGTGGATTCACTGATCGAAGCAGACGCACTCTCAGATGTAGAAAAACTAGTTGATTCTGAAACAGAGATGGCTTCTGAAGGTTGGCTTGAAGTTTTCGCTAAGACCACACTATCCACTTCTGCCAAGGTTTCCTCTTTTGTCTCAGAAACCGTTGGTGCAAGTGATGTTGCATCCTCCGCCTTAGCAGTCGTAGCAAGCACAGCACCACCAAAAACAGTCCCTACCGTAATCAAACCTTTTAAGAAGGCTTGGTTATGCTTTTGATTTTCTATTTGATCTTGCTGCACATTGGCAATGATGGTCTCCTCCACTTGCCCACGCACCACGCGAAAGAGGCCTAGAGCAGCCGTTGATGCCCGAAGCCAATTTTTTCCTGATTTAATTAATTTGAAGCGTACGACACGATCTGTTTCACGAAAGTTTCCTTTTGAACGCTTAAATTGCATGATATTCCCCTTACATTGTAGTTATTATTAATTATACAGGAATACTACGTAGATTCAAGTAATTTGCTACAAAAAACTTATATATTATCGTTTAATTTTCAAATTTTTTTGTAACACATAAAAAATAATTCATTCTACTAGTAAAAAAGTGAATCTCCTATGAGATTCACTCGAAAAAATGATTTTTCCTACTAGATCAGTTCCCCTTCTTTTTACGTCGGGTAAGTCCAGCAATTCCAGCTAACCCTGTAACAACCCCAAGAAGGGCTGATGTTACAGATCCTGTTTCGCCAGTATTTGGAAGGGCCACAGATTGGCTGTGTTTTTGTGATCCACTTGCTGATTCTGATGCAGACAATGACTCTGAATGAGAAATTGATTGGCTCATTGAGTTAGAGTATGAACCGCTACCAGATGTTGATCCTGATTGTGATTGACTCACTGAAACTGAAGTAATTACTGATGTTGAAGTTGATTCAGGTGCAGAGGTACTCAATGATGCTGACTCAGAAGAAGAGACTGATGTCGAAACTGAAAGCGAAGTAGAGACTGACTGACTTTCTGATACTGAACTGCTCAACGAAGCTGACAATGATTCGGAGGTCGAGATTGATTCAGACGTTGATACTAATTCCGATGTTGAAACTGATTCAGACGTAGACACCGATTCGGATGTTGATACTGATTCGGATGCAGAAACTGATTCGGATGTCGACACCGATTCAGACGTAGACACTGATTCGGATACAGAAACCGATTCAGAGGTAGACACTGATTCTGATACAGAAACTGATGCTGACGCTGATACTGATTCTGAGGTTGAAACTGACTCAGATGTAGATGCCGACTCTGAAGTAGAAACTGATTCAGAGGTAGATGCCGACTCAGAGGCTGACAATGATCCAGAGACTGAAACTGACTCAGAGGTTGAGACTGATTCGGATGTTGATACTGATTCAGATACAGAAACCGATTCGGACGTTGAAACTGATTCAGACGTTGATACTGATTCGGATGTAGATGCAGATTCGGACGTTGAAACCGACTCAGACGTTGACACTGACTCAGACGCTGATTCAGAAGCAGATGCTGACTCAGATACAGAAACTGATTCAGACGTTGAAACTGATTCTGATGTAGACACCGATTCAGAGATTGACACTGATTCGGATACAGAAACCGATTCAGAGGTAGAAACTGATTCTGATGCAGATGCAGATTCAGAGGTAGAAAATGATTCAGATACAGACACTGATTCTGACGCTGAGACTGACTCTGATATCGATACCGACTCAGACGTTGATGCTGATTCAGAAGTAGATGCCGATTCAGATACAGACTCTGATGCTGAGACTGATTCTGATCTTGACGCTGACTCAGAGGCTGAAACCGACTCAGACGCAGAAGCTGATTCTGATGTTGAAACCGACTCAGAAGCTGACAATGATTCAGAGACTGAAACTGACTCTGATGTTGAGACTGATTCGGACGTAGACAATGATTCAGACGTTGATGCTGATTCGGATGTTGAAACTGACTCAGACGCAGATGCTGATTCTGATGTTGATACTGATTCAGACGCTGATACCGACTCAGACGTTGAGACTGATTCTGATGCCGATACTGACTCGGATGTTGAGACCGATTCAGAGGTTGATGCTGATTCGGATGTTGATACTGACTCAGACGCAGATGCTGATTCTGATGTTGATACTGATTCAGACGCTGATACCGACTCAGACGTTAAGACTGATTCTGATGCCGATACTGACTCTGATGTCGATACTGATTCAGAGGCTGATGCTGACTCAGACGCGGACAATGACTCTGATGCAGACACTGATTCAGATACAGAAACCGATTCGGACGTAGACAATGATTCAGACGTTGATGCTGACTCGGATGTTGAGACCGATTCAGAGGTTGATGCTGATTCTGATGTTGATACTGATTCAGAGGTTGATGCTGACTCAGACGCGGACAATGACTCTGATGCAGACACTGATTCGGATGTCGATTCGGATGTCGATGCTGATTCAGATGCAGACACTGATTCAGATGTAGATACAGATTCTGAGGCTGATACTGATTCAGACGTTGAAACTGATTCAGATACAGAAGCCGACTCGGATGTCGACACTGATTCAGACGTTGAAACTGACTCTGACGCGGACAATGACTCGAATGTCGATACTGATTCAGACGTTGAAAGTGATTCAGAAGTAGACACTGATTCAGACGTTGAGGCTGACTCAGACGCAGAAGTTGATTCTGATGTTGAAACCGACTCAGAGGCTGACAATGATTCAGAGACTGAAATTGACTCAGATGTTGAGACTGACACTGAAGTAGAGACTGACACTGAAGTAGAGACTGACTGACTTTCTGATACTAAAGTGCTCAACGATGCTGACAATGATTCTGATGTCGAGATTGATTCTGATACAGAAACCGATTCAGACGTTGAAACTGATTCGGACTCTGAGACTGATTCTGATGTTGAAACTGATTCAGAAGCAGAGGCTGATTCTGAGGCTGATACCGACTCAGATTCTGATGCTGATACCGACTCAGATTCTGAGGCTGACGCTGATTCGGACGTAGATACTGACTCAGAGACTGAGACTGACTCAGATGTCGATACTGATTCAGAGGTTGAAACTGACTCAGACGCTGATACTGATTCGGACGTTGAAACTGATTCGGAAGTCGATACCGATTCAGAGGTTGAAACTGACTCAGACGTTGAGGCTGACTCAGAGGCAGAAGCTGATTCTGATGCAGAAGCTGATTCTGATGTAGATGCCGATTCAGAAGTCGAGACTGATTCGGACGTTGAAACCGATTCGGACGTTGAAACCGACTCAGACGCTGACACTGATTCAGACGTTGAAATTGACTGACTTTCTGATACTGACTCGGATTCTGAAACTGATTCTGATGTTGAGACTGACTCAGACGTCGATACCGATTCAGAGGCTGAAACTGACTCGGATGTTGAGACTGATTCGGACGTTGACACCGAATCAGACGTTGAAACTGATTCGGATGTTGACAATGATTCAGACGCTGAAACTGACTCGGAAGTCGATACCGATTCTGAGGTAGATGCCGATTCAGAGGTTGAGACTGACTCAGACGTTGACACTGATTCGGATGTTGATTCAGACTCTGATGTCGAAACTGATTCGGATGTTGACAATGATTCGGAAGTCGAAACAGATTCAGAAGTAGACACTGATTCTGATACAGAAACCGATTCAGACGCTGAAACTGATTCGGACGTTGAAACTGAATCAGACGTTGATACAGATTCTGATGTAGATGCTGACTCGGATGTCGAGAATGATTCAGAAGCAGATGCCGATTCGGATGTTGAAACTGATTCAGATGTTGAAACCGATTCTGAAGTCGATACTGACTCAGATGTTGAAACTGATTCAGAGGTTGAGAACGATTCGGAAGTCGATGCTGACTCTGACGCAGAAACTGATTCAGAAGTCGAGACTGATTCAGATGTTGACACCGATTCGGAGGTCGATTCTGACTCAGATGTTGAAACTGATGCTGACTCTGATTCTGATTCAGATGACGATACTGACTCACTCAATGAAGCAGAAGTTTCTTCTGAGGCTGACTCTGACGTTGATACAGACTCGGAAACTGACTCAGACGCGGACACTGATTCGGACGTTGATGCTGATTCTGAGGTTGAGACTGAGTCTGAAGTAGATGCCGATTCTGACGCTGATACCGACTCAGACGTTGAGACTGATTCTGATGCCGATACTGACTCGGACGCTGAGAGTGATTCAGAAGCAGATGCTGACTCGGACGTTGACACCGATTCAGAAGTTGACGCTGATTCAGATACAGAAACCGATTCGGACGTTGACACTGATTCTGATGTCGATACAGATTCAGAGGTTGAAACTGACTCAGACGCTGATACTGATTCTGATGCTGATGTTGATTCGGACGTTGAGACTGATTCGGACATTGATACAGACTCGGATGTTGAGACTGATTCTGAGGTAGATGCCGATTCAGAGGTTGAGACTGACTCAGACGTTGACACTGATTCGGATGTTGATTCAGACTCTGATGTTGACAATGATTCGGAAGTCGAAACAGATTCAGAAGTAGACACTGATTCTGATACAGAAACCGATTCAGACGCTGAAACTGATTCGGACGTTGATACTGAATCAGACGTTGATACAGATTCTGATGTAGATGCTGACTCGGATGTCGAGAATGATTCAGAAGTCGAAACGGACTCGGATGCTGATACTGATTCCGATACAGAAACAGACTCGGAAGTCGACACCGATTCAGACATTGATACAGATTCTGATGTAGATGCTGACTCGGATGTCGAGACTGATTCTGACGTAGACACTGACTCAAACGCTGACACTGATTCGGACGTTGATACTGACTCAGAGGCTGACGCTGATTCAGACGTTGATACTGATTCGGACACTGAGACTGATTCTGACGTAGATACTGACTCAGACGTTGAGACCGATTCAGACGCTGAAACTGACTCAGACGCAGAAGCTGATTCTGATGTAGATGCAGACTCGGACGTTGAAACTGATTCAGACGCTGATACCGACTCAGACGCTGATACTGATTCTGATGTTGACACCGATTCAGAAGTAGACACTGATTCTGATACAGAAACCGACTCTGATGCTGAAACCGACTCTGATGTTGAGACTGATTCGGACACTGAAACTGACTCTGATGTCGAGATTGATTCGGACATTGATACAGACTCGGATGTCGACACTGATTCAGACGTTGAAACTGACTCGGACGCGGACAATGACTCGGATGTCAATACTGATTCAGATGTTGATGCTGATTCAGAAGTAGACACTGATTCAGATACAGAAACCGATTCGGATGTTGATGCCGATTCTGATGTCGATGCCGATTCAGAAATAGACACTGACTCGGACGTTGATACCGACTCTGAGGCTGATACTGATTCTGATGTCGATTCCGATTCAGACGTAGACACTGATTCTGATACAGAAACCGACTCGGATGTTGAAACTGACTCGGACGTTGAGACTGATTCGGATATTGACACTGATTCAGAAGTCGAAACGGACTCTGATACTGATTCAGATACAGAAACAGACTCGGAAGTCGACACCGATTCAGAGGTAGAAACCGACACCGAAGTTGAGGCTGATTGACTCTCTAATACGGAAGTGCTCAACGATGCTGATTTTCTAGCGGACTCACTCAAAGATACTGATGCAGACTCAGACTGCGATTGACTCACTGATTTTGAAGCCGACTCGCGAGTCGATTGACTTAGTGACTCTGATACCGACTGTGAAAGCGATGCTGATACTGACTGACTCACTGAAACAGAGGCGCTCGTTGAAGCGGATGTCGAACTTGAGACAGACTGGCTAACCACCTTGGATACACTCGCCGATACCGAAGCAGACTGCAAGGCACTGACACTTGCAGAAGCTGATTCAGAAACCTTCTCAGATTCAGATTTTCTTGTCGATACAGATTGACTCGTTGAAGCGGATTGAGATTGAGAAATCTCCTTGCTCAACGATTGACTGCGAGATAGACTTGCTTGAGCTGAAACACTTGCCGACGCTGATTGGCTCAATGAAACTGACAAACTTTGCGAGCGGACCGAACTCAGTGACTGGCTTAATGAAACGCTCTGCTGAGCCGATACGCTCTGTGATTGCTTCGCACTTAAAGACTGACTGATCGATTGCGAAGTCTTCGCAGATGCACTCTGACTGTTTGATACAGACTGACTGTGATCGCTATCTGACAGTTTCACCGCTACGACATTGGTCGTACTATCTTTATAAGTAATGGTGACTGTACCATCACTATTAACCGTATAGGACTTAATCCGGTTAGCTACCTCTGGGTTGACTGCCGATACAGCTGCAATCACCTTGCTCTTATCTGCATCTGTCAATGCAGTTAGACTCGTCACCTGAATAGTGCTTGTCGGCGCCACACCTGGCGTACGATCAGCGAGACGCCCTTGGGTAATCCGAATCTCACCCAAACCGTTTGGACGGTTCATATTGGAGGCATTGTCAATAGCCGCGACGTTGCGTTGCCATGTATTTCGGTAGGTATGGTAAAGATCATCCTTCAAATGAATGGTCGTTGTGATGGTTGCAGGGTTCGCACTGGTAGCCGTAATATCACCCGTGATAGGAGCAATATCACCTGTTCCATACTGGCTGCCACCAAAGAAATTCCCGTTCAAGGCATTGTCATTCAAATCGGCTCTTGCAACGACTTTCATTTCTTTCAACTTGCCACTGTCATCAGTAGCTGTAAAGGTAACTACCGCATCATCACCAGCGTAAATAGTATAATTCTTCCCACCACCTTCAAGAGGGGTTGATTTCGGTTCCACACCATTGACGGTCAACTTAGCCGTCACTTCAGGACGCGTTCCGTCAGTTACAGCCACGGAATTACTGGCATCGGAATACACCGCATAATCACCATACATGATGCGAGCTTTGGCTGTTACACCACCCGTTTGCAAGGGAGCATTCGGTGTTAAGATCGCTTGTCCAGAAGCATCCGCTACTGCTGTTCCGATTTCATCATCATTGTTATACAAGACAACGGTCGATCCAGGCTCAGCACCGGTCACTGTTACAGGCGTTTGGGTGTAGGCTTTCTCCAGCAAGCGTGTCTCCACCGTTGGTGCTGCAAGTCGCTTCACTGGAGCCGTCACATCATTTGTAGTGTTATCTTTATAGGTAATGGTCACCACACCAGATGATGAAACGGAATAAGATTTAAAGTCCTTTGAAGTCGCAATATTTGGATTAGTAGCTTTAAACGCTTCCCAAACCTTATCTTTTTCAGCCTGGGCCAAGTTAGTAGTATCATTAACAAAAGTCGCTGTCGTCACAGCCGTAATCGGATTACGAATACCATCATTTTGCGGCAAGACCTGGATTCGTAGCGTACGTGTCACTGACTGCCTAGCCGTATTGGTCACTACAAAAGAAACATTATAAATTTTCCCAGGCGTTACGACCTCTGTCTGCCCAACAGTTCCCATGATATTAAAGGCCACTGCACTATTTTTCAAGGCCGACGTCTGAGGAAAATTGATGCCATTCACACGATCACTACCAGAAGCGTAGCCAAGGCTTTTAATACTATTTCGTGTAGGAATGGTTTCAACAACATTATAAGCCTGATTGATGTAGTCAGAGTTATAAACAGAAATCAAGGCATTGTTAGCCGGACCTAAATTATACTGGGGTGCACGGAGGCTGGTATCTGTGTCAATACGGTTCCCATTTCGAGGGTCGCGCTGACCAGATGTCGCGCGCAGCACCGCGTTGACCAAACGATTCCGAGCGGTTTTTGCTTGACTTTCCACGGCATCGATTTGAATTGCCGGATTGGACAAACCTACACGAATAGCCTCCAAAGCCAGATCTCCATTTTCAATAGCAGTTTCTGTCCCAGGGATTTCCAGAGCCTGTGCCCGATAGGTATATAAATCCAAAGCTAAGACTTGCAGACGCTTCACCTGGTCTTCCGAGCGAGTGGTCTGAGCCACTACTTCTTTCTCGCTCGTTTCAGGAGTAGCTACATGAATAGTATTATTCTCTGAGAGAGTGCTACTAGCAATTTCTGAAGTAGACGGACTCGCTGAACCACTGACAAGATGAGATTCACTCAAAGACACCGATTGAGACAGAGAAAGGCTGTCACTAGCTGACTCTGAAAATGAGATAGATTCACTTATAGATTGACTGGCTGACACAGAATCTGAGTTTGACGTCGTCCCCAAGACAAGACTATCCGAACCCGCTACACCGGTCGACGGGCTGATTTCTGATCCAACAGTCACATTCATTTCATTTTCCTCAGCAAATACTGGATTGGCAACCGTTGTCGCTCCAGCCAGCGCCCCTAGCACAACCATCCCTTTGACCAGATCAGCAGGCATAGAGTGTGATGATGCTTCATATTGAACCACGATATTTTCATCCACACCACCTCGCAGGACGCGAAATAGGCCTAACCGCGAGACAGATGCCCGTACCCAATTCTTTCCTGATTTGATTAATTTATAACGTGTGATTCGCTCCGTTTCGCGAAAATCACCCTTCGAACGTTTAAAAAACATGTCCGCTCCTTAAAAATAAGATATCGAGTTATTATACACTAATTTTCCCCAAAAGTAACTAATTAAGACTAGTTTTTAACATAAAAAACAGCACACAAAAAGAGAACCCGGAGGTTCTCTTTTTGGATCCTTTTTCATTTCCCACATACCTGAAATGACCGAATCAAATTAGGGTAGAAGATTATTTTTCATCTTCTTTTTTGCGGTTTCCAAGTGCTACAACCCCTGCAACCCCTGCAACTGCTCCAAGAAGAGCTGAAGCTACAGATCCTGTTTCACCAGTATTTGGAAGTTGTTCAAGAGCTGGAGCTGGTTGAGCTGGTTGCTCAGGAACTGGGTTCACTGGTGTATTAGGTGTTGGATCTACCGGTGTGTTTGGTGTTGGATCCATTGGTTTATTAGGTGTTGGATCCATTGGTTTATTAGGTGTTGGATCTACCGGAGTATTTGGTGTTGGAGTTGGTGGCACTGGAGTGTTTGGTGTTGGAACGTTTGGAGTCTTCACAAGTTTGTAAACATAAGTAACGTTCTTATCACCTTCGATAACTTTACCAGTTGTTGGGTCAGTTGTTGTCAAGTGACCTTCACCGTCAACGTTACCTACTGGGTAGTTACCTTGTGGTACCAATTCATAGACTTTACCATCTGCAGTTGTGATTGTCTTAGGACGGTTATCCACAACTGTATCGTAGTCTTTACCTACTGGTTGGTTAGATTCATCTGTAACAGAACGTTTGATAGTGTTACCATTTTCATCTACATAGTGAACGTATACATTACCCTTAGGTTGAGTTGGTTCTTCCTTCACTTCTTTGTAAACATAAGTGATGATTGAACGTGGTTTATCAACTTTACCTTTAATTGGATCAGATGATTCCAAGTGTCCATCGCCATCAAC
>NZ_JACLQX010000012.1:361-35333 GCF_016648925.1 Streptococcus parasanguinis | reverse complement strand
TTTTGAATTTCTTTACCATTTTCGTCTACGTAAGTGATGATTACGTCACCTTCTTTAGGTTTCGTTGGATCTTCTTTCACTTCTTTGTAAACGTAAGTGATGATTGAACGTGGTTTATCAACTTTACCTTTAATTGGATCAGATGATTCCAAGTGTCCATCGCCATCAACTTTACCTACTGGGTAGTCACCTTTCGGTACGATCTTGTATGTCTTACCATCTGGAGTCTTGATAGTATTAGGTTTTTCACCTTCCTCAGTTGTGTTATATGGTGTGTCATATGGTGAGTTTGGTGTGTCTTGACGAGGTTTTTGAATTTCTTTACCATTTTCGTCTACGTAAGTGATGATTACGTCACCTTCTTTAGGTTTCGTTGGATCTTCTTTAACCTCTTTATAAACATAAGTAATCTTAGAAACTGGTTTTTCTACTTTACCTTTGATTGGATCAGAAGTTTCAAGATGTCCTTCACTATCAACTTTACCTACTGGATAATCACCAGCCGGTACACGTTCGTATTTCTTACCTTCAAACTCAATGTACTTAGGTTGTTCATCGTTCTCAGTAGTGTCATAAGGCGTGTTGTAGTCTGACTTAGGAGTATCTTGACGTTGGACTTTAATTTCCTTACCATCATTCTCGCGGATGTAAGTAATAATAACTTCACCTTGAGGTTTTTCACTTTCAGAATTTGATGAAGAGTTAGATGCTGATTGTGATACAGATGTAGAAAGTGATGTTGAAGCTGATGTGCTCAATGATGCTGATTGGCTCGCTGATACAGAAGCTGATGCTGAAGCCGATGTACTCAATGACGCTGATTGGCTCGCAGATACTGATGCTGATTCAGACGCTGATGTGCTCAATGACGCTGATTGGCTCGCTGAAGTTGATGCTGATGCTGAAGCCGATGTGCTCAATGATGCTGATTGACTTGCTGATACAGAAGCTGATGCTGAAGCCGATGTGCTCAATGATGCTGATTGGCTTGCTGATACAGAAGCTGATGCTGAAGCCGATGCGCTCAATGACGCTGATACTGATTCAGATGCAGATGCTGATTCAGATGCTGATACTGATGCAGATGTGCTCAATGACGCTGATTGGCTTGCTGAAGTAGATTCTGATGCAGAAGCTGATGTGCTCAATGACGCTGATTGGCTTGCTGAAGTTGATGCTGATGCTGAAGCCGATGTGCTCAATGATGCTGATTGACTTGCTGATACAGAAGCTGACTCAGACGCTGATGTGCTCAATGATGCTGATTGACTTGCTGATACGCTTGCTGATGCTGAAGCCGATGTGCTCAATGATGCTGATTGGCTTGCTGAAGTTGATGCTGATGCTGAAGCCGATGTACTCAATGACGCTGATTGGCTTGCTGATACGCTTGCTGACTCTTGTGCTGACGTACTCAACGATGCTGATTGACTCGCTGACACACTTGCTGATTCAACAGTTGATTGGCTCAATGATGCTGATGCTGATTCAGACGCTGATTTAGAAGCTTGTTCTGATACAGACTGTGAGTTAGATACAACTTCTGATAATGATTGTGAAGCTGATTCTGATGCTGAATTTGAACCTGAATCTGATTGAGATTCGTCTTTCAACTTATAGATATAAGTAACATTCTTCTCACCTGAAGCCACTTTACCAGTCGTATCATCATCACCTGTCCAGTGACCTTGGCTGTCAACTTGACCTACTGGGTAATTACCAGCTTCTACAAGTTCGTAAGTTTTACCTTCAAATTTAATTTCTTTAGGACGATTATCTACTACTGTATCATAATCCTTCTCAAGTGGTTGATCTTGCTCATCAATAACAGATCCCATGATCGTATTTCCGTTAATATCTTTATAATGAACAAAGACACTTCCAACTTCTTCATAAACGTAAGTAATGGTTGATTTTGGTTTGTCAACTTTACCAGTAATAGGGTCTGAAGACTTCAAATGACCGTTTTCATCAACATCTCCTACTGGGTAATCACCTTTAGGTACAATCTTATATGTCTTACCATCAGTGGTCTTGATGATATTTGGTTTTTCACCTTTTTCAGTTGTATCATATGGTGTATCATATGGTGATTTAGGTGTATCTTGACGAGATTTTTGGATTTCGTTACCTTTCGTATCTACATAAGTGATAACAACTTCACCTTCTTTTGGTGTTTCTTTCACTTTATAGATATAGGTAACATTTTTATCTTCTTTAGCAACTGAACCTTTAACATCATCTGAAGTTGTAAGGTGACCATCTGAGTCGACTTGACCAACAGTATATGTACCTGCTGGTACCAACTCATAAGTTTTACCGTTGTACTCAATTGTAGCTGGACGGTTATCTACTACTGTGTCATATGCTTTGTTGATAGGTTGTTTATCTTCATCTGTTACTGAAGCTTTAATAGTTGTTCCTTCAGTATCTTTATAGTGAACGTAAACACTTCCTTTTTCGTCTGACTTAACAAAGTAATAGTTCACATCAGTCGATGGTTTAATCGCAGTTGGAATTGAGTAGTTGTTTGAGAATGATGAATAACCCTTCAATTCAGAGTATACTTTACCATTTGGTGCTGTTGGGTCATTCGCAACAGATCCTTCTGCTTGGATTTCTGGAACTTTACCAGCGATGACGTTGTAACTGTTATTACCAGCTCCGGCAGGTGTCAATGATGTGCTTGGAGCACCTTTGAATGGACGTGGATAAGTGTGTAGAGTTCCGTCCATTTGTTTATAAGTATCTGTCTCAGTAGCAGACTGCCAACCAGTGATAATAAGATCTTTACTTCCAGCAGTTTCGTTGACTTCAATATAGTAGTCGCCATTTTTGCTGTTTACTTTTGTAACTTTAGTCTCATCAGCTTTCCACACTTCAGCAGCTTTGTTAACTTTACTTGTATAGATGAGTGTGTACTTCGATACATCTTCAGTACCAATATCTGATGTAGCAAAATTGTTAACCTGAGATGGATCAAGGGCGTAAAATTTCGTTACAGTTGAGCCATCAGTATCAACGATTTCAGAGATACGTTTTACGTAGTAGTGGTTTGCTCCACCTTGAAGTTCGACCAGTTTTTGACCGACAACACCCTTACCAAGGATACCAGATGTTTTTTGAGTTGCGTCTGTTGTTGCTGGAACTTGTTTGTACCCCTCAATATTACGGTTTCCTGAAGCTGTGAATTGTTGCCCTGCAAGACCGGTTTGAGTATAGCTTGCAAGAACTGTTTCATTTCCAGTTGGTTTGTATGTTTGACCTTCTGTGTACTTGCTACTGTCAACGACTTTATAGTAAGTTGTTTGATCAGCTTTCGCATAAGGAACAGAAGTTTGAACGTTTTGTTTGTCTTCACCTTGGTTACCTGGGTAGTTAGTATCACGGATTTGAAGTGTTTCATACTCAAGGTTCGCATTTACCAATGAGAAGGTTACGTTACCTGGATTAGTTCCGTTAGCAGGTGCGTATGTCAAAGTGTTGGTTACATCAGAGTTGTTGTTGGTGATGTAGCTTGGAAGAGAGATATTGCTTTCTCCAGCATGAATAGTACGAGTGTAAGCTTCTGTACCATCAGACTTCTTCACAATACGCAAGTAAACATCTGGGTTAGCTGAAAGGCTACCAGTGATGGCAGAACGGTCTACTGAAAGAGTAGCATAGTAATCAAAGTTGGTTTTAGCACCAGTAGTATGGTTTGTTTTAAGGAATTGCCATACACCGAAAGTGAAACGATCTGTGTTTGGATCCAAAGCATAACCAGCTTCATTGAAGGCTGCATCTTCAATCGTTGCACCATTTGCATTTGTAATAACTGGTGTAGTATCTACACTACCAGTAGTGCTTGTTGAGATTGGTGCCAACTGAGCTGAAATTGCTGGAGCACCGTTCACTGTTGTGTTTCCAGTAAATCCTGCTGCAGTCAAGGTTGCCATCATGTCATCTACTGACTTGCTCAAACGTTCGCGTTGGTCTGCGTATGATTGAGCTGAAGCATTAGCGTTGATTAAGCTGTTGCTTGCTGTCAATTCTGTTTGAACTTTAGCGATGGCCGCATCAAGTGCTGCTTTCTTTTCTGGAGCTGAAACAGTTGCTGAGTAGTCTCCTGCAATCTTGTTCAACAACGCTGCTTCTGAAGTGTTTTGTTCCAAAACAACTTTATCTTCAGCTTTCGCTACTGTTGTAGTGCTTTCTACACTTGCTTCAGAGCCAGCTGCTACAGTTGATTCGCTTGAAGCTGCTGAAAGTTCTGCTGAACCTTGTTCGCTCAATGAAGCTGAGTGAGATACAGATACGCTTGTAGAGGTTGAAGCACTTGCAGATGCAGAAGCGCTAGCTGATTCTGTTGTTGATTGAGATTGAGATTCAGTAGTTGACTCAGTTGTTGATGCTGTTGTTGATTCAGATTGAGATTCAGTTGTTGAAGTTGTACCAAGTACAGTACTTCCTTGCACTACAAGAGCTTCACTTGAAAGCTCAGATGCAGTCGCAACGTCTGATCCTGTTTCATCTGCTTTTGCAGTATTCGCTACTGTAGCTGCACCAAAAACAGCCCCAGCTGCTACGATCCCTTTGAGCAAGCCACGGCTTGTCATTTCTTTCACTGATACTGCGTCTTCACGCACTTCAGCTACAACAGTCTCTTCGACTTGACCACGAATGACTTTCAAAAGACCAAAGTTAGAAGTCGCAGCACGCAACCAGTTTTTACCTGATTTGATCAATTTGAAACGAGTCACACGATCCGTTTCACGGAATTCACCGTTCGAACGTTTAAAAAACATTTCTGTCTCCTTATTACATTTTTTATTTCCCTTACATTATAGACTAATGTGTCGATTTTTGGAAGCAATTATCCTTAATTATTGCTATTTTTTTATAATTTTTGTTTTAGATAGTAATAAAATCGTTTTCAGTAGGATCAATTTGTCAAACCGGGGCAATTTTTTGAAAAAATCCTATAATACTTTTACTTTAGAGGTAAAACAAAAAGCCCCATTTAATAGGGACTTTTCTGATAATTATCTGATTTTTTCCAACATGTTTTCAATGTGTTGGATGGATTTTTCGCGTCCAAGTAAGTAGATGGTATCTGGCAATTCAGGACCATGCATTTCACCTGAAACGGCAATACGGATTGGCATAAAGAGATTCTTCCCTTTGATCCCAGTTTCTTTTTGAACCGCTTTGATTTGTGGGAAGATATTTTCTGCCACAAACTCATCGTCTGACATGGCTTCCAATTTCGCTTTGAAGGCTTCAAGTACAGTCGGAACCGTTTCACCAGCCATGACTTCTTTTTCTTCATCTGTCAACTCTGGGAAGTCTGAGAAGAAGAGGTCTGTCAATGGAACGATTTCGTCCACCGACTTCATTTGTGGCTTGTAGAGTTCTACAAACTTCTCAGCCTTGTCTGTCAAACGACCTGCTTCTTCGAGGAATGGCTTGGCCATTTCAAAGATAGTCGCAAGATCCGCATTCTTGATATACTCATTGCTCATCCAGTCCATTTTCTTCTGGTCGAAAGCAGCTGGAGACTTGCTGAGACGATGTTCATCAAAGAGCTTGATGAGTTCTTCGCGAGAGAAGATTTCGTCTTCCCCACCAGGGTTCCAACCAAGAAGAGCGATGAAGTTAAAGACTGCTTCTGGAAGGTAGCCCTTCTTACGGTAATCTTCGATAAATTGAAGGGTATTCGTATCACGTTTAGACAATTTCTTACCAGTTTCAGAATTGATGATAAGTGTCATGTGACCGAATTCTGGTGCTTCCCAACCAAGGGCTTCATAGACCATGAGCTGTTTTGGGGTGTTGGCAATGTGGTCGTCTCCACGGATAACGTGAGAGATTTGCATGTCGTGGTCATCGATCACAACGGCAAAGTTGTAAGTTGGGTAGCCATCTTTCTTCTGGATGACCCAATCCCCACCGATATTACCACCTTCAAACTCGATATCGCCTTTGACCATATCATGCCACTTGTAGATACCAGACTCATTCACTGCCAAACGAACCGTCGGGATGATGCCCGCTGCTTCACGTTCTGCAACGTAAGCTGCTTTTTCTTCTTCGCCCATGCCAAGGTATTCGTTGATGTAGCGAGGTGTTTCACCTGCTGCTTCTTGGCGTTCACGTTCAGCTGCCAACTCTTCTTCAGTGACGTAAGATTTGTAAGCTTTTCCTTCCGCCAAGAGTTGGTCAATATACTTTTGATAGAGTTCCAAACGCTCAGACTGGCGGTAGTTCTCATGAGTTTCTGGACTTTCATCCCAGTCCATGCCCAACCAACGCAGGTTTTCAAGCTGTGAACGTTCTCCATCTTCAACGTGACGTTTGCGGTCCGTATCTTCGATACGGATGATAAAAGTTCCACCATGGTGGCGCGCATACAAGTAGTTAAACAATGCTGTACGAGCATTTCCAATGTGTAGTAGCCCTGTTGGACTTGGTGCATAACGCACACGAATATCCTTTGCCATATTTCTCTCCTCTTATCTTGTTCGCTATTTCTAGCTCAT
Organism: Streptococcus parasanguinis; assembly: GCF_016648925.1. GTDB lineage: Bacteria > Bacillota > Bacilli > Lactobacillales > Streptococcaceae > Streptococcus. Next base: position 28,812 of record NZ_JACLQX010000012.1, on the reverse strand, counting down.
TTTTCAATCGTTCCTATTATACCATAAAGAAAGCAGGACTGAAATGAATAAGTGGCCTTTCTAGCTTTTCTTGCTATATATATGAAAAAAGCCAGAACAAATGCTCTGACTGATATCCAATCTATTGGTATCTTATTTTAAACGTTCTTCTAATTCAAAGTCGATTGGTAAGGTTTGTAAAAAGTGCTCTAACTCACGTTCCCAGTAGAACCATTCGTGCTTGCCCGGGCTGTGGGTATAGGTGACATCCAAACCTAACTTTTCTAGTTCCTTGACTTCAAAATTATTGGCCTCATAGAGGAAATCCTGCTCCCCACACCAGATCCAGAGTTTGGTCTTCTTATCTGAAAACTTCTTGGCAGCCGTCTCTAGCGAATAGGGACTGGTCGTCCAATCCTCAATCTCTCCAAAGATCCCCTTCCAAAAAGCTGGTTGTTCCAAGTCATTGTTTTCAAAATCTCGATCGTGGAAACTTAGGGCTCCGGAAAAACTAGCCGCATGGGAGAAACGATTTGTCTTGAGAGCCAAGAGCATCGATCCATAGCCTCCCATGGATAGACCAGCAATAAAGGTCTTCTCCCGTTTCTTGGTCATATTAGGGAAGAAGCGAGAAAGAGTCTCTGGCAATTCCTCCGCAATAGCTGTGTAATAGTTGTAGCCATACTGGGTATCTGTGTAAAAGCCATTATTGGTATTAGGTAGGACCACGATCAGATTAGTATTTCGCAAAATGCGCTCCACATTAGTCCGCTTCAACCAGGAGTGGTGGTTGCCATTCATCCCGTGTAAGAGATAGAGAACTGGAATATCGGTATCCGCTGGATCTTCCACGCGCGACGCATCTGGATAAAGAACAGACACGCCCCACTCCATCTTCAAGGCTTCTGAATAATACTCAATCTGCATAACTGCCATTTGATTTCCTCTTTCTACTGTTAAAAACACTCGGCAAGCCTCGGGCCGCCAAGCGTTTCGTTTTCTACTATTATTTCACTTCCATCACGACTGGTAGGATGGCTGGACGGCGTTTGGTTTGTTCAAACAAGAACTTAGACAAGTTGTCACGTACCAAACCTTTTAACTCACCCCAGTCAAAGCTATCTTGATTCAAATAATCTTCAACACTTTGGTTGACCAATTCGCAACTTTCACGAAGAATATCCCGACTCTTCTTGACATAGACAAAACCACGGGTGTGCACGCGCGCTTTGGAAATAATTTTCTTCTCTTTGCGATTCACCGTGAGCGCCACGATAAAGATCCCGTCTTCTGACAAGACCTTACGGTCACGAAGGACAATATTGCCCACATCACCAATGGCATTCCCATCGATCATGACATCTCCAGCTGAGACGCTACCGGCAGGGACGAAGTCCCCCTTTTCGTACTCCATCACAGTGCCGCGTTTTGGAATAAAGATATTCTCAGGCAAGATACCGACTTCCATCGCTACCCGCGCATGGGCATCCAATTCGCGGTATTCCCCTTGGATCGGGAAGAGATATTTAGGACGAAGAAGGTTGATCATCAACTGCAAGTCCCGTGCGTTTCCGTGACCAGACACGCGCAAGCTTGACGTGATCAATTTGACAATGCCACCTGCTTGGTAGATCATGTTTTCCACACGAGCCACCACAGCTTCTTTAGCAATAGATGGCGTTGTGACGACGTAGACCAAGTCCCCATCTTTGATTTCCACATAACGGTGACGGCCAATCGACATCTTGCGCAAACCGTTGATCGGCTCACCCATCCGGCCTGTTTCCAAAATGATCAATTCATGATCCTCAAAACGGCTCATTTCTTTTGGCTTGATCAAGAGTTTTTCATTGGCAAGAGACAATTTGTTCAAGCGAATAGCTGTCCGGACGATGTTTTCCACATCAAACCCTGTCAAGACCACTCGACGGCCAGTCTCAGCCGCAGCATCAAAGACCTGCTGGATCCGAGAAAGGTTGCTGGCTACCGCCGCTACGATGACACGACCATCCCAGTCTGCGATCGTATCTAAGATAGCATCGCCTACTTCTTGCTCACTGGCAACTTGAACCTTACTATCCGCATTAGCCGAATCACTCAAGAGGGCAAGGACACCTTCGCGTCCAATCTCAGCTAGACGAGCAAAGTCTGTCGCGTAGGACTCGCTGGCAGTTTGGTCAAATTTAAAGTCTCCCGTGTAGACGATATTGCCCTCAGGAGTGCCAATCACAATCCCGATACTTTCAGGGATGGAGTGGGTTGTTTGAAAGAAAGAGACGACGGCATCACCAAAATCAATCTCAGAATTCTGATCGATGACATGGAAGTCGTTGAATTTCTTCACACTGTCATTGCTTTTGACAAAGAGTTTAGCCAACTCAATGGTCAACTCGGTTCCGAATACAGGGACTTTCGCTTCCGCCAAAAGATATGGCAAGGCCCCAATGGCATCCGCATGACCATGGGTCAAGAAAACACCTGCAATGCGGTCCTTGTTTTCAAATAGATAATCCATGTTGGGGATAACGACATCCACCCCAAGTTGCTCATTTTCTGGATACTTCAAACCTGCATCCAAGACAAAAATCGAATCGTTCACTTCGGCAACGTAGAGATTTTTCCCATTTTCTCGAACACCGCCAAGAGTGACTAATTTAATACTACTCACTGTTGTCTCCTTTAGTGTAATTTTTTTAATACTTACGGTCCTTGGTTCCCCAAGTCGAATTACAGCTTTGCAAATACTTGCATATCCACTCTATTATACAATTTTTTTCTATTTTTTTCAAAAAGCTTTCCCACAGCAAAAAAGCCTCCCCATCTAAAGTAGATGAGAAGGCTTCTAGGCGCCTATTTTTAGGGGGAAAAGACCCTAAAGATGGTAATCTCCCCGTTTATTTTCAATGATCCGCATAGCTGCCTTGATCACATGAAACTTGCCTAACAATTCCTCTAGGCGCTTACTATTTCGCTCGCTCAATTGGCCGTTCTTTACTGCTTGGGACAGGCGATAAAAGTCATCCAAGTCCTCCCCAATGTTTTCAAACAGTTCTTTGGCTTCCTTGAGTCGGTAGCGATTGACTAGGTGGTTCACATCTTTTTTGAAGGAAGCGACATTGTTTTCGTGAATGTCCGTATAGGCTTCCTCTTCTTCCTTAGATTCTTGGTAATTAACCGCCTTAAAGCAAGTGATGAACTCCCGACTTTTGATATTGCAGACAAAGATGACACCATCACTGGCTACATAGGCTTCTGTATTAGCTGGTTGAACCACATTACTATCATAAGGAGAGAGGGAGGGGAGGTGTTGGTTGATCCACCTGTTCAGGTGCTGATCATCTACGCCAAAGCGCTCAAAAGCTCTTTGACGAAAATGGTCACGGCAACTATATTCTTGCGCATACGACAATCCCATACTCTCACCTCCTCCTGGGTATTTTATAAAAAATGGCCTCCAGTCTTACGGGACTAGAGGCCTGGTCTGCTTCGCTGACTTGGTGCAATTAACCTATTGGCTAACAAAACAATGTTTATGATGTTGATTTCATTTAATAGTATTTGTGTAAAATACCAGAGGTTTTCTTTGCTATCCCAAATCTAAATTTATGAGCTTTCGACTGGACGCATTGAAGTTTGAAAACCTTTATAAAAAGCTTCTACCTACTATTTCCACGTTTTCTTATGTCTCCGGACAAACTAAGCAGGCTTGCCCGACCGTCCAACCGATCCGACACACACGACATAACTGCTCTTTTACGATAAGAGCATGAACAACTATCAGCAAAACAGGCCTAAAACGAAGTAACCTAAATTTTAACTCGATAAGGCATTGGTATCAATCCCTTCTTCATCTTTCTAACTATATTATACTCACCTACCTGAGTAATTGCAAGCGATTTCAGCTGAAACTAGTTCCTATTTTTATGTGGTTTTCTTCTGACTTCTTTCTAAGCTCTTTTGTTGTATAAGGCATTCATTGAAGGGACGACGTATATTTATAAACAGTAACTTGTGTTTTAGAAAGAGAAAAAGCTAGAGAACAAGCTCTCTAGCTTAGCATGTAGACAAGGCACAGTAGCTGATTGAACTCTTCTCTCGCTTGATCAGTTCGGAAGAATCCTAATCAGACTTGTGGGGGAAGCGCCATAAACGATATCGCTTTTGTCCTACTCCCTATTTCCACTTTTCATTTTACGGGCTTTGTATCTTATTAAATGAACACGGGCTGCGGATTGTGTCAAAAAGATGAATCCTCCTAGAATCTGAAGATTCTGCGTCGTATTCCCTATTTTAACTGTATCCGCTACGCCCTTTGTATCTTATTCTTTCTCAAACAATTGATAGTAATCTGCGATGGTCATTTGGGCTTTTTCTTCTTGATTGAGGTCTTGGACGATGTGTCCGTCTTTCATCACAATCAAGCGATTTCCATATTTCAAAGCATCTTCCATATGGTGGGTGATCATAAGAGCAGTGAGGGCATCTTGTTTCACAAACTCATCCGTCAAGGTCATGAGGGCCTGACTGGTTTTTGGATCCAAGGCAGCAGTGTGTTCGTCTAGAAGCAAGAGTTCTGGACGTTTCAGTGTCGCCATCAACAGACTCAAGGCTTGTCGTTGCCCCCCTGATAGAAACTCAACGGCTGTATCGATATGATTTTCCAAGCCATTGCCGATCTTAGCAAGGACTGTTTGAAACTCTTCTTTATAGCTGGCCAAGTGACGCGGAATCAAGCTACGTTTTTCTCCACGAAACTTCGCTACCAAGAGGTTCTCTGCTACTGTCATCCGGGGTGCAGTTCCCATTTTAGGATCTTGAAAAACCCGCGATAGGTATTTGGCTCTCTTTTCTGGAGAGTATGTGGTCACATCTTCCCCAAGAATATAGATCTTTCCACTGCTAACTGGAAGCGTCCCTGCAATGCTATTAAAGAGGGTTGATTTTCCAGCTCCATTGCCCCCCAAAATCGTGATAAAATCATGTTCTCGAATTTCCAAGGAAACATCATCCAAAATGACTTTTTCTTCGTTCATCCCATTGCTCACGGCTTTGGTTACATTTTTTAATTCTACAATTGCTGTCATTTACTGAGTTTCGCTCCTTTCATGATTTTTCCCTTAAAGGTTGGAATCATCAGGCAGATAGCCAAGATCAAGGCACTGAAGATTCGAATATAGCTGGTATTGATGCCAAGCGCAATCACGGCCCAAATCAAAAATTGGTAAGCGATCGATCCGATCGCAATACTGAGCAAGCGCTCTGTCAAGGTGACATTTGAAAAGAGAACCTCTCCAATAATGAGGCTGGCAAGCCCAATAACGATGACACCAATCCCACGTGAAGCATCCGCATAGCCTTCTTGCTGGGCCATCAGTGCACCAGAAAGAGCAATAATCCCATTTGAAATGACCAAGCCCATCAACTCCATCCGGTCGGTGTTGATCCCAAAACTTCTAGCCATATCTGGATTGTCTCCTGTTGCGATATAAGCCTGACCCAAACGCGTATCCAAGAAGAAAATTAAACCAAACACCACAAGAGTTACAAAAATCAAGCCAATGAGGATCTCATTGAACCCACTGGCAAAAGGAAGAAATTCCTGAATTTTTTTATAACCCAAAAGCCCCAGATTGGCCCGCTGCATCACAAAGAGAATAACCGAGTTACAAGATGTCATTACAAGGATCCCTGACAAGAGTGTCGGTATTCTCCCTTTTGTGTAGAGAAGACCCGTCGCAAGTCCCGCCAAACACCCTGCACCAATAGCAGCCAGGGTCGCTATAAGCGGATTGACCCCTTTGGTGATCAAGGTCACCGCCACCGCTCCTCCAAGCGGGAAGGAACCTTCTGTCGTCATATCTGGAAAATCTAAAATTCGGAAGGTCATAAAGATTCCCAATCCTAAAATAGCCCAAATCAAACCTTGTGAAACAATTGAATTAATCATAGTCTCTCCCTTCGATAATAATAGTTTTATTGTAACATAAATATGGAAGAGAACCTATAGGAAATTGTCATCAATTCCCTTTTCATGCTTTATAAAAAAACCAAAAGGTAGTGCCTTCTGGTTTTTAATCGTGATATTTTTTTAAAGGATTGAAAGAACATCTTAGTCTCCTTTTTTCTTTCGAGCAAAACCCAAGCCTCCTGCAATTACAGCAAGCAAGCCAAGGCTGGTAAGAGCTGTTGCTGATTCCCTTTAGTAATAAGGTTTGTGCAAATATTTCTCCTCCAGTTGCTTTTATCACTAATTTGTACCTTTTTTTAAATGCGAGGAAATTTTGTGTCAAACGTTTTCCGTTTGTTCATTTTTCTGAATCAAAAACCTTTATTTAGTGCGGTTTTCTAATAATTTCATGAAAGTTTACATGCTGGCTTTCATTCTTAAATTGACACTATCTAGTGAAATGTCGTATACTTATTGGCATCGATAGAACAATTTACTTTAAACTGTTCAACGAACTATACAAACAGTATGTGGGAGAAAAAAATGAATCAACAAAAAAATAGTGTCTCTGAAAAAGGGCACGGCTATTTCCGCAAACGCAACAAGGCATTGGTCTCTATGATTACCCTTTTTGGAGCCTTGATGGTAAGCTCTGTTGCCATGGCTGACGAGGTCAACAGCAATCCGACTTCTGAGATTTCAGCAACCGCTCAACCAGTAGCAACCAACACCAGTACTCCTACCACTACTAGTGAGGAAGGTACTACGACGGAAGCAACGTCTTCGCCATCGGAATCAACACCAACTGTAACTGCCACTCAACCGGTCAGTGCAGCTCCAGCAACTACTTATAATACTCCAAAAATCACCAACGATGTCACCTTTGATAAAGCGACTTATAAAAGTGGCGAAGACGTCCGCATTTCCATCAACAACTCTGAAGTGGTTTCATCTGATGTCACTGTCTCTCATTTAGATCAGGTCATTTATGAAAAGAAAAACGTTGAAGGTAGCGAACTGACAATTCCAAGTACTGTCTTTTCACCTAATGCTGGATTTATCGTAGATGTCCTTGGTAAGAAAGCAGATGGTTCCCAAGCCTTTCATAAGGCAGCGGGTCTTGCTGTTGAAGATGACTGGACGATCTACCCACGTTATGGGGTGGTTGCCGGCTCAAAAGACAATCACAACTCCATCACCAATGATCAGGTAGAAGGCTACAAGAATAGTATTGACCAATTGGCCAATATGCACATCAACAACTACTTCTTCTACGATGTCTACAATACACCTGCCAACCCATTCCCAGCAAATGTTGAACGTTTCACTCAAGATTGGGCGACTTTCTTGATTCCAAATAGCGAAACAGATCCTGACAAGCGCAAGTCCTACTTACCTGTCATCGATACAGAAGCAGTCAAAGAGCTAGTGGCTCATGTCCATTCAACTGGTGCCAAAGCCATGCTCTATAACATGATTTACGCGGTTTCCCTGAAAGAAGGGGTCCCAAATGAAGTAAAAAGTGCCATTGTTCGCAATCTACAAGACCATTTCAACTTTGGTAAAAAGGGTGATGTCACAGCGACCGATATCCAACAATTTCTCGATCCGGGTGATCCAAATTGGCAAAAATTTATCATTGAAGTCATGACTAAAGCCATGAAAGAAGGAAATTTTGATGGATGGCAAGGGGATACCATGGGATCTAACTGGGTGGAAAAAGTCAGTGAACCTGGAAAAGGCTTCTCTTTGAGCGAACACTATCCAGAACTAGCCACAGCTGCGACAGAGGCCCTAAAAAAAGAAGGCTATGATTTCATGATCAACGATATCTCCACTGGAGATGCTGATCGACTAGGTAAGACCAATGTCTCTGCACCTTATGCGGAAGTTTGGGGAGATAGCATTGCCTATGACTCTACCTACCAAGCCTTGACTCGTCTCACCGAACGGATGCGTGATTTATACAAGGGGAAATCTCCTATCATCGCAGCCTATACCCATCGTGGTAAAAATGCATCAGCCCTCAGCAAAGACAACGAATTGCTGACAGATGCCATCATCGCAGCGAGCGGTGGTTACCATATGACGACTGCAGCCCTCAATACTTCTCAGGATGCTAAAGGTTTTGGGGTGATCCAAGCAGAATGGTATCTCAATCAAAACCTACCAGTCAATGCTGACTTTGCCAATGCAGAATTCAACTACCAAGAATTCATCGTTGCTTATCAAGAACTTCTCCGCGGGCGCGAAACCTTGGCGCATGATACTCGTCGGATTGTAGACAATACAAATGTACTGGTGAACGGCAACTTCATCGGATCCAACCTAGATAATGCTGACGGGGTTCAACCTGGAACCGTTTATACCATTACAAAAGAAACCAAGACAGGTGATCGGATTGCTCACTTGATCAATTTGGTCGGCATCACTGAAAACAAATGGAACAGCGCTGTGAATACAACCGAAAAATTGACCAATATTCAAGCTTTTGTTCCACTCGGAAAAATCACAAAAGACCAGGCTGAACACGCCAGCATTTACTGGGCAACACCTGATGCTGTTGAAGGAAAATACAACATCAACCTCCGGGAAACAAGCGCAAATGTTTATTATGACGGAGGAGCTGGCCAATGGATGGCTGCTATCGATGTTCCGAGTCTAGATGTATGGGATATGCTCTACGTCAAACTCAATGAAGCCGCTCATGTTCTTTATCAAGACGAAAACGGAGTTGAGCTAGAGCGTTCCAGTGATTTAGTTGGTCATACAGGTGAAAAGATCAACTACTCGACAAAAGAAACCATTGCCAACTATTTGAAGAAAGGCTATGAACTAGTAGAAAATGGCTTCGATGCAGACGGACAACCAAACTTTGACCGCGACGCTAACAACACAAATGAAGATGGCGTTCAAGAGTTTATTGTCCGCTTGGCACCAAAAATTGTAGAATTTTCTGCAGCACAACCCATCCAAGCCGGTCAAGTTGTTCCAGGAGACAGCGAGGGGCGTGTCTATCCAACTCCTCTAGCTCCAGCTGGTCAAACAACGGCTGATCTGAATCATTTGTCTGAAACAGTGACTCGTACAGCGACCTATGTGACTGAGGACCAGGATGGATCTAACCGCCAGTCTGCAGGAATAGCTGACCAAACTGACAGCCTTCATTTCACTCGCAAAGGTACCATCAATTTGGTGACAGGTGAGACAAGTCTTGAAGACTGGATAGCGCAAGACGGCACAAGCTTTGTAGCTCTTGAAAATCCCGTCAAAAAAGGCTATGTTGTCGTAGCAGAAGAATCGACTGATGCCGTCTCTTCTGATCTGACAAAAGCAGGAGAACATACAGGCATTCATGCTGATGCAGCAGACATCACAGATACGGTCATCTATCGCCCAGTCGGTGCCTATAGGATCAGCTATGCTACTGGTAAAGAGCCAGCCCATGCTCAAAAAGAGATCCCTTATCTAAACGATCCCACAAATCCAACTGCTATCGCATCTCCTACTGCTATCCTTCCTTACGTGGAGGGATTAGAGCCAAAAGATGCTCGTGGACAAGTCTTAAACCTTGTGGATCCTCTTGACGAGACCAAAGGCTATCTTCTTCCAAGCCCTGATTCTCCAACAGCTGATACTGCTATTACCTATGCCATCAGCAAAGGATCTGTCAGAGTACGATTCCTCACTGAGGGAGGCGACACTGATCTGCAAGAGGCGCAAGACCTTGCTACAGAGGTAGATTTCGGCACCAAGTACACCAGTGAGGCCCCAACAGAAATCACAAAAGATGGTCGTATCTACCACCTAGTTGGACACCGTGCTGATTCTGCTGATCCAAGTGGCACAGTCACTAAGGGAATGAAAACTGTCATCTATGATTACAAGTTAGCTACGGGAACAGTCATCGCGCGATTTGTCATCCAAGATACTAGCACTGAATTGCAACCAGAGCTTGCTGTTGCAACAAATGTGGACAATGGAACCCCTTACGTCGCTAGCGCACCAGATGAGATTTCCTACGACGGCCACATCTACGAACGGATCGGTGTAGCTGAACAAACTGGAAACGTAGAAGTGGGAACAACCATCTTGATCTTTGCCTATAAGGTCAAAGAAATCCCTACTCCACAACCATCCCCAGAAACAGAAAATGAAGAAACAGTTAGCCCTCTTCCTTCCGTGACAAAAGCAAACACGACTGATGCTCATGAAGAAAAGGGATCAACACTTCTCTCTAACAAAGAAGAGGAGAAACCTCTTGAAACAACAAGCCAAAAAGAGGAACTCCCTGAAGTTGTTCCTAACACCCCTCAAGAAGGAACTCATCTACCTGCAACAGGTGAAGAAACCTCTCAGCTAGCCCTACTTGGACTTGGCCTCTTAGCAGGTTTGTCCAGTCTTATCCCTTACAAAAAGAAACAAGAGTAGATCCCAAACACAAAGAAACTTCCTATGGAATTCTGTTCCAAGGAAGTTTTTTTATATTTATACAACTCATTCAGAGTCTAGATCCCTTTTATGAGGGTGACTGACGACAATAAGGGTGTGAAGTACTACCACTCCAAACCCTACTGTATTCCAATTCAAAGTGGATTCATTCCCCTTGTTGCCGGCAGTTTGAAAGATCAAATTGCTTTACTAGTATACTGTTTTCTCTACTTCAAGTCAATGGAATTTTACTGAAACTAGTAACCGAATGAAATGAATATATAGAATTTTACTGAAACTTTTTCATCACATTTATGCATGTTTTTCTAAGTTTCCAATACCAAACAAAGAGGCCTTGCTCTTTCGAGCAAAGCCTCTTCCTGTTGGATCTAAAATTGTCACCTCATCAACAAGTTTGCTGATGTCACCTCAATTTTAGTCTTCGCGTTTTTTGCGTTTTGCAAGTCCCGCAAGGCCAACCATACCAAGTGCAGCACCTAACAATGCAGCAGATGCTGATTGTTCTTCACCAGTTTCAGGAAGTGCTGGAGCTGGAGGAGTTGTAGGTGTTGGTGGCGTTGGTGGTGTTGGCGGTGTTGTTGGTGGTGTTGGTGGTGTATTCGGTGGTGTTGTCGGCGGTGTATTCGGTGGTGTTGTTGGTGGTGTATTTGGCGGTGTTGTTGGCGGTGTTGTTGGCGGTGTTGTTGGCGGAATAACAGTGTTGTTAAACTCTGTATCTTCTGGCAACTGAGTAATAGCCGTCAATACTTTACCGTCTTTGTTAATCATAATACCCACAGTGGCAACCATCTTATCGTATTCGATGCTAGAATCTGTGCCACGGATTTCTTCTACATGGTAGAGATGAGTTCCTTCTTCACCACGTTTGAATTCAAGATTTGAGAAGGTGATCTTACCAGCCGCATCATTGGTTACGGTTTCGATCACATTTCCTTTTTCGTCCTTAAGAACGAAGCTGAATTCACCAGCCTTCAATGCACGACCTTCCAATTTCTTAGTGAATTGGAATTGAACCTTAACTGGAATGTTGACTACACGTTTTTCAGTTGGTTTTTCTGGTTTTTCTACAGTCTTCTTAGTTGGATCGTATTGGTGTACGATTTGTGAAGCTGTATTTTCAATGTCCACACCATCTTGAGCAGATTGTTTAATTTCTGCAGGAATTTCAAACTTGTAGTAACGTCCAAAGGCCAACTTAGTTGTGTCGATAACTTGTGTATTTTCTGCGTCTCCAAGTGACTTAGTCAAGTCTGCTTTAGATGTTGCAGTAATCACACCGTTTTCAACCTTGATATCAAACTTAGCTGTTACATCTTCTCCTGTTACAGAGTCGTATGCCTTAATATCAGCTCCGTTGACAGTCAAGTTTGCACTGTCATATTTATCTGTAACACCAACAGATTGAATATTGTGTGCTTCAGTGAATTTAGTTGTATCCAACCATACTTGGTAGTATACTTTATCACCTTTCTTGAGTGTCTTCGTATTGATATTTTGAGCTTCGTTGTTATCAGTCTTATCAACGTAAGGATTTGCATTTGTGTCCGCAACTTTATTCTTCAACTCGTCATCATCATCGAGAAGTTTCACACCTGTAAGATCGAATTTAGATTCGTTCAAGATGTATTTCTCTGGGTTGAATTCTGGAGTTTCAGGTGGACGAACAGTGTTGTTGAATTCTTTATCCGCTGGATCAGTTACGTTAGTGATGAGAGCTTTCGCTGTTCCGTCATGTTTAACTTCTACAGTTACTACTGCTTTCATCTCATCATAAGTGACAGTTCCATCAGTACCTTTCACTTCTTCAACTGTGTAGTTGTGAACGCCTTCTTGACCTTTCTTGAACTCAAGTTTAGAGAACTTAACGTTACCAGCCGCATCGTTCTTAACTGTTTCAACAACTTTACCTGTTGAATCTTTAAGTACGAAGCTGAACTCGTTAGCTTTAAGCTCACGGCCTTCCAATTTCTTAGTGAAGTTGAATTCTACTGATACTGGCACGCTGTTTACACGTTTTTCAGTTGGTTTTTCAGGTTTTTCAACTTTCTTAGTAGTTGGGTTGTAGTAGTTTACTACTTGAGCCGCAGTATTTTCGATGTCTACTCCGCCTTTAACGTCAGCTTTCACTGTAGCTGGGATATCAAACTTGTAGTAACATCCGAATTCGAATTTAGTTGTGTCGATGACTTGTGTGTTTTCTGCATCGCCAAGTGACTTAGTGAAGCCATCTTTAAGTGTTGCAGTAATCACACCGTTGTTCACAGTGATATCGAATTTAGCTGTTACATCCGCACCAGTCTTACCATCATAAGCTTTGATTGCTGAACCATCAACATCAACTTTAGCCTCATCGTAGTCATCTGAGATTCCTACTGATTGGATATGGTCTTTGTTGTTTGCGTCAAATTTAGTTGTATCCAACCATACTTGGTAAACAAGTTTTTGACCTGGTTTAACTGATTTAGTGTTAATATTCGCTGCTTCGTTATTAGATGCATCGTCCGCATATGGGTTCGCATTGGTATCTGCGTACTTGTCTGCCAACTCTTTATCATCATCTAATAATGAAGTTCCAGTCAAATCAAATTCTTTTTCGTTTAGAACATATTTTTCTGGATTGAATTCTGGAGTTTCAGGAGGTGTTACACGGTTGTTAAATTCTTTATCCGCAATGTCGCCTACAGTCGCTACGAGAATCTTAGCTGTTCCGTCGTGTGAAACTGTGACTGTTACATTCGCTTTCATGGTGTCGTATGTAACGGTTGCGTCAGTTCCTTTAACTTCTTCTACTGTGTAGTTGTGTACGCCTTCTTGACCCTTCTTGAATTCAAGAGCTTTGAACTTAACGTTACCAGATGCATCGTTCTTCACAGTTTCAAGAGTATTACCTTCTGAATCTTTAAGCACGAAGCTGAATTCGTTAGCTTTCAGTTCACGACCTTCCAAGCGTTTAGTGAAGTTGAATTCCACTTCAACTGGCACGTTGTTTACACGTTTTTCAGTTGGTTTGCTTGGTTTTTCAACTTTCTTAGTAGTTGGGTTGTAGTAGTTAACTACTTGAGCCGCAGTGTTTTCAATATCCACACCACCAGGTACATCAGCTTTCACTGTTGTTGGGATGTCGAACTTGTAGTAACGTCCGAATTCGAATTTAGTTGTGTCAATGACTTGTGTGTTTTCCGCATCGCCAAGTGACTTAGTGAAGCCATCTTTAAGGGTTGCAGTGATCACACCGTTGTTCACAGTGATATCGAATTTATCTGTTACTTCTGCGCCTGTTACTGAATCGTAAGCTTTGATCTTAGTAGAATCAAGTTCCAATTTAGCTTCATCGTAGTCATCTGAGATTCCTACTGATTGGATGTTGTCCTTGTTAGTTGCGTCAAATTTAGTTGTATCCAACCATACTTGGTAAACCAACTTGTCGCCACGGTTCACAGTCTTGGTGTTCAAGTTTTCTTTTTCGTTGTTTGATGCATCGTCCGCATATGGGTCCGCATTAGTATCTGCGTACTTGTCTGCCAACTCTTTGTCATCATCAACGAGCTTGTCGCCTGTGATATCGAATTTTTCTTTAGAAACAACGTATTTCTCTGGTTGGAACTTAGGTTCTTCTGGAGGACGAACTGTGTTATTGAATTCTTTATCAGCTGGTTCTGTCACGTTTGTGATCAAGGCTTTCGCTGTACCATCATGACGAACTTCAACTGTTACAACAGCTTTCATTGTGTCATAAGTTACGGTTGCGTCTGTTCCTTTAACCTCTTCTACTGTGTACTTGTAAGTACCCTCTTGACCCTTCTTGTATTTAAGGGCAGTAACCGTTTCACCAGCTTTATTAGTGTAATCTACTGGGGCAAACTTGATCTTACCAGCTGCATCGTTGGTTGCAGTTGCAATCACAACATTGTCGCTGTCTTTCAACTCGAATGTGAATTCGCCAGCTTTAAGGTCGCGACCTTCCAATTTCTTAGTGAAGTTGAATTCTACTGAGATTGGAACACTGTTGACACGTTTTTCAGTTGGTTTGTTTGGTTTTTCAACTGTCTTGCTTACTGGGTTGTAGTAGTTTACAACTTGAGCTGCTTTGTTTTCAATATCGGCACCAGCTACGACATCGTCTTTCACTGTTGCTGGAATATCAAATTTATAGTAGCGTCCAAATTCGAACTTAGTCGTGTCAATGATTTGAGTGTTTTCAGCGTCGCCAAGTGACTTAGTGAAGCCTGCTTTCAGGTTAGCTGTCAGAACACCGTTGTTATCAGAGATATCGAATTTAGTTGTTACGTCTGCGCCAGTAACTGAATCGTAAACCTTGATTTCTGAAGCATTAACAGTCAATTTATCCTTGTCGTAGTTATCTGTGATACCTACTGTTTGGATGTTATCTTTGTTGTTTGCGTCAAATTTAGTTGTATCCAACCATACTTGGTAGTAAAGTTTTTGACCACGTTCAACAGTCTTGGTATTCAAGTTTTCATCTTCGTTGTTGGCAGTTGTATCGACATATGGATTTGTGTTTGTTTCACCATATTTATCTGTCAATTCAGAATCGTCATCAACGAGCTTCGTACCTGTGATATCGAATTTCGCTTTAGAAACAACGTATTTCTCTGGTTGGAACTTAGGTTCTGTTGGTGGAGTGACACGGTTGTTGAATTCTTTATCGGCAGGTTCTGTCACGTTTGTGATCAAGGCTTTCGCAGTACCATCATGACTGACTTTAACAGTTACAACTGCAGCCATTTCATCGTAAGTAACAGTTGAGTCTGTACCCTTAACCTCTGTTACAGTGTAAGTGTAAGTACCTTCTTGACCCTTCTGGTATTTAAGGGCAGTGACAGTTTTACCAGCTTTATTTGTGTAGTCAACTGGAGTGAACTTGAAGTTACCGCTTGCGTCGTTGGTTGCAGTCGCAATCACAACATTGTCGCTATCTTTCAACTCGAATGTGAATTCGCCAGCTTTAAGGTCGCGACCTTCCAATTTCTTAGTGAAGTTAAATTCTACTGAGATTGGAACATTGTTGACACGTTTTTCAGTTGGTTTTTCAGGTTTTTCAACTTTCTTAGTCGTTGGGTTGTAGTAGTTAACAACTTGAGCCGCAGTATTTTCGATATCTGCACCAGCTACGACATCGTCTTTCACTGTTGTTGGAATGTCGAACTTGTAGTAACGTCCAAATGCGAATTTAGTTGTATCGATCACTTGTGTGTTTTCTGCATCGCCAAGTGACTTCGTGAAGCCAGCTTTCAAGTTAGCAGTGATCACACCGTTGTTGACAGCGATATCGAATTTATCTGTTACTTCTGCGCCTGTTACAGAGTCATAGGCTTTGATGTCAGCTTTATTAAGATTTAATTTAGCTTCATCATAGTTATCTGAGATACCAACTGTTTGGATGTTGTCCTTGTTAGCTGCATCAAATTTAGTTGTATCCAACCATACTTGGTAAACCAATTTAGAACCACGTTCAACAGTCTTGGTATTCAAGTTTTCTGCTTCGTTGTTTGATGCATCGTCCGCATATGGGTTCGCATTGGTATCTGCGTACTTGTCTGCCAACTCTCTATCATCGTCAACGAGCTTGTCACCAGTGATATCGTATTTTTCTTTAGAAACAACGTATTTCTCTGGTTGGAACTTAGGTTCTTCTGGAGGTGTTACACGGTTGTTGAATTCTTTATCAGCAGCATCTGTTACGTTGGCAACGATCGCTTTAGCAGTACCATCATGTGATACCACAACTTTAACAGTCGCAACCATTGTGTCGTATTTGACAGTTGCATCTGTACCAGGAGTTTCTTCAACTGTGTAGTTGTATGTCTTACCAAGATCATCACGACCGAATTCAAGAGTCTTGAAGACGATCTTACCAGCAGCGTCATTCTTCACGCGTTCAACTTCAACGCCGTCTTTCTTCAATACGAATTCGAATTCGTTCTTTTGAAGTTCACGACCTTCCAAACGTTTCGTGAAGTTCATTTCCACTGGAACTGGAACACTGTTGACACGTTTTTGTGTTGGTTTTTCAGGTTTTTCAACTGTCTTGCTTACTGGGTTGTAAACGTGAACTGTTTGGTTGGCTGTATTTTCAATATCAGCACCAGCTTTAACAGATTCTTTCACAGTTGCTGGAATATCAAATTTATAGTAACGTCCAAATTCGAACTTAGTTGTATCGATAACAGGAGCGTTTACTTTATCTTTGATAAATTCATCTTTAGAAGTTGCAGTGATGGTGCCGTTTTCAACTTTGATGTCGAATTTATTGGTTACTTCTGCACCAGTTACTGAATCGTATGCTTTGATGTCAGCTGCATTGACGTCCAATTTATCAGCGTCGTATGTATCAGATACACCAACGTATTGGATGTTGTTCGCTTCAGTAAATTTCGTAGTATCAAGCCATACTTGGTAAACCAATTTAGAACCACGTTTAACTGTCTTAGTATTCAAGTTTTCTGGTTCGTTGTTGGTTGTCTTGTCTACATATGGATCTGCATTTGTTTCAGTGTATTCATTTGTCAACTCATCGTCGTCATCCATCAACTTGTTACCAGTGATGTCATATTTCTCTTTAGAAACGACAAATTTTTCTGGTTGGAATTTTGGAGTTTCTGGAGGAGTAACTTTGTTGTTGAATTCTTTATCTGCAGTACCATCAGTAGCGTTACCATTGGCATCTTTACCTCCTGTTGATGTCACGTTTGTAACAGTTGTCAATGAATGACCGTTCTTGGCAACTTCAACAGTCACTGTAGCCTTCATTTGGTCGTAAGTCATTCCAAATTCTTTGTTTGCCGGAATCACTTCTTCTACAGTATATGTGTGGGTACCAACTTTTGTATTGTCAAATGACAATTCTGAGAAGGTAACATTACCGTCAGCATCATTTTTCACTGTTTCAACTTTGTTACCAGCAGCATCTTTCAATACGAAGCTGAATTCGCCTGCAGCCAATTTACGGCCAGCCAACTTCTTAGTGAAGTCAAATTTCGTTACAACTGGAGAAACCACATAGTTGTTAAACTCAGTGTCTTCTGGCATTGTAACAGCTGCGCTCAAGATACCTGTAGCTGCATTTTTGGTTACATTAACAGTTACGACTGCATTCATTGAATCGTAGTCGATGTTTGTATCTGCGCCAGCTACTTCACGTACAGTGTAAGTGTGTTCACCTACAGCGTTGTATTCAATCGCATCAAATGTGATAGATCCATCTGCTGCATTTTTCTTGGTTTGGATCACATTGCCATTTTCAAGCAATTCGAATGTGAAGGCATCCTTTGTAAGCTCTTTCCCTTCAAGACGTTTAGTGAACTTGAATTGAGCTTGAGCTGCAGCAGGTGTGAAGGTGTTGTTGAACTCTGTATCTGCAGGAAGTGTGTTTGTTGCTTTAAGAACATGACCTTCCTTAGTAACAGTGATTGTTACTTCAGCTTTCATTGGGTCGTAAGTCATGCCAGTTTCTTTATTTTCTGGGATAACTTCTTCTACAGTGTACTTGTGAGTACCAACTTGAGTATTATCAAAGGTCAAATCATCAAAGGCTACAACACCTTGTTTAGTATTGGTCTTGGTTTGAAGAGTCTTACCATTTGAATCTTTCAATACAAAGCTGAATTCGCCTTCTTTCAACTCACGGCCTGCAAGGGCTTTGCTGAAGTCGAAACGAGTCTTAACTGGAGCTACTGCAAAGTTGTTAAACTCTGTATCTTCAGGCATTGTAACCTTAGCAGTCAAGACACCAGATGCAGCATCTTTCGTAACGTTAACTTTTACGACTGCATTCATATCATCGTAGTCGATGTTTGTATCTGTTCCAGCTACTTCACGTACAGTATAAGTGTGAGAACCTTCTTTATCGTAAGAAATCGCGTCGAATTGGATGGTTCCATCAGCCGCATTTTTCTTCGTTTGGATGACATTACCATTTTCAACCAATTCAAATGTGAAGGCATCCTTCGTGAGCTCTTTCCCTTCCAATTTCTTAGTGAACTTGAATTGAGCTTGTGTAGCAACAGGTGTGAAGGTATTGTTGAACTCTGTATCTGCAGGAAGTGTGTTTGTTGCTTTAAGAACATGACCTTGCTTAGTAACAGTAATGGTCACTTCAGCTTTCATTGTGTCGTAAGTCATACCAGTTTCTTTATTTTCTGGGATAACTTCTTCTACAGTATATTTGTGTGTACCAACTTGTGTGTTATCAAAAGTCAAATCATCAAAGGCTACAACACCTGCCTTAGTATTTGTCTTGGTTTGAATGACCTTACCATCTGAATCTTTCAATACAAAGCTAAATTCACCGGCTTTCAACTCACGACCTGCAAGAGCCTTGCTGAAGTCAAACTTAGTCTTAACTGGAGCTACAACGTAGTTGTTGAAGACTTTATCATCTGCACTTGAAGCAAATCCGCCAGTACCGCTGTATTTAACGGAACCTTGCAAATCACCTTTAGAGTTCTCAGTTACAGTAACAGTCATCTTAACTGTCATACCATCGTAATCGACGTTTGTATCTGCCCCTTTAACCTCAGTGATTGTGTAAATGTAAGTACCAACTTTATTGAAGCTTAATTTACTAAATGAAGCTTTACCGTTTTTGTTAGTTACAGTTTCTTCATATGAAGGAAGTGATTTGTTTTCATTGACTTCTTTAATCTTGAAGCTAAATTCACCATCAACAAGCACACGTCCTTCCAATTGTTTTTCAACTTCTGGAGTGACTGTTACTGGTTCTTGCTTCACGTAGTAGTAAACAGGTTGTTTATACGGCGTCAAAGAGTTAAGCAAGTCAACGTTGGTACCGATACCAGTTACTCCTCGAATCAATTGTTCGTTTGGAGAAAGGTGACCAATGTTATCTCCCAAGAATGGAACAAAGACAGTCTTGTACGGTGTATATCCAGCAGCTTTTTGGAAGTCAAATGGAACTTCCTTACCATTTGCATAGGTTACACCTTTGCTATCTGTGAAAGGAATGGTGTTTAGTGGTGTTTTCTTAACAGCTAGTTCTTGTTTGTTATAATCACCTGGTTTAATCGGTTTGGTTTCTGCTAGCAACATGTAGCCATCAGTGCTCAAGCTACCATCAGAACGTTTGCTTTGTTGTTTTGGATCTAGAAGATAAACGCGAACAACTACAGATCCGTCTTCCCCTACGATTTCTTTAATCCGTTTAATTCCTGCACGCTCAGCGTCCATGAATTTAGTTCCAACTTTGTAAGGGCGACTTACATAACCTGATTGATCATTTGCATCAGCTGCTTGATACAATTTGTAACCATCAAATTGACGCTCTCCAGATGCTGTGAAGTTTTGCCCTTCCATAGCTTTAAGAGTGTATGAAGCTAACTCAACTTCATTACCATTTTCTTTATAATCTTGAACAGTTACATCCGTTTTATTCGCGTTAAATGTTGGATTATTTTTATCAACTACTTTATAGTAAGTTGTTTTATTAACTGATGCTGGAATCTTGGCATTGGTATCCGTAATCGTACGACCGTTATAAGCTGGTTCTACAACGTTGATAATATCTGTTGATGTACGAGCAGCATAAACAGCATCGTATAATTTTTGTTCGTCAGGTGTAAGTTGATGTCCTGGAGCTACTAAAGCTTGGATGCTTGCTCCAACTTCATAACCATATTGAATAAATGGTTGGTCCGTTTTACCAGGACCAGTTCCTGTACCTGGATCGTAATCAACTTGCCAAGTTAATTCACTTTTAGATGCAGCTGTAGTTGTTGTGAATTTTTGAATACCGCTAGAAGCTGTGATGGTTCTAGTTTCTACTACATTACCTGTAGTTTTATCGATTAATTCAACAGTTGTATCTGTAGAAGCATCAAATCTCTTGTATGCTCGAGTATAGTAGTTTGTATTGTAGCGTTCATTAAAGCGAGTGAGGTCTACGATGCTATAAGTATAGACATCGCCTTCTTTAGCAGCGTATCCTGATGGTACTGTTTGTGAACGAACACTTGCACCATTTGGATCCGTCATCTCAGGTGTAGCAACTTCACCGTCTTTTAGGAAAGTTGCTACAGCAACCGGCTCGTTATTGTGGTCTGTTAAAGCACGTTTACCACGACGGCTACGACTTGTTGCCAAAGCACCAGCATTTGTACGTTCTTCATTAGCAGTTGCTACAGCCGCAGCAGCATCTGTACTTGCTGCTTTTTCTGCTTGCGCAGTTGTTTCTGTGCCAGTGATTGGAGCTGCTGAACTTACAGTAGCTGAAAAAGTAGTTGTTCCTGCTGGTGTAGTTGCTTCTTCTCTTGCAGCTGCTCTCTCTGAGCTTTCACCTGCTGCAGCACGAGTTGCAGTAGGTTGAGCAGTGGTAGCCGCTGTTGTAGAAGCTGGTTTAGAGCTGGTTTCTGCCTTTTTCGCTGTTGGTAGAGCGATTTCTGGCAATGAACCAACGTTTAGTGGTTTTGAAGCTTCTTCAGTTTTTTTAGTTTCAGCTGGAGCTACCTTATTTTCTGTAGCAGCTGGTGTTGCAGCTGCCTCAGTTTTTTCAGTCGCTGAAGCTGGTGTTTCTGAAGTTGCAGCAGCAGTTCCAGAAAGGTCAATTTTTGGAACTGATGCCCCTTCCCCGTATGCCTTAGAAGCAGCTGGTGCTTCTGCTTGACTTGACTCAGTTGTAGCAGGTTGTGTTGCTTCTGAAGCTGCTGTTCCCGCAGATTCAGAGGCTGTTGTTGCTTCATCTGCTGACGCAGATTGAGCTCCTGCAGCAAAGAGTGCTGTTCCTAAAAGAACTGAACAAACCCCAACGCTATACTTTCGCAATGAAAAGCGCTGGCGCTTATTAAATACATCCTTCATTTATAGGATCTCCTTTTTCATATTTCATGATTCCATGATACAAATAAAATTGTAACACCCTTGACATCTACAGTCAATCTGTTGAAATTAATTTGTAATATTCTTGTTAAAATGTCATATTATACCACATATTTTTTAATAATTTGTGCTAAATTGTCACATTTTTTCCTATTCGGTTCACTTTTTTTACATCAAAAAAAGAATACAGGAAAACAAAGATCGTTCTGTCTTCCTATACTCTTCTATATCATTATTTCACTTCTGAGATCAATCCAGTATCCACATCATACACAGCTCCCGAAATAACGACATCCTCTGGAATCAAAGGAGAAGCCTTTAAAAGCTCCATATCCTCGCGGACACTCTCCTCAATATCTTGAAAGGGAAGGAAATCGCGATCTCCTACATCCACACCCAGTTCTTTCTTGAGATGCTGACGGAAACCTTCGTTTTCAAAGGTCTGTGCGCCACAGTCTGTATGGTGCAAGACCACAATTTCACGGGTTCCCATTTGCTGCTGCGAAATGACCAAGGAGCGGATCATGTCCTCTGTCACGCGCCCTCCAGCATTCCGCAAAATATGGGCATCTCCAAGAGCCAGACCTAGTGCAGGCGCCACGTGAAGCCGGGAATCCATACAGGTCACAATGGCTACCTGTGTTTTGGGCTTAATCGGAAGACGGAGGTCTCCATGTAGCGCTACATAAGCTTGGTTGGCTGTTAAAAAATTATCAAAATAAGACATGGTCTCTCCTTTATCCCTTTGAAATTCAAACCATCTATTATTTTACCATATCCGATCCTTTCTGTCAGGGGATACCTCCTGTCATCTGTCACATCTGAAAAAAAGCCTTAAACTTCCCGTTTAAGACTTTTCTACTATTAAAATTAAAATACTTTCTTCAAGACTTCAGACAGTGTACTCACACCGACCACTTCGATCCCTGATGGTGTCGAAATCCCTGTCAGAGAATTTTTCGGAACATAAATCTTGGTAAAACCGAGCTTGGCAGCTTCATTGATGCGTTGTTCGATCCGATTGACCCGGCGGACTTCTCCTGTCAAGCCCAACTCTCCGACGAAACATTCCTGCGGGTTTGTTGGTTTGTCCTTGTAGCTGGAGGCAATGGCTACGGCTACGGCTAGGTCGATAGCTGGCTCATCCAACTTGACACCACCTGCAGACTTGAGGTAGGCATCCTGATTTTGAAGCAAGAGGCCTGCGCGTTTTTCTAGAACCGCCATGATGAGACTGGCCCGATTGAAATCAAGCCCTGTCGTCGTCCGCTTGGCATTTCCAAACATGGTTGGCGTCACCAAGGCCTGCACTTCAGCTAGAATTGGACGCGTCCCTTCCATGGTAACTACGATAGAGGATCCTGTCGCACCATCCAAACGTTCTTCCAGAAAGACCTGACTCGGATTGAGGACCTCAACCAGTCCACCTGATTGCATCTCGAAGATACCGATCTCATTGGTCGAGCCAAAACGGTTTTTGACCGCTCTCAGAATCCGGAAGGTATGATGGCGTTCTCCCTCAAAGTAGAGCACCGTATCCACCATGTGTTCCAGCATCCGAGGACCCGCCAAGGTTCCTTCCTTGGTCACATGCCCTACGATAAAGATGGCGATGTTATTGGTCTTAGCTAGCTGCATAAGCTCAGCTGTTACCTCGCGTACCTGAGACACAGACCCCTGAACCCCTGAAATTTCAGGAGACATAATCGTCTGAATGGAGTCAATGATGAGGAAGTCAGGCTGGATGCGCTCTACTTCTGCTCGCACGCTCTGCATATTGGTCTCAGCATAAAGATAAAACTCACTGTCGATATCCCCCAAGCGCTCAGCTCGTAACTTAATCTGCTGGGCTGACTCCTCTCCACTAACATAGAGAACTGTTCCCACTTGAGATAGTTGGGTCGATACTTGAAGAAGCAGGGTCGATTTCCCAATTCCTGGATCTCCACCGATAAGGACAAGACTTCCCGGCACCACACCACCACCAAGGACGCGGTTAAATTCCTCCATCTCAGTTTTGGTCCGATGGACATTGATAGAGGTCACGTCCGCCAATTTCATGGGTTTGGTCTTTTCACCCGTCAAGGATACCCGTGCATTCTTGACCTCTGCGACCTCGACCTCCTCGACAAAAGAAGACCAAGATCCACAGTTGGGACAGCGCCCTAGATACTTGGGTGAATTGTAGGCACAATTTTGACAAATAAAAGTCGTTTTTTTCTTAGCTATGATTCTAATCCTCTCATTTTAAAATCTCTTATTAATTTTTCACATCAGTAACTATTTCTTTTCAGAACAATCAATCCACCATCATCCGCATGGACATAATACTCCCCATCAGGACTAAATCCAAAAATATAGGGTAAATAACCTTTATAAATTTGAGTTCTAGTTTCTTTATTCTCTTCCCAATAAATGGTTAAAATCGGATATTCTTCAGATTGGTTTTTATCCATTGTCACTCGAATGTTTTCACCATTGTTCAGAGGGAGACTTCCACCATATTGCCCAGCGATAAGGATAGGAGAATCAGAGCCCTCACACATGGCTACTAACTCTATTTCATCGTAATCACCATCTATTGGAGTAACTTGACCATTTTCACTGTCAATGATGGACATGTAGTCTGAAGAAATGCAAAGAATTTGATGATGGGCCTCAGGGATAAATGCTAGGTAAAGAAATCCTCCAATACTAATCTCAAAAATCTTCTTATACCCTCGACAATTCTCGGCGGTAAAAGCTTGAAAATCTTTATAGCTCATTTCATTGTACTTCTTTCTATATCTCTATCTCACACTCAATCACTTGGCAAAAATCAATCTTCTCATTTGGCACAAACTGGCGCATGAGCATTCCGTGAGTTACAATGATAATAGTTTTATAATTTTTATATTTTTCCAAAGCTGTTAAAAAACGATGACGCATCTCTAGATCAGTTTCATAGCGATAAAGAGAATCTTCAGATAAAGCTCCTTGATGTTTTAGATAATATTCATGAGCTACCAATACACTAGTTAAATCAGAGTTAGTGCCATCTAAGTCTGGACGCCACTCATGAAAAAACGGCTCCACAAACAAGTCCAATCCTGTTTCAACTGCTATATAATGTGCTGTTTCTAAAGCCCTCGTCACAGACGATGAAATAATAATCTCTGCCTTTCCAAAACTTGCAGTTTTAGCAACTTCTTTTGCCAGACTGCGACCTTTTCCTGTCAATGGTGCTAAATCACGACCAAAACCACTATAGAGTTGCGGATTTTCAAGTTTATCAAGCATACTATAATCTGGCTCCCCATGACGAACAAAGATAATCTTCATATTAAGATCCCCATAAAACTATCCAATCTTGATTCCGCAATCTTGCCACTGCTTCAGTGTTTTAGAGAATTTCTTCTGGTTGGCAACTCCGACAGCAGACAAATCGACAGAAACCTGATAATTCTCCTTGACAGCTGCCAAAACGGAAGCCTTGACACAGCCATTGCCATCTACCCCTATAAACTCTATGCTTTTAGCACCGTTTCCCTCTAAAAAATCTTTTAAATCTGGATTAGTAAAGCAAGAAGCCCGACGCTTTTCAAAAATACGAGAAGATACAACCAGCAAGTCGGTCGCAAATTTCTTCTTCCTATCTTTTCTCTCCCAGAAAAAACGATTGAGAATATAGATAACTCGGTCGCTAGGATAGGTAGCAATTTTGTCATTTACAGCTGCAGTCAGTTTTTCATGATATGCTTTTCCTACAGCAACGTAATCTGACTGCATGTCTACAACTAATAAATAGTCTGCCATTTTATTCCTCTATTTTCCCGTACTTCCAAATCCACCGGTCCGCACGCCATCCGCTTCATCCCCATCTGCAATTAAGAACGGCGCAAAGACAGCCTGAACTACACGTTCCCCAACTTCAAGGATGACTTCTTGGTCCGTAATGTTTTTCATCTGAGCAAAGATATGGCCTTCATTTCCTGGATTGCCGTAGTAGTCTCCATCGATAACCCCAACAGAGTTGATCAAGACCAGGCCTTTTTTGCGAGGGTTAGAGGAACGGTCATAGAGATAGAGCACCTCAGTCGGTTGCATATAGGCCTTGACCCCAGTTGGGACGAGGACGATTTCTCCTGGTGCAATGACCGTGCGCTCTGCCACCTTTAAGTCGTAGCCAGCTGCGTGTGCTGTCTCCCGTTTTGGCAACAAGTCCTGATTGGTATAGCTTGATACAAGTTCAAATCCACGAATTTTTGTCATCATGATTCCTCTTTCATTCTAAATAGTTTCTATCTTTTCTATTATACCATCACTTTTCCCTAGCGTCTCTTCAATTCTACTATTCGTATTTTTTGAGTAAAAACCTCCTTTTTCACCTTCATTATTTGTAAATTATATGATGATTTCATGGTTGTTTTCTAAAAGAAAGTGAAAATTAATGAAACAGCTTAAAAACACCTAATTTCACCGATTTTAGCTTGAAGCCAATTATTATTTTTGCTATAATTCCCTGTGTAGGGAATAATTTTAAAAGTAAAATATTTTACCCTATAAAATTATTTAATGGAGGTCGTGTCTCAGCACTCAATTCTAATTACCAACAGATAGGATTTGAAAGATCCATATCGTTAAAAGTAATCAGGTATTGATGATTAGGCACTAATTTTTTTATGAAAAGGGAAGATAAGATGAAGAATAGGAATATCAAAATTTTCTCATTTGTCCTTTGTTTAGTGGCCATGCTTTTCGCTTTAGGTCTGAATCGCACTTCAGCAGAAACTCCTGGAGTGACAGTAAGCGGAAAATGGGTCGATACAATTTCAAACATACAAGTTTCCAATAATGAAGGCGGCAACCTTGATTGGGAATTAGGACAATGGGCAACGTTCCGTATTAATGCAACATATGATTTAGCAGGTAAAAATGTTAAAGCAGGTGACCAAACTACAGTTACCGTACCAGATGCATTAATTATCACATCCGATAGTTTTGAAATTCGCGATATTAACACAAATGAAATTATCGCTCATGCTACTGTTGATGCTGAAAATAAAAAATTAACATTAACGTATACAGACTATGTTGAAAAACATTCCGATACAAATGGATCGTTCTTCTTCTATGCCCGTATCGACTTCAAAAAGCACCCTCAACAAGGAGAAATTCCGGTTGAAGTGACGGTTAACAACAAAACAATTATTGCAGGTAAAGTTACCTTTAAAGGGGTTGGTGATGGTGATCCAAACCTTTTAAAGAAAACAAGTTGGGTTCACAAAGATGACCCTAAGACTATTTCCTATACCATTTCTGTGAACCAACTAAAGCAAAATATTAAAGAGGTTACAGTAGAAGACACATTGCAATTTACCAATGCTTCTTATGTTAAAGATAGTTTTCGTGTGACAAAAGGTGAGATGTCTTATGTCGATGGTGGATGGCAATTTAATAATACTAAGGATGTAACCAATGAACATCCTGTAACTGTTGGTGAAAATGGTCAATCATTTGTTGTGAATCTTGGAGATATTAGTGAGACGGATCAATACCGTATTACGTATGATGTTCATTTAAATTACTCACCAGTCGATGGGGAAATCTTAAATAACCAGGCTACTTTAAAAGGTAAGAACATCGATACTAAAGAAGCAGTAAATAAAGCTGCCGTTCAAATTGCTGGTGGTTCTGGTGTTGGTTATGTCTTTACCATTCATATTCACAAAGTAGATGATGCTAACCAACCACTTGCTGGAGCTAAATTCAAAGTGGTACGTCAGGCCAACAACCAAGTAATCGGGGAATATGTAACAGATGATAAAGGTAACATTACAGTCAATGGTCTTTTAAAAGATAAATACATCTTAACTGAGTTACAAGCACCTGAAGGTTATACCATTACTACTGCTGATACCCCAGTTAATGCTGAAGACTTTAGTGGAACTGATAAATCAGTGACGAAGACAATCGTCAATCCAAAAGCAAAACCTAAAGCAACTCAAGCTACCATCGAATTAGATAAAACTCTTACAGGACGTGATCTAACAGATGGTGAATTTAGCTTTGAATTGTACGAGGGTGCTAACAAGCTTCAAACTGTTACAAACAAAAACGGAAAAGTAACATTTGCACCAATTGAGTACACCGAAGAAGGTGAACACACTTACACTGTTAAGGAAGTAGCTGGAAATACCCCAGGTATTACCTATGACAAGACTGATAAACAAGTAACTGTTAAGGTGAAAAAAGATGGCGACAACCTGAAAGCAGATGTGGCTTATCCAGATAATAAAACCTTCTCAAATACTTATACGGCTCCTCAACCAGCAAAAGCTAAAATTTCAGCGAGCAAGATTTTAGAAGGTGCTGAATTGAAGAATGGTGAATTCAATTTCCAATTGTTGGATGAAACCGGAAAAGTTCTTCAAACAAAACAAAATGCTGCAGATGGTACGGTAACCTTTGATGACATTTCATATTCATCAGAGGACGCAGGAAAAACCTTCCACTACACGATTAAAGAAGTTATTCCTGAAAGCAAAGCAAAAGGAATGACCTACGATGAAGGAAGTATTGATGCTACTGTAACTGTCACAAAAGATGATGCAAGCAATACACTCAAAGCTTCTGTGGCATATGGTGATAAGAAATCATTCACTAACAAATTGGTAACAACTTCAATTCCACCAACTCCACCGACTGTTGACAAACCTGAATTGAAACTGTACAACATTCAATTGCACAAAGCTAACGCAGATGGAAATGCTCTTGCAGGTGCTGTATTTGGTCTCTTTGAAGCCGATGGTGTGACCCCAGTTGCCAACCCATATGGAGAAGGTCAAGCGACAGCAACCTCAGATGCCAATGGTCTTGTAAGCTTTGTAGGCTTTGAGGCTAAGGATTATGTTATTAAAGAATTGACTGCTCCGGCAGGATACCAACTTTCAAACGTTTCAATCACTGTTTCTGCGGCAGAGTTAACTGCTGCGACAGATTTGGTAGTTGATAAGGGTAATGTGGTGAATAAACCATTTACTGCTATTCCACCAACACCACCAGTTGTTGAAAAACCTGAGTTGAAACTTTACAATATTCAATTGCATAAGGTGAATCTAGTCGGTCAAGACCTTGCAGGAGCTGTCTTTGGACTCTTTGAAGCAGATGGTGTGACCCCAGTTGCCAACCCATATGGAGAAGGTCAAGCGACAGCAACCTCAGATGCCAATGGTCTTGTAAG
>NZ_JACLQX010000012.1:0-261 GCF_016648925.1 Streptococcus parasanguinis | reverse complement strand
CTTTGTAGGCTTTGAGGCTAAGGATTATGTTATTAAGGAGTTGACAGCGCCAGCTGGATACCAACTATCAACGGATGTTATTACTGTATCTGCTAGCGAATTAAAGGCTGCACCTAACCTTGTAGTAGATAAGGGGACAGTCGTAAACTACCTAACTCCACCAAACACACCGCCAACTACACCGCCAACTACACCACCAACTACACCACCAACTACACCACCAACTACACCACCAACTACACCACCAACTACACCACCAAC
>NZ_JACLQX010000011.1:0-64898 GCF_016648925.1 Streptococcus parasanguinis | reverse complement strand
CCTCCGCACAGTTGAGTAGGGCTGTAAAAGCTGATGAAATCAGCGTAGTAGAGCCCACTCAACCACTGCGTTTTGCTCGACAATTCAAAAATAATTGAGAGGCTAGGACTTTTGTCCCAGCCTCTTTTTTTCTTATCTATTTTTATTGCATTTGCAACAAAAAATGTGTTATGCTATTGTCAATAGGAAAGGAGGAGTGAGATGAGTATTTTGCGTGAGATAGGCATCATTGCGAGAGCACTGGATTCTATAGCAAATATTGAATTTCGAGATTTGGATCTGGCGCGTGGTCAATACCTCTACTTGGTGCGAATTGCCGAGCAACCTGGAATGATTCAGGAAGAACTATCTGAAGTCTTGAAAGTAGATCGATCCACCGTTGCAAGGTCTGTAAAAAAATTAGAAGAACGAGGACTGATTCAGCAGCGTCCAAGGGGTGAAAACCTTAAAATCAAGGAATGGGAATTAACTGAAAAAGGTAAGCAGATTTACCCCTTCATTTTAGGGGAGCATCTTTACTCTGAGACAACTGCCTTAAAAGGATTTTCCAAAGAAGAAGTCGCACAGTTAGAGGAGTATCTCATCCGAGTTCGAGAGAATATCACCTTGGATTGGGAGCTAGTCAAAAAAGGTCAAAAAAGAAATTATAGTGAGGTAAAGCAATGAAAGTGACAGTCGATCAAGCATTTTGGGATTTATTTCCAACAGCTAGAATTACAGTGATGTCTTTGTATGGCATTGATAATACAGTAGATGAAGCCAAGGATCCTTATTTCAAAGAATTATTGGACAAGGGTGCCAAGCGAGCATGGGAATTTATCGATGAAGTAAACTATACCCAGAGTGAGTTTGTTCAAGAGTGGCGCCAAGCTTTTAGCAAGTTCAAAACAAAAAAAGGAGCCCGATCTTCCATCGAGGCCCTCTTAAAACGGGTTCACCAGGGACGTGAATTCTATCCGATTAATCCTTTGGTGGATCTTTACAATAGTGTGTCTATGGCGTATGCCCTTCCTTGTGGGGGAGAAGATATGGATAAATTGGTGGGTGGACTCTCTCTAGGACAAGCGAAAGGAAGCGAACCTTTCTTTCCATTAGGAGCTGATGAAGATGCGCCAGCTTTGGAAGGAGAGATCATCTACTACGACCAAGAAGGCGCCGTTTGCCGTTGTTTGAATTGGCGTGAGGCTCAAAGGACTATGCTAACAGAAGATACCAAGGACGCTATTTTGGTGATTGAAGCCATCAACGAGGAGCAGGCCAAACGAGCCCAAACAGCTATGGAGGAATTGAAAGCTCTAGCCAAGGAATATTTTGGGGTTGAAGGCACCATCTATCAATTAAGTGCAGAGCAAGCAAGTATAGAAGTTTAAAAGAATAAGGCTTGAAACAATCGTTTCAAGCCTTGTTTTTATTTTTAAAGACAAAGAGTTTACTAAAGACGTAATTGAGGACCACAATGGCCACTTGTGCAAAGAGGGTTTCAATCAGATTGATCTGGCTTTTGTTATTGTGGACAAATTGCCCGATAATTCCTGGGAATTGCTTGACAAAAATCTCGGTCAAGGCCATATCCAGTATAAAGGTCCCAGAGCGCGCAATTGCAAATCGGATCAAGCGCTGAAACCAGCCCTTTCTTTCTTGTTTAAAGACAATGGTATCGTTGGTCGCAAAGGCAAAGAGGATCCCAGCAATGTTTCCAATAGCTGTCGCTAATCGTTCATCACGAGACACATGATAGATGAAGAGACGGGTTCCGACAGAAACAATGGTTGTGGCAACTCCAAAAAATAGATAGGATAAAATCTCATTATCAAAAAATTTTTTAATTAGTGTTTTCATAAATTCAGTCTACCATAAAACCTCAAAATATGCTATACTTGAAAGGTTGAAGAAATCAAACTTCAACCCTTGGTGCTTAAGATCCTTTCGCCAAGCATATTAGACGCGGGAAAACCGCTAAAGGAGAATAGATGAAACAGTTAACTGCTCGTGATATGGCGCAAATTGCCATTGTTGCTGCGATTTATATCGTATTGACCATTACCCCACCTCTCAACGCTATGGCCTACTATGGCTATCAATTCCGTGTTTCGGAAATGATGAATTTCTTAGCTTTTTACAATAAGAAGTACTTGATTGGGGTGACGCTTGGTTGTATGATTGCTAACTTATTTAGTTTTGGGTGGATCGATGTCTTTGTTGGTGGAGGTTCAACCTTTGTCTTCCTAGGACTTGGACTCATTCTATTTGGTCGTTTTAAAAATAAGTTCTTGTTTGACGGTCTTATTCGGTTTGACCATTTCTTGTTTGCGATTTTCTTTTCCATTTCCATGTTTACGATTGCCTTGGAACTATACTACCTTCAAGGCCAACCATTCTTCTATAACTGGTTGACTATGGGATTGGGTGAATTCGCATCCTTGATTTTTGGAGCGATTGTGATCAATCAACTTTCTAAACGGATCGATTTTACAAAATAAGAAGAGAGTGGGACAGAAATCGGTAATTCCTTAGAATTCGATTTCGTCGTCTCACCTCCGCACAGTTGAGTAGGGCTGTAAAAGCTGATGAAATCAGCGTAGTAGAGCCCACTCAACCACTGCGTCTTGCTCGACAATCTAAAAATAATTGAGAGGCTAGGACTTTTGTCCCAGCCCCTTTTTTTCATGCTAAGAATGCAGTAAATTCAAGGCTAAATTGTGATTTTATGATAAAATAAGAACATGAAAACCAGAATGAAAGAATTAGTGGAATTACTCAATCGATATGCTTACGAGTATTACACAAAAGACGCTCCATCTGTTTCAGATAGTGAATATGATCAATTATATCGGGAGTTGGTGGAACTAGAAACTGCTCATCCAGATGAGATCTTACCAGAGAGTCCAACTCACCGTGTAGGTGGGGTGGTTTTAAAAGGCTTTACCAAATACCAGCACCAGTATCCCCTTTATAGTTTGCAAGATGCTTTTTCGCGTGAAGAATTAGAAGCCTTTGATCAGCGTGTCCGTAAGGAATTTCCTTCTATCAGCTATGTATGTGAGCTGAAAATTGATGGCTTGTCCATTTCCCTCACCTATGAAAATGGAGTCCTCGTAACGGGGGCGACACGTGGGGATGGTTCTGTCGGTGAGGATATTACAGAGAACCTCAAGCGGGTCAAGGACATTCCTTTAGTGTTACCAGAGCCAGTGAACATCACGGTTCGAGGCGAGTGCTATATGCCACGGGCTTCCTTTGATCGGGTCAATCAGATCCGTCAAGAAAACGGTGAGCCTGAGTTTGCTAATCCACGGAATGCTGCTGCAGGAACGCTTCGCCAATTGGATACGAAAATCGTGGCCAAGCGAAATCTCGCAACCTTCTTGTATCAAGAAGTGAGTCCGACGGATCAAAGCAGTCAGGAAGGCGTGCTTCAGAAATTAGCCCGCTTAGGGTTTGTCGTGAACCAAGAGCGAGTGCTGGCTGAGGATATGGAGCAAATTTGGGACTTCATCCAAAAAGTAGCTCAGCTTCGAGAGGATCTTCCCTACGATATCGATGGGATCGTCATCAAGGTCAATGATCTAGCTGTTCAAGAAGAACTAGGCTTTACCGTAAAAGCTCCTAAATGGGCTGTCGCCTATAAGTTTCCAGCTGAAGAAAAAGAAGCGAAAATCTTATCAGTGGATTGGACCGTTGGACGAACCGGTGTTGTGACGCCAACTGCCAATTTAACTCCAGTCCAGCTAGCAGGAACCACTGTTAGCAGGGCAACCTTGCACAATGTGGACTATATTGCTGAAAAGGATATTCATCAGGATGATACCGTCATCGTCTACAAGGCGGGTGATATCATTCCTGCGGTCTTGCGTGTTGTCAAAGATAAACGGGTATCTGATCAAGCATTAGCCATTCCAACTCATTGTCCGAGCTGTCAGAGTGAGTTGCTTCATTTCGAGGATGAGGTGGCCCTTCGCTGTATCAATCCGCTCTGTCCAGCTCAGATTAAGGAAGGATTGAACCACTTTGCAAGTCGGGATGCTATGAATATCACAGGCTTGGGTCCAGCTATTGTAGAGAAACTTTTCGCAGCTCAGTTGGTAGAGGATGTAGCTGGGATCTATCGTCTGACAGTCGAGGATCTTTTGACCTTAGAAGGCTTTAAAGAAAAATCTGCTGAAAAACTCCATGAAGCCATTCAAGCTTCAAAAGAAAACTCAGCTGAGAAGTTACTCTTTGGTTTGGGGATCCGCCATGTTGGTAGCAAGGTTAGTCAAATCTTGCTCCAAGAATTCCATGACCTCGATCAATTGGCTACAGCGGATCCAGAACGAATTGCCAGCATTGACAGTCTCGGTATGGTCGTGGCTGAAAGCCTCAAGCGTTATTTTGCACAAGAAGGATCCAAGCGCCTATTGCAAGAGCTTAAAGAAGCTGGTGTCAATATGACTTATCTTGGTGAAAAAGTCGCTGCTGATGCGGCCCTCTCAGGAATGACAGTCGTTTTGACTGGGAAGCTAGAACGACTCACACGTTCAGAAGCTAAGGCAAAATTAGAAAGTCTGGGCGCTAAGGTAACTGGATCGGTTTCCAAAAAAACAGATTTGGTCGTTGCAGGTAGTGACGCTGGTAGCAAGTTAACCAAAGCACAAGAATTAGGAATCCAGGTAGAAGATGAGGCCTGGCTTGAAAGTTTATAGAGGATCTTTATGGTAGAACGAATCAAAAAAGCCCGTTTAATTTATAATCCGACCTCTGGGCAAGAAATTATCAAGAAAAATATAGCGGAAGTCTTGGACGTACTCGAAGATGTGGGCTATGAAACTAGCGCTTATCAAACGACTCCAGAACCATTTTCTGCCCAAAATGAAGCAGAAAGAGCCGCTAAGGCAGGCTTTGATTTAATCATTGCCGCTGGTGGAGATGGTACGATTAACGAAGTGGTCAATGGGGTTGCAGGTCTGGAAAATCGTCCGCAGATGGCCTTTATCCCGACCGGTACCACCAATGACTATGCGCGTGCCTTGAAGATACCGATGGGAGATCCTGTGGCGGCTGCTCGCATTATCGAAAAGAATCAAACCATTCAAATGGACATTGGTCGTGCCTATGGCAGCAAGTATTTCATCAACATTGCTGCAGCAGGAACCATGACAGAATTGACCTTCAGTGTTCCAAGTAGTGTTAAATCTCGCTTGGGTTACTTTGCCTATGTAGCAGAAGCTGCTAAAATGTTGCCGCGAAACAAGGCTCGTAAGGTGCGGATCGAACACGATAATGGCGTTTTTGAAGGTCCAGCTTCGATGATTTTTGTGGCTTTGACCAACTCCATTGCTGGTTTTGAAAGTGTCGCACCAGATGCTAAGCTCGATGATGGAAATTTTACCTTGATTATCGTCAAGACTGCCAATCTCTTTAACATGTTGTCCTTGATGATTCAGGCTATTAATGGAGGCAAGCATGTGCACGATGAAAATGTAGAATATCTTAAGACCAAGAAGTTGTCGATCGAAATGTTAGGGAAAAATGCTCAACCATTCCGCATCAATCTAGATGGCGAATATGGGGGAGATACTCCAGTTGAATTGGAAGTCTTTCATAATCACTTGGAATTCTTTGCAAATATTGATGAAATCAACAACGATGCTTTGGTTCACACATCTGAAGAATAAAAACAAATAGTTGGAACCATGTACGTGTTTCACGTGCGAATGGTTCCTTCGGTATCAAATTGGAAATAGGAAAATGTTATGCGACAATACCATGTAAAGCTTCATTTTCATAAGCAAAAAGGAAATTATTTTGCCTATGATATGTGGCAATGGCAGGATCAAGTAGAAGGAAAATCAGTCTCTTTCTCCAAGTTAGATTATTTTGGAGTAGAGGGAAATCTGGTATATGAGAGTGAGGATGCCTTGAACCGGGGTCATGTCTTGGTTAAAGAGGGAGATTGGCTCACCAAAACCCGTGATTTTGAAATCGAACTCTTACCAGAAGGGCATGTTCGAGAAGTTTGGATTCTCGATGGGGACGATACTGTCTATTATTCTTTGCAAGCTGCTTTGACGAGTCATGCTTATAGTCATCGTCAGCCTCATGCCTACGATATGGCGACCCATGCCAAGGAATTTGACACCAAATGGGCTTATCAAGGCTGGCTTGGTCATCGGGAGGAAGAAGGGGAGTATTGCTTTAAACTATGGGCTCCTACTGCCAAGAAAGTTGAATTGTTGCTCTATCAATCAACAGACTTGGATGCGCCTATTTGGAAGACTATTCCGATGATGCGAGGCAAACAAGAGTCTAGCTACCATCCAGAAAACACCCACGGTGTTTGGATTCTAGATTTTCTAGGAAATTTAAGTGGCATGGCTTATCAATATCGTGTGCATTTTGAACACCAGAATCAAGTGACGCGCGATCCTTATAGCATTGCAACGACAGCCGATGGAATGCGCTCAGCCATTCTCTCAAGAGCAGATCGTCAGTTTGATTGGGGCACTAAAAAAGGCGCCGATGCGACTCCCTGGCGCCTGGACAATCCTTGTCAAGCAGTGATCTATGAGATGCACCTTCGGGATTTGACCAAGTCACCGACATCAGGTGTAGACGAGTCTTTGCGTGGGACCTATCTGGGGGCTTGCCAAGAAGGAACTGTCAATAGCCATGGCGATGCGACTGCCTTTGATTATATCCGTCAGTTAGGGGTCAATGTTGTGCAATTACAGCCGATATCTGATCGCTATAAACAGTACGATGAAGAAGGTCGTGTGACCTACAATTGGGGTTACGACGTTCAGAATTATTCTGCACCAGAAACCAGTTTTTCAACGGATCCATCCAATCCCAAACAAACCATGAAAGAGCTTAAAACTATGATCCGGGCTTATCATGACGCTGGGATTTCGGTAGTCATAGATGTGGTCTACAATCATACCTACTCAACTGAGCATGGTCCTTTCCAAAATACAGTGCCCGATTATTATTACCGGATGGAGCCAGATGGGCGCTTCCAAAATGGGACAGGTGTCGGAAATGAGACGGCAAGTGAGCATGAAATGTACCGCAAGTACATGATTGATTCCCTTACGCACTGGGTCAAAGAGTACCAGATCGATGGTTTCCGCTTTGATTTGATGGGCATTCACGATGTGACGACAATGAATGCTATTCGGGAGGCGATGGATGCTCTGGATCCTCGCATTCTCCTTTATGGAGAAGGTTGGGATATGGGAACCGGTCTCGCACCAGAGGATAAGGCTAAGAAAGACAATGCGGCGCAATTGCCACGTATTGGATTCTTTAACGACACGGAGCGCGATGCCATTAAAGGAGCTGAGGTTTATGGTTCCATCAAACGTGGCTTTGTCAGCCGAAAATCAACAGAGAATATCGTTGCGCGTGCTGTTCTAGGCAGTGCAGAGCTGGGTCATTATTTAAGTCCGAATCAGGTTTTGAATTATGTGGAGGCTCATGACAATTATAATCTCTATGACTTGCTTCAGACCCTCCATCCAAATGAAGAAGTAGCAGGCTTAGTCAAGCGCTCAGAGTTGGCTACGGCCATGAACCTGCTCTTCCAGGGTATGACCTTTATGCAATTGGGTCAAGAGTTTATGCGGACTAAATTGGTAGCGACAGGTCCTGATGGAGAGATCACTCCTTTGGATCGTGAGCGGGCCATGAATTCCTACAATGCTCCAGATTTTGTGAATCAGGTCAACTGGGATCTGGTCAGTCAAAACAAGGAATCAATTGCCTATATCCGAAGCTTGATCAATTTGAAGACAAGTCTTCCTGTCTTAGGGCTTGAAAGCTATGATAAAATCTACCAACAAGTCTTTATCCAATCTGCAACTAATTGTAGTGGACTTCTGATATTTGAACTAACAGGAGACAAGAAGTACTTGGTCATCTTCAACGCCAGCGGACTTCCATATTACCTCCAAAATTCAAATAAATTGAAATTGATGGTTGGGAATAGTCGTCATAAACGACCATTCTATGTGGAGAATTTAACAGCTTCTGTTTTTGAAGTCCTAGATGAAGGTAAAGCGTAATCTTTTTAAAGAAATCACAAAATCCCTGAGTTTTTAAACTCAGGGATTCTCTTTATTTAGAAGAACTGCTACTGGTCTCTGTTGAGGAAGAACTATCGTCTTCTGGGTGCAATTCTTTATAAGTAGGTGCCTTGAAGAGATCAACGGTGGACTGATTGCCACGTTGGTTATAAAGGCTGGTTGATTTGTCACCTTTTTCCTTTTCAATCTTCTTCAATGCCTTGAAGGAATTAGTGTAGGAATAATCATCTGGATTGACTTTTCCAAGATCATTGCCCTTGAAGAAGCGAAGGAGGTCACCGGTCTGGATGCTATCGCTAATCTTCAATTGAAGGTTAGCAGCTTCCCTAATCTTGTCCAGTTCTTCCTTGGTTTTTTCGTCTGGGTTCGTGATTTCTTCACCTGTTTTAGTGTAATAGGTCCGGCCACTATAGCTTGTATACTCAGGAGTTACAAAGTAGTTAGCGGAGCGGAAGGCGACGATTTGATCATGATCTGGTGAGAGCATATCTTGACCAACTTGGAGGAATTTGTTGGATTCAATACCTAGCAAATGTTCCAAGGTTGGAAGCATATCAATTTCGCCACCATAGGTATCAATGATGCCACCCTTATCAATACCTGGAACGACTACCATATAAGGTACGCGTTGCAACATGGCATTGTCATAGCTTGACCACGTTTCAGAGTTCTTACCAAGTAGAGGAGCAAGAGCTGGGTTACGGGAGTTTGAAATTCCGTAGTGGTCCCCATAGAGAACGATGATGGAATTTTTGTAAAGACCAGATTCTTTCAGGTAATCAAAGAAGGCTTTGATCGAAGAATCCAGGTAGTTAGCGGTCGCAAAGTAGCCATTGATGGTTTCGTCCTGTGTCTTAGCTAGAGGGAAGCCGAGATCATCTCCTGACAAGCTAGTTGTATAAGGATAGTGGTTGGAAACCGTAATGAACTTCGTATAGAAAGGCTGTTGCAATCTTTCTAGGTATTTGATGGAATCCTTGAGCATGTATTTGTCATTAAGACCATACTGGAAGGAATTGCTGCTGTTTTGTTTGGTGAAGTAGCTGGCATCAAAGAAGTAATTGTAGCCCCATTGTTTATAGGCGGTATTCCGGTTCCAGAAACTTCCAGCATTCCCGTGGAAAACAGCGCTTGAGTTGTAACCATTTTTTGAAAGAATAAATGGTGCAGCCTGTTGGGTATTGGTTCCACCATAGTTCACCATAAAGGAACCTTGGTTGAGTCCGAAGAGGCCTGTTTCAATCATGGTCTCAGCATCGGACGTTTTCCCTGCCTTGACTTGGTTAAAGACGTTTGAAAAGGCAAAGGTTTCTTTCGAGTGGTAAAGTGAGTTTAAGAAAGGTGTCACTTCATATTCTTTATCGTCTACTTTCAACTTGTAATCGATCAAGAATTGTTGGAAACTTTCCAAGTGAATGTAGATGACATTACGGCCTTTGGCCATTCCAAAGTACTCAGGATTAGGCTTAGCATAATGCTGTTGGATATATTCTTCAACCGGTTTTAGATCTGCCTCAGAGGCTTTAGAACGCTCTTTGTTTGCAACATAAGTTTGATTAGCGCTGTATCCTAGAAAAGCTGGAAGACCCAAGGCACGAACAACATAGTAGTTTGAGAACCCACGTGTCAAGAGCTCAGGCCGGTCAATTTCTGCAAGGAAAAGATTGGCCGAAAAGAGCATAGCAGACAAAGATGTGATCGCAAAACTAGCTCGTTTATTGAAGGGACGGTTATCCATTCGAATCCATTTCTTAAAGAAGAAGAAAGCTAGAATCGGGAAATCCAAAATATAAATCACATCCCAAGGGCGGAACAATTCTAAAGCAGCAGCTCCGAGACCGGCAGACACTTTGCTCGAAGCCAACATGGTATTAACTGTTACAAAGTCTGTAAATTCTCGATAATAAATGGAATTGGAAATCAACCAGATAAATAAGAGAAGGTAGATCCCAAAAGCCAAACTATAAAAGAGCTTGGTAGGTTTGATATAGAGTGCTAGACCGATGAAGAGCAAACTGATCGGCAATGGGTTGATCACTGCTAGAAAGATCTGATAAGGTCCCTGAATGTCTAAATTAAAATCAACTGAATAGGCCCACATGGTTTTGAACCAGTAGAGCAGCAGAAGGGTCAAGACAAATCCTAGTCTGGTACTCATGAAATTGAGTATCGAATTCGTAATTTTTTTCACAAAATGTTACTTCCTTGTCTTATTTCCTAAAAATTTTCATATACAAGTATACCACATTTTTATGGAGAAAGAAAAAAATGACTGTAAAGAAGAGGAAAGAAATAGGAGAGATACGGTATTTTATATCGTTCAAAGCTAAATGATGAGAGCTAGGATAAAATGGTAAAAAAAGTTCCAGTAAATAAAGCCTCTCTTTGTGAAAAACACAGACTTTTGCTATAATAGAGGGTATGAAAAAACTCACGGTCAGTCGCCAAGTCGCAACAAAAATTAAACAAGGACAATCTCTTCTTGAAAAGCAAGATTTTGACTCACTTCCCGCTTTTGATCAAGCGGTTCAATTGCTTTCAGGAGATGGACAATCCCTCGGGGTCGGATACTTATCTGAACAAAATAAAGGGATTGGATGGTTTGTTTCACAAGAGTTGGTCGCTTTTGATCAAGACTTTTTTAAAAAGCTTTTCATCAAAGCCAAGCAATACCGTCGTTCTTATTATGCGGATGAAACGACGACAGCCTTTCGTCTTTTTAACCAAGAGGGAGATGGTTTTGGTGGCTTCACGGTTGACTTGTATGGTGAGTTTGTTGTCTTT
Source organism: Streptococcus parasanguinis (assembly GCF_016648925.1). Lineage (GTDB taxonomy): Bacteria > Bacillota > Bacilli > Lactobacillales > Streptococcaceae > Streptococcus. The sequence continues at coordinate 54,051 of NZ_JACLQX010000011.1, read as the reverse complement.
TCTTGGTACAATTCTTTCGTATTTCAGATCAAGGAAACCATTCTAGCAGCCTTTCAAGAAGCTTTTTCAGAAGTCCGAGGTGGCTATGAAAAGATTCGCTTTAAAGGTTTGGACTATGAATCGGCTCATGTCTATGGAGAAGAAGCTCCGCAAGAATTTTTGATTCTGGAAAATGGGGTCTCTTACCAAGTCTTTCTCAATGATGGCTTGATGACGGGGATCTTTTTGGATCAACATGAAGTCCGAGGTAGCTTGGTCGATGGCATAGCAGCAGGACAGTCCTTGCTCAATATGTTCTCTTATACGGCGGCCTTTTCTGTTGCTGCGGCAATGGGTGGAGCAGTTGAGACAACTTCGGTCGATCTGGCTAAGAGAAGTAGAGAATTATCAGAAGCGCATTTTGTGGCAAATGGCTTGGCGCTGGATGCTCATCGTTTTGTCGTGATGGATGTCTTTGACTATTACAAATATGCCAAACGCCATGACCTAAGCTATGATGTGATCGTACTCGATCCGCCTAGCTTTGCGCGAAATAAAAAACGGACCTTTTCAGTCGCTAAAGACTATCATCGGTTGGTGAGCGAGGCCCTCGAGATTTTAAATCCAGGTGGGACCTTGATTCTCAGTACCAATGCGGCAAATGTGACCAAAGATAAATTTAAAAAACAAATCGAAAAGGGATTTCAAGGACGTAAGCATCGCTATGTAGCGGAATACGGCCTTCCGGGAGATTTTCGATGGAACAAGAAAGAAGAAAGTAGTAATTACTTAAAAGTATTTACGATTAGGGTGGATGTATGAAGTTAGTTGTTTCGATTATGCCTCGCTCCTTAGAAGAGGCGCAACAACTAGATAGTTCGCGTTACGAGGATGCAGATGTTATTGAGTGGCGTGCGGACTTTTTAGAAAAAAGCGAGATCTTAACTGTTGCTCCTGCAGTTTTTGAAAAATTTGCTGGACGCGAGATTTTATTCACCTTGCGGACTCGAGCTGAAGGGGGAGAGATGGAGCTGACCAACGAGGAATATGTTGGAATCCTGAAAGATATTCAATCCATCTATCATCCGGATTATATCGATTTCGAGTATTATAGTCACCGTGAAGTCTTTGAAGAGATGTTGGAATTTTCAAATCTTGTTCTCAGCTACCATAACTTCCAAGAAACTCCGGAAAATATGATGGAGATCTTATCGGAATTGACCAGCTTTTCTCCAAAATTAGTCAAAGTATCTGTCATGGCCCACAATGAACAAGATGTTCTTGACTTGATGAATTATACGCGTGGTTTCAAGACACTGAACCCTGAGCAAGAATATGTAACGATTTCCATGGGCAAGGTCGGGAAGATTTCGCGCTTGACAGCTGATTTGACAGGTTCTTCCTGGTCTTATGCTAGAGTTGGAGATGAAAGTGCCCCAGGTCAAATTCCTCTTGAAAATATGAGAAGAATTCGGGAGTTATTAAATGAAGATTGACGGATTTACTCGGATGGCAGCGGTCATTGCCCATCCCATTCGTCATAGTATCTCTCCTTTCATTCATAATCTAGCCTATGAATTAACAGCGACCAATGCTGCTTATCTAGCTTGGGATATTGCTGAAGAAGACTTAGAAAGCACCATCAGCCAAATTCGTAAGTTGGATATGATTGGGGCCAATATCTCCATGCCCTACAAGCAGAAGGTCTTTCCTTACTTAGATGAAGTGGATGAGATGGCCCGAAAGATCGGTTCTGTCAATACTATCGTTCACCGCGATGGTAAACTTAAAGGCTATAATACGGATGGGATTGGTTTCTTTCGTAGTTTACCTCCTGCTTTCTCTATTAAGGGAAAAACAATGGTTCTCTTAGGTGCAGGTGGTGCAGCTTTAGCGATTATTGCACAGGCGATTCATCTAGGTGTAAAACGTATCCTTGTCTTTGTGAGAGAGGAAAGATTGGTTCATTATCGTTCAATAGTTCAGTTGATTGAAGAAGGCTTTGATTTCTTGATAGAATTGTATGCGATTGAGAAAGATGAAGACGTTCAAAGCTCCTTTAATCAAGCCGATCTCATCTTAAATGCGACTGGTGTTGGGATGGATGGTCAGTCTCTTCCGATAGCGAGTCACTTGACCTTTCCCCCACAGGCCTTAATCGTAGAGATGGCTTACTATCCGGCAGTGCCCCCCTTTCTGCAATTAGCAGTGAATCAAGGAAACCAGAGGGAAAATGGGCTGGGAATGCTCTTTTATCAAGCTGAAGCAGCCTTTGAATTAATGACTGGGAAAGTATTTCCTACAGAGTCTGTATGGGAAGCATTGACAACAGAATATCGCCAATTTGTATGTGACTAAGAGAGGGTTTTACCTTTTCCTATTGAAAAAGCTTTATGAGATTAGAACAGGAACTGATTTTTTAAAAAACAGTCTTGCTCTAGTCTCTTTTTCATTTTGATTGAGACATGTGCCCTATTTCATGATAAGATAGAATCAAAGAAAAACGTGAAGGAGATTCCTATGAACGTATCGGTACCTATTCCAGGACATTCCTATGATATTGTGATTGAAAGAGGTGGTCTTAACCAGGTTGGAGACTGGTTGCGCACTCTTTGGAGCGATAAAAAAGTCGCGATTATTTCCGATAACCGCGTGGCTAAGCTATATGCCTCTATCGTAGAGAAGAGCCTTGAGAAAGCTGGTTTTCAAGTGGTGCGCTTTGAGTTTCTTCAAGGGGAAGCCAGTAAGAATCTAACCACTGTTTCAAAAGTCTATGACTTTCTAGCTACCCAGAGCATGACGCGCAGTGATGGAATCGTTGCTCTTGGGGGTGGCGTAGTTGGTGATTTGGCTGGTTTTGCTGCCTCGACCTATATGCGGGGAATTTCCTTTGTTCAGATCCCGACTAGCTTGACTGCACAGGTGGATTCTTCTATCGGAGGAAAGACGGGAGTCAACACAACACTTGCTAAAAACATGGTAGGGACCTTTGCTCAACCAGATGGTGTGTTTATTGATCCTGAAGTGTTAAGCACTTTAGGGCAACGTGAATTGATCGAGGGGATGGGCGAAGTCATCAAGTACGGCCTCATCCAAGATACGGAACTTTGGGAAGAATTGGAAGCCATGGATGGTTCTGTCCAGAGTATTTTAGAGCATGCAGAGAGCATCATTTCTCATTCTTGCCTGGTGAAGCGAGACCATGTGGTGGCAGATGAGTTGGACAATGGTATTCGACTGTATCTCAATTTTGGTCATACCATCGGGCATGCCATTGAAGCGACAGCTGGTTATGGACAGGTTATGCATGGGGAAGCCGTTAGTATGGGCATGGTACAGTTGTCCCGAGTTGCAGAAGAAAAGGGCCTGATGCCAAAGGGAATCACTCAAAAAATCGAAGAAATGTGCCGGAAATTTGGCCTTCCGGTGACCTATGAGAACTGGGATAAAGAAGCCCTTTATCAAGCCTTGACTCATGACAAAAAAGCGCGTGGGACGAACTTGAAATTAGTAATTGTTCCAGAGTTAGGACAAGCAGCGATTCATCAAATCCCTCTTCAAGAAATGAAGGACTTTTTAGAAAGAAAGGAATAAGGTCGGTATGAGATATTTAACAGCAGGAGAGTCCCATGGGCCTCGACTAACAGCCATCATCGAGGGGGTTCCGGCAGGCCTTCCTTTATCTGAAGAGGATATTAATAAAGAGCTCAAACGTCGACAAGGTGGCTATGGCCGCGGTGCTCGGATGAAAATCGAGAGTGACCGTGTTGAGATCACATCAGGGGTCCGTCATGGATTGACCATGGGAGGTCCGATTACTCTGAACGTGACCAATCTGGATCACCAAAAATGGCTGGAGATCATGAATGTAGCACCGGTCGACGAGAAAAAGAAAAATCTGCGTAAGATCACCAAGCCACGTCCTGGTCATGCCGATCTAGTCGGAGGGATCAAATACCGTTTTGACGATCTTCGTAATTCGCTCGAACGTTCTTCTGCCCGTGAGACGACCATGCGTGTAGCCGTTGGTGCAGTTGCTAAACGGATTTTAGAAGAGATCGGCGTTGAAGTAGCCAGCCACATTGTTAATTTTGGGGGAATCGAGATTGCAATTCCTGAGAATCTAACCGTTTCAGAAATCAAGGAAAAGGCAGGTCAGTCGGAAGTTTCGATCGTGGTGCCAGAACAAGAAGAAGCCGTTAAGGCTTACATTGACCAAGTGAAAAAAGATGGCGATACCATCGGGGGAATTGTGGAAACCTTGGTTGGGGGTGTGCCTGTTGGACTAGGATCCTATGTGCAATGGGACAAGAAATTGGACGCTAAAATCGCTCAAGGAGTGGTCTCTATCAATGCCTTTAAGGGAGTTGAGTTTGGTCTTGGGTTCGACGCAGGTCGCCTAAAAGGTAGTCAAGTCATGGATGAAATCATCTGGTCTCAGGACACTGGCTATACGCGTCGCACCAATAATCTTGGTGGTTTTGAAGGGGGCATGACCAATGGTGAGCCCATTCTGGTTCGTGGTGTCATGAAACCTATTCCGACCCTCTACAAACCTTTGATGAGTGTGGATATTGAAACTCATGAGCCTTATAAGGCAACAGTTGAGCGCAGCGACCCAACGGCTCTACCAGCTGCAGGAGTGGTAATGGAAGCAGTGGTCGCAACAGTCCTTGCTACAGAAGTGCTTGAAAAATTCTCATCCGATAACTTGGAAGAATTGAAAGAAGCCGTTGCTAATCACCGAGAATTTACTAAGAATTTTTAAGAGAAAGAGTTTTCCTTTGGAGAAGAAAGTTGTTTATATTGCAGGGTTGGGCTTGATTGGTGCTTCACTTGCGCTAGGCATTAAGAGGGCCCACCCAAATGTGACCGTTTTTGGGTACAATCGTAGTGAAGCCTCTCGAAACATCGCCCTTGAAAGAGGAATGGTTGATCAAGTGACGGATGATTTCGCAGCCTTTGCCCCTTTAGCGGATATTATTATTTTGGCGCTTCCGATTAAGCAAACCAAGTCTTACTTAGGAACCTTAGCTGGCCTGAATTTGAAAGACCAGGTACTGGTGACTGATGCAGGCTCTACCAAGGCAGAAATTGTTGCACAAGCTGAAAAGGTATTTACAGATAAGGCCGTACGCTTTGTGGGAGGACACCCCATGGCTGGTAGTCATAAGACAGGTGCAGCAGCGGCAGATGCAACCTTATTTGAAAATGCCTATTATATTTTTACTCCTTCCAGCTTGACGACAGGAGGTGCCATGGAAGAGTTGAAAGAGCTTCTGAGTGGATTGGGATCCCGCTTTATTGAAATCGATGCCGCGGAACACGATCGAGTGACTTCCCAGATCAGCCATTTTCCTCATATTTTAGCCTCCACTCTGGTCGAGCAGGCCGTAGCTTATGGGGAAGAGCATGAAATGACCCGCCGTTTTGCGGCTGGTGGCTTTCGGGATATGACACGGATTGCGGAAAGTGAGCCAAGCATGTGGACTTCTATTCTCTTGTCCAACCCTCAAGCGATATTAGAGCGGATTGAAGATTTCAAAGACCGTTTGGATCAGGTGGCTGAGACCATTCAAGCAGATAACGAAGAGGCTATTTGGTCCTTTTTCCATGAAGGACGGAAGCACCGAAAAGAAATGCAGATCCATCAGCGTGCTGGACGCGATAGTGCCTATGATCTCTTTATCGATGTTCCAGATAAGGAAGGCGTCATTCTTGAGATTTTGCAAATTGTACAAGGGATTTCTTTGGTCAATATTCACATCAATGAAGAGAATCGTGAAGATATCCACGGGATTTTGCAGCTGACCTTTAAAAATGCAGAGGATCAAGAGCGGGCTCAAACATTGATCAGCCAGGCGACATCTTATACCGTCCTTGCTCGCTAGATCTAAAGAAGGATTTGCGTCAAAATCCCTGCTTCATTTTAGGAATATTGAGGGAAAAGCAGTATAATAGAAGTATCTTATCAGTAAAGGAGCCCATAAAATGACAAATATTTATGATCTAGCAAATGAACTCTCTCGCACCCTTCGAGACCTTCCTGAATATAAGGCTGTCGTAGAAAGCAAGCAAGCGATCGAAGCGAATCCAGAAGCGAAAACGCTGTTTGACGAATACGTCGCTTTCCAAAATCAACTACAAGGCTTGATGCAATCCGGTCAACTTCCAACAGAAGCTGTGCAACAAGAAATGAAGGACTACATGGAAAAAATCCAAGCAAGTCCGATTGTGAATGAATTCTTCACCAAACAACAACAATTGTCTATTTATCTTGCAGATCTTGAAAAGATCATCTTTGAGCCGATTCAAGATTTATACAAGTAGAAATTTCTACCAGAGTTGTAATTTCGACTCTGGTATTTTCGTTCGCCAGTAGAAGAAAAGAAACGCAAAAAAAGCTTGGAAACATTCGTTTTTTGTTCCAAATTTTGGATCAAAAATTGAATTCATGCCCTAATTATGATAGAATATGAGGAAAAGCACTCTGGAGAAGGCAATGAAATTAAAAACCAATAGCAAGGGCCTCAGGGGCACCATTCGCGTACCTGGTGATAAGTCGATTAGTCACCGCTCCATTATTTTTGGAAGTCTTGCAAAAGGCGAAACCAAGGTTTATGATATCTTGCGAGGCGAAGATGTGCTTTCTACCATCCAGGTGTTTCGAGACTTGGGAGTTTCTATCCAAGATGATGGGGATGTGATTCGGATTCAAGGGGTAGGCTTTCAGGGTCTTCAAGCTCCGACCGCTCCCCTTGATATGGGCAATTCAGGAACGTCTATACGTTTGATTTCAGGTGTCCTAGCAGGTCAGGATTTTGCTGTGACCATGGTTGGAGACGACAGTCTTTCCAAACGGCCCATGGATCGTGTGGCGATCCCACTGCGTCAGATGGGGGTAGAGATTTCTGGTCAGGGAGATCGCGATTGCCCACCTTTGCATGAAAAAGGGACGCATCAGCTTCAACCCATTCATTACCGTTTGCCAGTCGCATCGGCCCAAGTTAAGTCTGCTCTCATTTTTGCAGCTTTACAGGCTGAGGGTGAATCAACGATTATCGAGAAGGAAAAGACGCGTGACCATACGGAGGATATGATTCGCCAATTTGGTGGAGAGATCCAGGTGGATGGAAAAACCATCCGCATCCAAGGTGGACAAGAGTTCCAAGGTCAAACAGTCATCGTTCCTGGAGATATTTCCAGTGCAGCCTTTTGGTTAGTGGCTGGCCTCATTCTGCCAGAGAGTGTGATCAAGATTGAAAATGTTGGCATCAACCAAACGCGGACAGGGATTCTCGAAGTGATTCAAGAAATGGGGGGAGATCTCACCATTGAGGATCGCGATGAAAAAGCGGTCTCTGCAAGTCTCACTGTCAAGACCTCGTCCTTAAAAGGGATTCGGATTGATGGGGAGTTGATTCCACGCTTGATTGATGAATTGCCGATTATTGCTTTACTAGCGACACAAGCAAATGGTCAGACCGTGATTGCGGATGCTGAAGAGCTTCGTGTGAAAGAAACGGACCGCATCCAGGTCGTAGCAGATAGCCTCAATGCTATGGGAGCCAATGTCGTGCCAACGGAAGACGGCATGATCATCACTGGACCGACTCCCCTACATGGAGCTGACTTAGAGACCTTTGGAGATCACCGGATTGGGATGATGGCTGCCATTGCTGCCTTATTGGTGAGTGAAGGAAATGTGATGCTGGATCGGGCAGAGGCCATTAACACCAGTTACCCTAGTTTTTTTGAAGATTTGGAGACCTTACTGCATGGCTAAAATTTTACTTGGTTTTATGGGAACAGGTAAAACGACCGTTGGTCGCATTCTTGATCCAAAATTCCATGATATGGATGAATTAATTGTTGAAGAAATCGGCATGTCGATCAATGACTATTTCGCAGTGGAAGGAGAAGCAGCCTTTCGTCGTCGCGAGGCTGAAATGCTGGAGCGTTTATTGGAAAACGAGGCAGCCATTATTTCCCCTGGTGGAGGGATTGTCGTCAATCCTCATAACCGTGCACTCTTGGAAAAAAATCCTCACAACATTTATCTGCGGGTAGATTTTGAAACCTTGTACAGCCGCATTCAAAATGACAAAGCCATGCAACGCCCCCTCTTTTTAAACCACACCAAAGAAGAATTCAAGAAGATTTTTGATGGACGTTTGCCTTTGTATGAGGATATTGCTACCCATATTGTGGATGTCGAGGACAAAACACCTGAAGAAATTGCGGAGATCATTCGATGCTTGTAGGCTATCTTGGTCCCAAGGGATCCTTTACTCATGATGTGGTTACTCATAGCTTTCCAACTTCTGAACGAATCGCCTATCGGACGATCACAGATGTCATCAAGGCTTATGAGAATCAAGAAATTGATTTTGCAGTCGTCCCAGTTGAAAACTCGATTGAAGGCAGTGTCCATGAGACCCTTGATTACCTCTTTCACCAAGGGACCATCCAGGCCGTTGCAGAAGTGGTCTATCCCATCAAGCAACAGCTCTTGGTGGCTAAAAAAGACCGGCCCATTCGAACGGTCTATTCGCATCCACAGGCCTTGGCCCAAGGGAAGGCTTTTTTAAGAGCCCATTATCCAGATGCGGCTATGGAAATGACGGCTTCAACAGCCTATGCGGCTCGCTATGTAGCAGAGCATCCAGACTTGGAAATTGCAGCGATTGCCCCTCTGGCAGCAGCCAGTGAATACGGCTTGGAAGTCCAGGCCAAAGACATCCAAGAAATCGAGGACAATTATACACGTTTTTGGATTTTAGGGGCCAAAGAGCCAGCGATCTCAGAAACTTTAAGTCCAGCCCTTCAAAAAGTTAGCTTGGCCTTGACCTTACCAAGTAACTTGGCAGGAGCCCTCTATAAGGGCTTGTCTACTTTTGCTTGGCGGGGGATCAATTTAACCAAGATTGAAAGTCGCCCCCTAAAAACAGCTTTAGGAGAATACTTTTTCATTATTGACCTCCTAAACGAAGCGCCTGATCTTCTGCAATTTGCCTATCAAGAATTAGACAGTTTGGGCATTCAGACAAAAGTCTTGGGTCAGTATCAGGTCTATACCTTAAAAGATAACGGAATGGAGAAAAGATGAGTAACGAATCCAACTTTCTATCTCACCACGAGCGAAAGCGATTAGAGTACTTATACTCAAATTTTCATTATTTAAATGAACGAGAACAACTAGAATACAATTACCTGCTCAAGAAGAGCCAAGGAGCTTATGAGGAAGCAGAAGCCCTTCAACCTGAGGTAGACGCTACAGAAGAAGTGCAAGGGGAGATTACTGAACCGATTGGTGACCTTCCTGTTTACCAATCACGTAGCAAAAAGTCTAAGAAGAAAGCAGTTGCTGCGACGAGCGATATACCTAAGAAACCACGGAAAAAGATCCGCGTCAAACGGATTCTCAAGTGGCTTGCTCTCTTTTTCTTGCTCATTATCGGTGGCATGGTCTTCATGTTTGTGAAAGGCCTGAACAGCAAGCCGACAGGTCCAGATGCCAAACCGGCTGTCGTTGAGAAATTTAATGGCAAGAAGTCGCGAGATGGGGTCAATATCCTGATCTTGGGGACAGATGGGCGGATCGGTGAGAAGTCAGATGAGACACGGACAGACTCCATCATGGTGGTCAATGTCAATAACAAAGAAGGTAAGATCAAGATGGTCAGCTTCATGCGTGATACACTGGTCCATATCGATGGTGTCAGCCAGCAAAATATTCCTGAATATGATGGCTACTATGACCAGAAGCTCAATACGGCCTTCACCATCGGGGAGCAAAATAACAACCAAGGGGCTGAATTGGTCCGTCAGATGCTCAAAGATAACTTTGACATTGACATCCAATATTACGCCATGGTCGATTTCAAGACCTTTGCGACAGCGATCGATACCCTCTTCCCAAATGGGGTCGAGATGAATGCGCAATTTTCAACGGTTGATGGCGAAAAGGTCAGTGAAGTAGAAGTACCAGATGATTTGAACATGAAAGACGGTGTCGTTCCGCAGCAAACCATCAAGGTTGGAAAACAACGGATGGATGGCCGGACACTTCTCAATTACTCGCGTTTCCGCAAGGATGATGAAGGAGACTTTGGTCGGACCCGTCGCCAACAAGAGGTCATGTCCGCTATCATGCATCAGATCAAGGATCCAACCAAACTCTTTACGGGATCGGAAGCCCTTGGGAAAGTCTTTGCGATGACGTCTACCAATGTTCCTTTCTCTTTCCTATTGACCAATGGACTTGGACTAGTCGGAAGTGCTGGAAAAGGAATTGAACGAGTGACCATCCCAGAAAATGGGGATTGGGTCGATGCCTACGATATGTATGGTGGCCAAGGCCTGCTGGTCGATTTTGATGCTTATAAAAAGAAATTGTACCAAATGGGACTGAGATGATATAATAAGGGGATAGGAGTTTTGGACTCCACCCCTTTTAATTTGTAGAAAGATAGAAAACGATGTTAAAGAAAAATGAAATTGTAACGGTTGAAATTGTCGATTTGACACACGAAGGAGCAGGAGTGGCTAAGGTCGATGGCCTGGTCTTTTTTGTGGAGAATGCCCTACCAGGAGAAGTGATCCGCATGCGCGTGCTTAAAGTCAACAAAAAGATCGGCTACGGAAAAGTAGAGGAGTACTTAGAAAAATCCCCTCATCGTAATGAAGAGCTGGATCTTGCCTATTTACGAAGCGGAATCGCCGACTTGGGTCACCTAGCTTATCCGGAGCAGCTGAAATTCAAGGCCAAACAGGTCAAGGATAGCCTCTACAAGATGGCAGGAATCTCTGATATCGAAGTACCCCTGACCTTGGGGATGGACCATCCTGTTCAATACCGCAACAAGGCCCAAGTCCCTGTTCGTCGTGTCAATGGTCAGGTCGAAACAGGCTTCTTTCGGAAGAACTCTCATGATTTGATGCCGATTGAAGACTTTTATATCCAAGATCCCGTCATTGACCAAGTGGTCTTGGCTCTTCGGGATTTGATTCGTCGTTTTGACCTCAAGCCCTATGATGAGCAGGAACAGTCTGGCCTGATTCGGAACCTTGTCGTTCGTCGAGGACATCATTCTGGAGAAATCATGGTCATTTTGGTCACCACTCGTCCCAAGGTGTTCCGTGTGGACCAGTTGATCGAGCAGCTGATCAAGCAATTCCCAGCCATCAAATCTGTTATGCAAAATATTAATGACCAGAATACCAATGCCATTTTTGGAAAAGAATGGCGTACGCTTTACGGTCAAGACTATATTACGGATCAAATGTTGGGAAATGATTTCCAAATCTCTGGACCAGCCTTTTATCAGGTCAATACCGAAATGGCAGAGAAGCTCTACCAGACAGCCATTGACTTTGCGGAGTTAAGAGAAGACGATGTGGTGATCGATGCCTATTCAGGAATCGGAACTATTGGATTATCTGTCGCTAAGCATGTTAAGGAAGTTTATGGTGTTGAAGTTATCCCCGAAGCAGTAGAAAATAGCCAGAAGAATGCCAGCTTAAATGGCATCACCAATGCCCACTATGTCTGTGATACGGCAGAAAATGCCATGAAGAATTGGCTCAAGGAAGGCATCCAACCAACTGCCATCCTGGTCGACCCACCACGCAAGGGCTTGACCGAAAGCTTTATCAAAGCAAGTGCCCAAACAGGCGCTGACCGCATCGCCTATATCTCCTGTAACGTCGCAACCATGGCGCGTGATATCAAAATCTATCAAGTGTTGGGCTACGAATTGAAGAAAGTCCAGCCGGTGGATTTGTTTCCGCAGACGCATCACGTCGAGTGTGTAAGCTTGTTAATAAAACGCAACTAATCCTCAAAAGGTTCACTGAACCTTTTGAGTCCCACAAACACATCACGTCGAATGTGTAAGCTTGTTGGTAAAATGCAGATAATCCTCAAAAGGTTCACTGAACCTTTTGAGTCCACAAACGCATCATGTTGAGGCGGTATCACTGCTTGTACGAGCTGAGGCATCAGCGAAGTAGAAGGAGATGTTCCGCCCATGCGATAGTACTCGTAGAATGAGGAGGGAAACCGACGCGATGATACGGCAACAGCGAAGCGCCGAGTGTGTGGCTTTGCTCTTCCGATCTGAGACAGTCGAAAAGTAGAAGGGGATGGTATTGGTATCAATCAATGAGTAACAAAGTAACGGCATGATTCGAAACATTTTCTTGTAATTTGCGGAGGAACATCAATATGGATGGAATAACAAAAGATTCTATAAAAACGGCTAAACTAATGAAACAATTATGGCCCCAATTGACCGATAAAGAAGCTATTGATGAAGTAAAAAGATATACGAATGGCAAAAATACTGCAATCTTTACTGAAGTTGAAGGTGACACAATTGTAGGTCTAGCACTATGTTCACTCAGATTTGATTATGTTGAAGGTTGTAAATATAGTCCTGTTGGATTCTTAGAAGGGATTATTGTCGACGAGGAATATCGTTTAAAGGATATTGCTAAAAATCTCTGTACAAAATGTGAGGAATGGGCGAAAAATAAAGGATGTAAGGAATTTGCAAGTGACTGTACTTTAACGAATACGGATTCTATAAGATTTCATCTCAATATTGGATTTCAGGAGGCAAATAGAATTATTCATTTTAAGAAGAAATTATAATTTCAGAACGTGGTCAAAATTCATGTATCTTTAGGAAGTGTGAAAGATTGGACGAACAAATTTTTTTGATGGGTGGAAATCCGCCGATAAAGAACCATACGATTATTAATATAATTGTGTCATCAAGGAAGATCGAAAGAATTATCATTTTTACAGTTTTTCGAGATAATTGGCAACCCTATATGAAAAAGTACACGGAAGTTTTCCAAAGTCAATTTCCTAATCTAAACACTGATTACTTACTCTTGGACACTGAGCAGATTGATTTTGATAGCTATCTAGATGCTGATCTAATTATTATCGGTGGTGGAAATACGGAAAAGTATATAGCTACTTACGTCAATCAGCAGTTCAAGAATTATATCGATCATATGCTGAATAAAGGGGCGAAAGTTATAGGATTTTCAGCAGGAGCCCTATTATTAGGAGAAAAGGTCTATATCTCACCTAATGATCATTCAGATCATCAGATAAAGATTAAAAATGGATTGGGACTTTTTAGTCAGTTTTTAATTAGTGTCCATTATGATTACTGGAATGATAAAGCTAATAAGGATAGAGCTGAAGAACTCGTTAATGTTCCCATAATTCCACTAAATGATCATTCCTGTCTTGTATTGGATAAACTTGGAAACATTATTGAGAAAATTGACTAGTTTTCATTATCTAAATCTTGTTTTAGGTAACTAAAGTGTAAACGAACATTTATATGAAAGGTTTAGAGTAAACATGAGTCTCTTATTTGAAGAATTTAAAACCATTTGTTTCCATTTAAATCGAGTCGGAATTACACCGACACTGATGGGGTCTTTGGGATTGGAGTTTAGAACGAAAGAAAATTGGGGACCGTCTGACATTGACATTCATGTGCCTGGTGACCCTAGAGGTTGGGAAGCACCTGATCATCTCAGAATTTATGACTGGGACAAGATAATGAAAGTGATGAAAGACTTAGGCTACGTCTTAATAGACATTCATGAGCATGAATTCCAAAAGGATAGAGTGAGTGTTGAATTTGGAAGTATCGATTCCTTACCTGATTTTGCAGGAGTTTCGGAATCGGATATAGAGCTTATTCACATTGAAGGCATCACTTTTCGTCTTCCAAGTCTGGAGCAGTATCTAAGTATTTACAAAGCTTCTTCTCAAGACTCCTATCGAAATGATCACAATAACAATAAGGATTTTAAAAAGATCGAGTGGCTGGAAAGACATTTGTAAATTATCATATGAAAAGTAGTAAGTTGTAAGACTGGCTGCTATGTTATTTTTATTATCATTTTATTGCTTATTTAATTTATACTATATTGGCTAGTAATAGAATTAGTAAAATCAGGTGGAAAAACTGTAAAAGAGCCACAGGTACTTTTCTGGGGTGGATATCACGCATATTTTTCGTACTTAGATGGATATTATTGGGAAGTTTCTTGGGGACCCAATTTTCAATTTGATGAAAATGGACTATTGAAATTTTAGTAATTAAGGGAGATAGCAAAAATGGCTTCAAGTAAAGAATATTTAGATTTCATTTTAGAACAATTGTCCGAGTTGGAAGAAATATCATATAGAGCAATGATGGGTGAGTATATAATTTATTATCGAGGGAAAATCATGGGTGGAATTTATGATGATAGATTTTTAGTGAAGCCTGTCAAATCTGCAATAGCGTATATGCCGAATGTAGAATACGAATTGCCTTATGAAGGTGCAAAGGAAATGCTATTGGTAGATGATGTTGACAACAAAGAATATTTAACCGGCTTATTTAATTCAATGTATGATGAGTTACCTGCACCAAAACCAAAGAAAAAGAAATAATAAAATCTCAGTTTATCTAGGTAATACCATTTAACGATAATCTTATGCTATCGTTAAAAAGTATGTGAATATGTTCTCGATGACTGCGCATGTCGAGTGTATAAGTTTGTTAATAAAACGCAGTTAAACATCTCGCTTTGACATTTCAAGCTGAGAGGCTTCAAAGCTCCACTGGAGCTTTGAACTCCCCAAACCTTTTGAGTTCTAAGAGAAATACCTGTTTGGATGGAGTGATACTTTGGTTTGGATCTGGGCTGTGATATAGATGTCATGACCAGAAATAATGAAATAGAGGAGTAAAATTGATGGAGCAAAATAAGCTCAAAGCAATTATGTTTGCCTTTCTGGCAGCTGTTTTTTATGCCATAAATGTACCGATATCAAAGGTTCTTTTGCAGCATGTGGGCCCGACTACAATGGCAGCATTGCTGTATCTCGGTGCCGGGATTGGTATTGGGATGATGTCACTTTTTAATAAGAAGGATAGAGAGAAAGCTGAGAGCCTGACAAAAGCAGATCTTCCCTATATTGTCGGAATGATTGTTCTCGATATTGCTGCACCGATTTTTCTGATGCTTGGAATCAGCTATGGTTCCTCAGCTAATGCCTCGCTTCTCGGGAATTTTGAAATTGTGGCGACGACGGTCATTGCACTGATTCTCTTTAAAGAAGCTGTAACCAAAAGATTATGGGTAGCTATTGGGCTAATCACCCTGTCAAGCATCTTGCTGTCGTTTGAAGGAACAGACAGCTTTCATTTCTCTTATGGTTCTTTGCTGGTGATCATGGCTACCGTTTGCTGGGGACTTGAAAATAACTGCACTAGAGAACTATCATCAAAGAGCACTTATCAAATTGTGATGCTAAAAGGCCTATGCTCTGGTCTTGGAGCCCTGGTCATTGCCCTGATAAAAAGAGAGTCCTTTCCAGGATTTGGCTTTATCGCCATTGCCTTGGCTTTAGGTTTTGTAGCCTACGGACTCAGCATTTTCATGTATGTGAGAGCCCAGAATGTTCTCGGAGCAGCTAAAACTAGTGCCTATTATGCTGTCAATCCCTTGATCGGGGCTCTCCTTGCTTTTGTATTTTTAAGTGAATCCTTATCCTGGATGTATGTGATCGCCTTGATCGTGATGGTCATTGGTTCTGCTTTAGTGGTAGTCGATACGTTTATTCGCCAACATGACCATGAACACCAGCATACATTCACGCATAGCCATGGCGGAAGTACCCACACGCATACGGTAAGGCATTCGCATGTCCACAAGCATTATCTAACAGAAGAGAAGCACAGACATCGTCATTCTATCGAGGAGCTAGAGTGTCTAGCAGAGGAAAAAGATAGGTAAAAGCAAATAGAAGATAGGCTATTACGAGAGGCTGATATGAAATCAGAATGAGCTGCCTTTGTTCTGAAATTCGGTAGATGCGAAGAGTTTCTGAGAGCTATCGGTAAAACTTGTATGGACAGATTAAAAGTTGGAGTACCATCTTTGCCTCGTTTTTGAGAAAGGACAAAGAAAAAATGGAAGCACAAATTTTTTTGATGGGTGGAAATCCGCCGATAAAGAATCATAAGATTGTTAATAAAATTGTGTCATCAAGGAAGATCGAAAGAATTGTCATTTTTACAGTTTATCGAGAAAATTGGGAACCGTATATGAAAAAGTACACGGAAGTTTTCCGAAGCCATTTTTCTAACCTAAACACTGATTACTTACTCTTGGACACTGAGCAGATTGATTTTGATAGCTATCTAGATGCTGATGTCATCATCATCGGTGGTGGAAATACGGAAAAGTATCTAGCTACTTATGTCAATCAGGAGTTCAAAAATTATATCGTTCATATGCTGAATAAAGGGGCGAAAGTTATGGGATTTTCTGCAGGAGCCCTATTATTAGGAGAAAAAGTCTATGTTTCACCTAATGATCATTCAGATCATCATATAAAGATAAAAAATGGATTAGGACTCTTTAGTCAGTTTTTAATTAGTGTCCATTATGATTCCTGGAATGATAAAGCTAATAAGGATAGAGCTGAAGAACTCGTTCATGTTCCCATAATTCCACTAAATGATCATTCATGTCTTGTATTGGATAAACTTGGAAACATTATTGAGAAAATTGACTAGTTTTCATTATCTAAATCTTGATCTAGGTAACTAAAGTGTAGACAAACTGGATGGGTTACTAGTGAAAACTGCAAGAAGTGTTGGAAAGTGAATCGGAGAGTGCGTGATGAATTTTAGTAGTAAGATAGCCATAAATAAAGGCTGGTCAGATGATAAAAAATATTGTGTGACAGATCAAAATCAGCAAAAATATTTCTTGCGTGTTTCTGATAAGGAGAAGTTAGATTCTAAAAAATTTGAATTTGATATGATGGAGAAAGTAGCTTCTCTTGGAGTTCCGATGTGTAAACCAATTAGCTTTGAACTCTGCGATGACGAAGTAAATTCTTTACATGAATGGATAGATGGGAAAGATGCTCGAGAAACAATTTTAACTGTTTCAAAAGAACAACAATACATTTACGGACTAGAAGCAGGAAGAATCCTTCGAAAAATTCATTCACTCCTAGTTACAGAAGTTCGTGATGATTGGGAGGTCTTTTATAATCGAAAAATTGATGACAAAATCTCCAAATACAAAGAATGTCCAGTTCAATATGAAAATGGTCAGATCTTTATTGAGTTTTTAAATGCAAATCGAGAATTGTTAAAAGATAGACCTCAGGTTTTCCAACATGGAGATTATCATATAGGAAATTTCATGATTGGTGAAGATCGTAAAATTTATGTCATTGATTTTGATCGCTTTGACGTCGGGGATCCTTGGGAGGAATTCAATCGTATTGTATGGTCTGCTCAAGTCTCTCCCTCTTTTGCGTCTGGTATGATAGATGGATATTTTGATCATAAGGTTCCGGATTTATTTTGGAAGCTTCTCGCTATCTATATTCTAAATAACATAGTTGGTGCTCTGTCATGGGCTGTACCTTACGGAGCTGAAGAAATATCAGTAATGCAACATCAAGCTAAGGAAATTTTAGAATGGTATGATGATATGAATCAAATCATTCCTAGTTGGTACTTGAACAAGAAGAAGACTGAATAATGTAAACGTTGGAATATCATTTTTGGAAAATATGACACGATTATTTGCCCAAATTTAAACACATCTGACTATCTTTAATATGGGTGATTTTAATCAATACAAGTTAAACTGGTATAGTAAGGAGTTTAAATATGAAATTCCATGAATTTGGTGATAAGAACTTGCCTCCTATCTTACTGATACATGGCGGTGGCAGTTCTTGGTGGAATTATCTTCGTCAAGCACGTATCTTATCAAAAGACTACCGTGTTATTTTACCTACTTTGAATGGTCACGGTGAAGAATATCAACTCGATTATGTTTCTACTGAAGATTCTGCTTTGGAGATCCTAGACTATATCAAAGCAAACTGTGGTGGGAAGTTGTTTGCGATCGGTGGCGTTTCTCTTGGTGGTCAAATTGCCATGGAACTTTTGTCATTAGACAGCGAGATAGCTGAGAAGGTTATCATAGATGGAAGCCTCTGTATTCCTCAACCAAGGTTAGCTAAAATCAGCATCTTTCTAGTATCCTTATTTGGTAAACTGATGTTCAGTAAATTCTCTTGCAAACTTCAATTAAGCATGATGAACAAACTCTATCCTAAACTCGCTTATCCAGAGGAAATAAAAGCTTATTATTTGGAGGATCTGCCAAGGACGCCTATCAAAACATTGGTGACCATTTACAAAACCTATCTGGGGCGTTACAAGCTGAAGGACACGATTTCTGCCAGTAAGGCGCAGGTTCTGTATATCTACGGTGAAAAAGAATTGAACTGTGTGAAAGCATCGGCGAAATTATTTCAGCAGCTACATCCCAACACTATCCTGTATGAAGCAAAGGGGTATAACCATGGCTATCTATCAGCTTACCTGCCTCAAGAGTGGATTGATTTGGTGGTACCATTTTTGGAGAATAACGATTGATTATACTTTATTAATTTAGAAAGCAGAGTTTCATGGAAGTCAAAAAATATAGTCCGCTCAATTCATTAAAAAAGATAGCAGATAACCTCTGGATTGTAGATGGGGAAGAAGTACTGATGAATTTCAAACTCTTCAAAGTGCCTTTTTCAACTAGAATGACAGTTATCCGTCTGCAGAATGGTGGTCTTTGGGTGCATTCGCCGATTAAGCCTAGTGATAATTTACTTTTTGAAATCAAGCAATTAGGTGAGGTAAAACACCTTATTGCACCCAATGTCTTACATTATAGTTATATAAATGAGTGGCACGAACTATTTCCGGAAGCAGAAGTATGGCTAGCTAGTGGTGTTCAAAAGCGTGCCAGAAAATCGGGAATGAATTTATATTATGGTCATGAACTAGAGAAAGCCAATTGGAACGAGGAAATTTGTTTTACAACATTTGAGGGAAGTTTTTACGTGAAAGAGGTTGTTTTTTTCCATACTGAAAGTTCAACTCTAATTTTAACGGATCTTATTGAAAACATAGAAACAGAAAATTTATCGATTTTTGAAAAGCTACTGTTAAAAATAGGTGATAATCACTATCCAAATGGTAAAACACCAAGAGATTTAAGAATGACCTTTTTATTTGGTAAAAAACAAGCATTGAAGAGTTATCATAAAATAAAGAAATGGGAACCTAAGAATATTATTATTTCTCATGGACCGTGTATCATTGGACAAACAAAAGAGATGTTAAACCAAGCGTTCTTTTGGCTAGAGAAATAGGAATTTACTATAAAGAAATTAATAAAATATATCTAATATAATTGACTAAAATTACTTGGAGTTGTTAAATTAAGATGTGGAATCTACTTAAATTGTTGATTCTAAGAGGTATCAGTTGACACGAGAGAAAGAATATAGATTAACTAACGGTATCTCTTAATTAGATTTAGTGAAAGAAGAATCCATTTTTCACTTGAATCCCTTCTCTTTCGTATGGTAGAATGTATATACAAATTGTATGTACAAAGGAGAGGTAGAAATGGCAAACACGAAAGCAGTGAATTTTCGAGCAGATGCGATGTTTTACCAGAAAACAAAAGAGGTGCTTGCGGATCAAAAAATTTCTGTGTCAGATGTCCTAAATGCAGCACTTCGAAAAATTGCCAACGGGACTGTGGATCCAGAAGATTTTGTTTCGAGTGATTTGCAGAACACGCAGTATCAAGTGGCCTTTGAGGATTTGAAGAAGGAGATTTTAGTGGGGCACCAGGAAATCGCTCAAGGAAAAGTTACTTCTGTAGCCGATGTGAGAAAGGAATTTGGTCTTGACTAAGTTGAAACGCTATCAGGTCTTTCTTGCAGATCGGGCTAAGCAGGACTTGCGTGATATTCACGACTATATTCTTGTGAATTTTTATAGCCAGCAAGCTGCAGACAGCAAAGTTGATTTGTTATTAAGTGCTCTTGAGACCCTAGAACTCTTTCCAGAAGCCTGTCCTCTGGTATCAAGCCGGGGCTATGGTGAGATGACGAATGATGGAAAACCCTATCGTTATATGCCAATAGAGAACTATCTCGCATTTTATTATATGGAGAAGCATACAGTGTATGTTGCTCGTATACTCAGTGCAAAGCAGGATTGGGTGAATATTTTTTATAAGTAGATTGAGGAACCCCCATGTTAAAATCCAATAAGCTGATTATTTTTTTAATTTCTCTCCCCTTTCTGATGGTCCTTATTTTCTATTCTCTTAGTGAGCATCCTGGATACAGTGATGATGGGAATTTCGTCAGAAATCATGAGACTGCTATTAAGCGTGAGATCATCGTACATCTAGCCCAGGAAAAGCAGGGCATAAAGTCCGTGACCTTATTGCCAAATACTGCTAGAGGAGAGTATGATAATGGTGGTGATGTGAGTGGACATTACCATATCTATTTTACAGCCTACGTCAATCATAATCGCGAGCGAACGATAAGCGTAGAACTATTCTTCCCAGATGCCAGCATCCCCCCTTTCACCTTGTTTCCTCCTAACCCTTATAAAGACAAAGGCAAAAAGATGTCCAATTGGGTGATGGGGAATATTGAAGTATCGGAAGAAACCTCTAGATAGTATATAAAAGAAATCACAACGATAGCTACAGACGTCTATCGTTTTTTAATGCTTTTAAAGTTGAGAAAATAGTTTTAGGAAATGATGTCAAATATAGTTGACATCCGGCAACTAGTATTGTAAAATAAATGTATCAAATATATTTGACACATTTACATTTAGGAGGTGCCAAGTGAACCGTGTGAAAGAATACAGAGTCAATCTTGGACTTTCTCAATTGGCTTTGGCAAAAAGTATTGGAGTTTCCAGGCAAACGATTAATATGATTGAGAATGGGAAGTATAACCCTTCCCTAGATATCTGTATCAATCTAGCAAAAGAGCTTGGGACGGATTTGAATTCTTTATTTTGGAGGATCGATGATGATGAATAAAAACTGGCAATTGAAATGTGTGAAAGCTTTCTACGATATTACAGGTGAGCTTGACGAATACAAGGAAAAAGAATTGAGTACTTTTGGGAACAACATGTACATGCTCTTTATGTCGGGAATTATCCTTGGATTCCTGCTCAGTTTCATGTTTAATACGGATTCTGTCAGTGTGATCACGTTTTTAGTATTTTGCTACTCCCTGTACCAACAAGAGCAAGTGATTCATCGTTTGGAACTCGACATCTATGAGGTTTCAGAAGATGAAGTAGGAGAGGCAAAGAAAAAGATGCTAAAAAGAACTTTCCTTCAAACCTTGATTGTGATGGGACTAGCTATTTTTGTTGCGATTGGTCTTTGGAGAACAGGATTGCTACAAGAAAATAAGATAAGCTTTGAAATGTATTTCACTTTTATTTTCCCTCTTGTCATTGGGCTGATTACCATGATTAGTTTCTTGAGTAATTTCATTGCAAATAGAAGAAAAATCAAAGTGATCCGGGAGTAGGTCCATTAGAGATAAGACCGGTTATTTTTCTGATAAGATAGAGCTAAATGGAAATAGAAACCATTTATGATGAAAGAAAAAGTCATGATGAATAGAATAGTAGATGATCAGATAGTACTTATTCCTTATTATAGGAATGATGACATTTCCCTTCTTTGGTATCAAGATAGTGAGGTTTGCAAACAAGTAGATAATACTGATCAGATTTACGATCTAACAAAACTTCATAAAATGTATGATTACCTAACTTCACACGGATCTTGCTATTATATCCAATATGAGGGAGTGTTAGTTGGGGATGTGACACTTCAAGATAACTCGGAACTTTCTATAGTGGTCAGCAAAGAGTATCAAAATTTACAGATAGGAAGACGATGTATTTCTGAAATGATACAGCTGGCTAAAGAGAAAGAAATGGTTAAGGTAACTGCACAAATTTATCCTTTTAATACTCAAAGTCAAAGAATGTTTTTGGCTTTGGGATTTCAGAAAGTAGATGAAAATTGGTATGAATATAAGTTGATATAGAACAGTTGTATATCTCCATATATATTAAGACTGTAATCTACTGTTTATAAAACAATGTTCATGAAAAATAGAGTTAAAGGGTACCTACTGATACATGGACAAGAGGTTTTTTCAGAAATCTAAAAATGAAGAGAACACCAACAGATGATTTTTTGTTGGTGTTCTCTTCATTTGATTTTACGATCTATCTCGCTTTTGCTTTAAAGTAAAAGCTGGCATGGAATTATTCAGGCATCTAGTTAGATTTTTGTTTATTCAACAGGAGGATAGATGATATTATTGCAATGCAAGATACAAGAATCAGATACCAAAGATTTTCAAGACCAAAACCATGATCTAGCATCAAGCGGTATCCCCAAGAAGCGGGGAAAAGACGCCCGATTGCTTGAAGAAAATCAGGCAGTAAGGTGATGGGAAACATGATTCCTGAGAGCATAATTGAGGGTAAAAATACAAGTTGCGCTATCATGGTCAGCTTTGCTTGATTTTTTACAGTAAGGCCCAGTATACTTCCGATACTCAACGATACAAAAATGTAGATGGCAAGCGCGAGAAAGAATAAGGGAAATTGACTTGGTAGACTTGCTTTAAATAAAATTGGAGCAAGTAGTAGGATCACTATGCAAGTCATTATCAAATGAACAAAGGCAGAGAGAACTATGGTCACCAATCCTAAATGAATAGGCACACCATTTGCTTTATAAATCTTTTTTATGTCGCTTCCGTATGTTTCAATCAAGGAAGGCGGTAAACCGAGAAAGGCTCCCATTGAAACACTCATGACAATCATTGACTGTATAAGTGTGCTACCCATTTCAGGCATAACGGAAGTAAAAATACCACCCATGAGAAGAAAGAAAATAATCGGTACAATATAGTAAGTAACCAAGAGAGACTTACTTCGTATGTCCAATTTCCACTGTAATGTTAGGCTATATAAAAAACCATTCATTCCAAACCCCTCCTTGCCATTTCAATGAAATGCTGCTCCAGTGTGCCACGATCAACCTTGATATCCAATATCTGGATATTTTTCTGTTTGCATTCTTCCAATAATGAAATTAAGCTATCCTCGATCGTATCTGTTTCAAAAGATTCCTCTCCGTCCCGGGTCTTTAAATGGATGAAATATTTTCTTCCCAACCTGTCTGTCAGTTCTGAAGGAGTACCACAAAAGACAATCTTTCCACTATTCAAAATAGCAATGCGGTCACATAGGGTTTCAACTTCGGCCATATCGTGGCTTGCCAAGACGATTGTCTTTTCCTGTGATTTGAGCTTTCGGATTTGTTCATGGAGAGATAGTCGTCCTTCAACATCAAGTCCCGCTGTCGGTTCATCGAGAAAAATAATATCCGGGTTACTGATAAGTGCAAGAGCAAGATGTAATCTCCTTTTTTGACCGGTGGATAATTCTATGTATTGCGACTGTTCAATTTCTTTTATTCCAAGGGCCTTTAGCATAGCATCATCAATGTATGTATGATTCCATTTTGCAAAGAGCTTTATGGCTTCCATTGGTTTGATGTGGACGGGTAGAGAGGAGAACTGTAGTTGAATTCCGGTTTTCCCATTTACAACTATAGTGCCTTCGTCATATTTTCTCAGACCTTCGATACATTCAAGCGTTGTTGTTTTACCAGCTCCGTTCACTCCGAGCAGAGCAAAGATTTCTCCTTGTTTGATTTGAAAATCGAGACCACTAAGAACCATATTGCTACCATAACTTTTCTTTAATCCAGAAACCTCTATTGCGTTTTTCATGGTTCTACCTCCTCAAAAGGATTTGTTCCAAGCCTTGAAAAATAGACTTGTAGGGCGGGTCCTATATAATCATTGACGATTTTTTGCTTTTCTTCCCAAGCGTTTGAGGCGGTATCAATAGTACCAACTTCCATCAACTTAGGAAGCATGCTCATATCACCATTTGTAAACTCCATAATCAAGCCCCAGTATTCTTTCACAACCTGTTGGCTTTGTTCGCTTTCAGCTGGTACGTTTTCTTTTTGAAGCTCTACGATTTGATCACTTAGGCGGTTCAATCTGTCCATAAAGTCAAGTCCGCTTTTCTTGTCAAATCGACTGCGTATCTGGTCGAGTGTATTATCATCAAAGCGCTTAATGAGAGAGTAGGAGTCATTCTTCATCTGTAGATTGACGATGATGTCTGCATACTTCTTAAAATTGACCGTCTGTATTTGTAAAACTTCTGCCTTTAACTGCTCTATTGCGACTAAAGAATCCTTAAGTTGTTCAATATTTTTACGAATAGTATCTGCTTGCTCTGTAAGAGCATTGGCAACATCATCAGGTGTTTTCAAAGAGATCAAACGCCCCTTTATATCCTTGAGAGAAAAACCTAATGATTTTAAAGACAATATCTGATGGAGTAACACTAAGTCTTTATCGGTATAGAGCCTGCGACCACCCTCACTTTCTGCCGATGGGGAAAGCACCCCTTCTTTATCATAATATTGTAGAGTACGGACAGTAACGTTCATTTTATTAGCAAGTTCCCCAACCGTCATAAATCCTTCCGGAATTGCTCTGTATTTAGTCATCATTACCCACCTCCTCATACTTATTATACATCGTTACGTAAGGTCATGAACAAGAGTTTTTGAAAAAATAAATTTTTTGTAACCGTTTTTTCTGCTATAATATCACTAGATAGAAATGTGGGAGTTTCAATCATGGTTACAAAACGGTTTTTGAAAAATGTTATTGTTGCGATAGTCTCGGTTTTTATGTCCTTGGTTGTTGTTCAAGGGGCTCAAGCTCAGCAAACTGGATTCGATTACCAGAGTCTTCATCTACTGCCTTTTAATGGCAATAAGCAGCTAGTACTGGGGGATTTTGATCATTTAGGTCGTGCGACCTCCGCTCATATTCAGCTGCAGGACAAGGATGAGCCAAAGAAAAAAAGAGAACCGCGTCTCAGCTATAATCCGGTTGGTTGGCACAATTATAAGATTGCTTATGGAAATAAAGGAAAGAAGGCCTGGTTGTTCCATAGAGGGCATTTGATCGGGTATCAGTTTAGTGGTCTGACCAATGAAGGAAAAAATCTGGTTTCTCTAACTGCCTGGACCAATACGGGGAATTATAAAGGGACAGCGGATAGCAATGTGGAGGGCATGCTCTACTACGAGAAACGACTCGATAGCTGGCTGGCCACCCACCAAAATTACTGGTTAGACTACAAGGTGACTCCGGTATATACGGGGGATGAATTGATTCCTCGGCAGGTGACCTTGCAATATGTAGGAATTGATCGAGATGGCAACCTTCTACCAATCAATTTAAGTAGTCCCAAAGAGTCGGTAGATGCTTATGGGATCACCACCGTTACCTTGGATAATTATTCCAAGAATGCGACCATTGACTATCTGAAGGGGACTGCCAAGCCATCTTTAGTGCCGACAGAACCAAGTAGTCAACCTCAACCTGCTAGTCCTTCTGTAGAGACGCAACCAAGTCAAGCCCCTCAACCGAGTCAAGCAGTAGAGCCAGCTCAGCCAGTTCAATCTGTCGAGCCTGCAGAGCCAACTCCTCAACTGGCTCCAGTAGTTTATGTAGCCAGAAATGGGAGTGCGGAAGTTTATTGGTATTCTTTGGACAGTATGCCTCGCAATACTAATTTTTCTAAGGTTGTTCAAATGTCAGAAGAGCAAGCGCTAAGTCTTGGAAAGCGGCATACAAGTAAGGAATGAGGATCAGTTATTCTGCTAATGAAGAAGCCCAATTGTTGGGCTTTTTGTGTAGGGTAAGTACTAAATAGGAGAACTAAAATGATTGAAAATATGCTATAATAATAGGACGGAGGTAGAATATGACCTTAGATGTAGATAAAGAAAAAATGATGATTATGGGTGTGATTTTTGACAACAAAAAGGTATTTAAGAGTGTCTGGTTTGCTCTGAGCACCAATATGATTGAAGGATGGCATCCCACGGTAGAAGACGTGGAGCGACTGAGAGAAGAGGCAGTTGCATTAGGAGTTGGATAATGGTCAGAAAAATATATGATGGGTATGATTATATAGACCCTGATAATTTATACACTTATCCCCATTCATCTGTTCTCATAAATAAATTTAATGAGAAAAATGATAATAAAGCACGAGAATTAGAATATCGTTTAGTAGCAAGCCAAAGTTTAAAACTGTTTATTAATCCAATTGAAGTAAATACTGTTTCAGATATTTTAAAGATTCATAAGTTTCTTTTTGAAGGAATGTATACTTGGGCAGGTCAATACCGTCAAGTAAATATCTCTAAAAGTGGAAATGCTTTTATGCCAGTTCAGTCTTTTGATATGGCAGAAAAATTTTTAAATACTTTGCTTTCAAACTATTTACTTAACGCAAATAATAAAATTGAGATTTGTAAAAGTTTAGCTGAGATATTAGATAATCTAAATTATTTTCACCCATTTCGAGAAGGAAATGGTCGTACTCAACGAGAAGTTATCCGTTCTTTAGCTTTGATGAAAGGCTATGAATGTGAAATTTCAATTGGTTTAGATGATGATATCTATCACTTATATATGGATGGAACAGTTTATGGAGATACTAGTAAGCTCGAACAACTGTTCAATAAACTATTAACAGAAATATAGATCTGTAGTATATTTTAGTAGGAAACAGTATAAAGTGATGCTTATAAGGTAAAGTCATTACTTCAACAAAAATCTTTAAGCCCAATTGCTGGGCTTTTTGTGTTGCATTACAATCTTAAAAAGCTTGTAATCTAAAATTATCTCTCAGAATCTTGCAAACGTTTTTATAAAGTAGTATACTAGAAATAGTTTATGGAATCGTTTGCATAAAACGGTAAATGATGAAAAGAGAGTATAGTAGGAGACGAGACAGATGGAATTAACAGCGATTTATCACAGGCCTGAATCAGAGTACGCCTATCTTTATAAGGATGGCCAGCTCCATATTCGCATCCGGACCAAGAAAGAAGATATCAAACGGATTGTCTTGCACTATGGGGATCCCTTTGTTTTTATAGAGGATCTTTATGAGGCAACTAAGGAAATGGACAAGGTGACGACAGACGACCTCTTTGATTATTGGCAAGTGTCGGTATCGGTTCGTCATGCACGGATCCAGTACCTCTTTGAATTAGAGGACACAGCGGGAGAGAAGATCTTGTACGGAGATCGAGGTGTGGCAGCCTACACCAAGGAGAACCTGGACTTTGTCATGAACGGCTTTAAGCTTCCTTTTATCCATGAGATTGATGGGTGTGCTGTTCCGGATTGGGTGGCGCAGACGGTTTGGTATCAGATTTTTCCTGAGCGCTTTGCCAATGGGAATCCAGCTATTTCGCCAAAAGGTGTTCGTCCTTGGGATGCCTCTATTGCTCCTCAAGTATTGGATTTCTTTGGTGGTGATTTGCAAGGGATCATCGATCATCTGGACTACTTGCAGGAGTTAGGGATCACAGGGCTCTATCTTTGCCCGATTTTTGAGTCTCCAAGTAACCACAAGTACGATACCATTGATTATTTTGAAATTGATCGACATTTTGGTGATAAGGAGACCTTCCGCCAGCTAGTGAAAGAGGCCCACGCGCGTGGGATGAAGATTATGCTGGATGCCGTCTTCAACCATATTGGTTATGATTCACCCCAATGGCAGGATGTGGTCAAATACGGGGAGGATTCGATTTACAAGGACTGGTTCCATATCAAAGAGTTCCCTGTCTCCTCAGAAAATCTGTGGAATAGTCGCGACTTGTCTTACCATGCTTTTGCCTTTGCGGGCTTTATGCCTAAGCTCAATACGGCTAATCCTGAGGTGAAGGCCTATCTCTTGAAGGTGGCGACTTACTGGATTGAAGAGTTTGATATTGATGCTTGGCGACTGGATGTGGCCAATGAAATCGACCATCAATTTTGGCGGGATTTCCGTAAGGCGGTCTTGGCCAAGAAGCCGGATCTCTATATCCTTGGGGAAATCTGGCATTCGTCCCAACCATGGCTCAATGGTGATGAGTTTCATGCGGTGATGAACTATCCCCTTTCTGAAAGTATCAAGGATTATTTCCTGCGGGGCCATAAGGAGACCCAGCGCTTCATTTGGGAGATCAATAGCCAGTCGATGTACTACAGGCAACAGATCTCTGAGGTTATGTTCAACCTCTTGGACTCGCATGATACAGAGCGCATCTTGACGACGGCCAAAGGCGATCTTCAGTCTGTCAAGTCTGCCCTCGCCTTCCTCTATCTGCAACGCGGAACGCCTTGTATCTATTATGGGACGGAGCTAGCCCTCATCGGTGGTCCAGACCCAGATTGCCGGCGTGTCATGCCTTGGGAGCGCGTGTCAGCGGATAATGACATGCTGAATTTTATGAAGGACTTGATCCAGCTCCGAAAAGAAGTAGCCGGCTTGATCCAGAATGGTAAAGTGAGTCTGAAAGAAGTAGAGCTAGATGTAGTAGCAGTAGAATGGCAGCATGAAGGCCACCTTCTCAAAGCCTACTTTAACCACTCCAAGAAAGTCTTTGTCTTAGAAAGAGAACAAGCAGATCTGATCAGTCTTGGAAGCATTTCCGATGATCGATTGATCATTCAACCAAATGGATTTGTTATTTGTAGAGAAGAACTGAACGGATAAATCAATGTCTAATGGACGCATTTGTGTACTATTTTCCAAAATCCTTTAGTTGTACATTCCTCTACATAGGTGTATAATGTGTCCTTAGATAAACAAATAAGGAGTTTACTATGGATTTAAAAGATTTTACAGAAAAAGAACAAGAACAAATCAAGCAAGGATTGAGCACGGCTGAGATTTCTGATAAGGAAGCGGCGAAGAAGTTGCTCGCTCTTGTTCCACAAGAATGGATTAAACGCATTCCTTTCTTTGTCAGAGGACATGCGACGACCAAGACAGTTGAGCGTGTAGCCAAGCAATACCCTGAACTCTATGCCGTGGCCAAGCGCCAAGGAGACCTTCCTGAAAAAGAAGGAGAAGAGCTCCGCAAGATTATGACAGGCATCTTTGAAGAAAAGATGAACAAACATAAGATTAAATAATCTTTTATAATACTTTTGTTATTTTTTATCTCACAAATGAACGAGTGATTGCAGTTGAAATGCAGTCACTTTTTAATTTGCTAGCATAGAGACTTTTACACTAGTAAATAAAAATGAACAATATTTCATGATATAATACTAATGAAAGCAGTTCCAGAGGGATGAAAATTTCATTGGAGAGAAACAAGTAAAGGGAGTCATGATGAAAAAGTTTTTGATATTTATTTTTACAATTTTTGGATTATTTGCAGGAATGCTAGCTCTTATAGTAATTGATTATGAAATAAATTATAATAAATGGATAAATTCACGTTCAGGATCACAGTTGACTAATCCTGTACAAAAATACTCTTCTTCAAGTGATGGAAATAAGGATGATTTTGAATCATCAAAACAAGAATACGCTACTTCAAGTTCTAGTACACAGAATTATGATTATAGAAAATACACTTCTTCAAGTGATGAAAATGAGGACGATTTAGAATTATTATTTAATTTGCTTGTGAAAAAACTTTTTCATCCAACTTTAGTAGAAGAAGAATTTAAAAGGGCATATGCAACAGCTAAGCAACTGTCAAAGGATTCTCCTATTTCGAAGCAGGCTATCAAAAATAAAATAAAGATTTATAATTATTCAGAAGGAGCTAACCAGTACGCTATATATAAGCTTAATATGGACTGGAAAGAGCAGGCTGTTTTAGCAGCAAAATCACTTCAAAGGTATCGTTATTCAAAAGAAAAATTAGTTTGGCAACTTATAAATGTTGAACTATTTACTCAAGAAGAGGCTGACTATGCTGTAGAACATGTTAATTTCGATTGGAAGGAGGACGCTGTGAAAGAAGCGGAATCTTATGCAAACGGTCGCAAGATTACGAAAGAAAAGATATTAGAAATACTTGTTGAAAAAAGAAAATTTACTCAAGAAGAAGCCGAGTACGCAATAGAACATGCCAAAATAGATTGGTCTGATTAAACGATAATTTTAATTTTGATTTTTGTAACATATTAAAGAGCTGGACAGTCTGCCAGCTCTTTTTTGTTACTTATAAACTTTTCTCATTTCGTAAAAAATAGTTGGAGCAAAGCTAGTTTTAAACTATAATAGAGGAAAAGGATTATCGATATGAAAAATGTATAGAACAAACATTTTAATCAATAGAGAAGGAACCACTTTATGAAACCATCTAAAAAAATCATGCTCCTTGCTAGCTGTGCCTTGGCGATCTTTGCTTTAGCGGCTTGTGGTAGCAACCAAAAGCAATCCAAGGAAAAGCAGGCAAGTTCCACTGTACAGAAATCTAGTTCAGATAAGGAGCGCTACAAGGGCACCTACAGCAACCTTAATAGCAAGGCAAGTGTCGAAGAAGTGCGGAGTCTTTTGTCTGCTTATTTGGATAAGGACAGTGTAGACAAGTTTTTGGGTCTAGTAACGGATTACGATAGCATTGTCGGCTCTGTTGGCTTGACGGGTGACTTCAGTAAGTTCAAGAAAACAGACTACAATGTTGAGAAGATCAGTGACTTGTGGACCAAGAAAAAGGGCGATTTCGTCGGGACCAACTGCCGGATCAATAGCTATACTCTTCTGAAGAATCGCATCGAGATTCCTAAGATGAAAGCGGATAGTGAACTTTTATTCGTGGATAATGATGCCATTGACAAAGGGAAGATCTTCGATGAGGCAGACAAGGAAGCTTTTAACATTCTGTATTCACGGGTTCCGACAGAGGCGACAACAGATGTCAAGGTCCATGCCAAGAAGATGGAAGAATACTTTGCTCATTTCAAGTTCAATGAAAATGCGCGCATGCTTTCTGTCATCGTTCATGATAACCTTGACGGTAATACCCTTTTTGTTGGTCACGTGGGCGTTTTGGTACCTGCCAAGGACAGCTATCTCTTTGTCGAAAAGCTAACCTTCGAAGAGCCCTATCAAGCCATCAAGTTTGCGACCAAGGAAGATGTCTACAAATACTTGGAGACCAAATACCAAGACTACACAGGCGAAGGTCTGGCTAAGCCCTTTATCATGGACAATGAAAAATGGGTTGAGATGAAGTAGAGGATGAAAGACAGCGTGTTAGAATTTAGAAAGATAATGGAGTATGCTCCGATTCTATATGTGTTAGTTTTCTTGCTCTTTTCCACTGTTCTTCTTTACCTGAGAAGAAGGGCAATCGCGAGGGGTAGTAGTGGTCCCTTCTTTGCTCCTTTCCATATTAGCCTTGGAATCTTCTATATCCATGTCGCTCTGTGTTTCAGTCGGCGAATGATCCCACTGAAAGAGATCAAGCAAATCACCTATGCAATTTTTCGTGGACGATCTGGTGGCGGGGCTCGCTATGCTTTTTATATCGAGCTTAGAAATGGAAAGACTATTCCCTTCTTTTTTGGAAAAAGCAAGCGGAATGAAGAGCTGGTGGAGAAGCTAAAACGAAATGCAGGTAGGTATGGGTTTAAGGTAGATAGCACTGGAAATTAAATGAGAGAAAAAGGAATCACGAATGAGTAGAAAACAAGCCCTATCTATGTATTTGTTAGGGACCTTTGGTCAAGTATTAGGAGTCTGCCTTCTGGTGTGGTTTTTAAGAGCAGGAGGAGTCAAGGTTGATTTTACATCATCATTTGGGATCATCGCTATTATTGTAGGTGGCTTGTCATCAGCTTTTTGGGGTAGTCTTGCCAGTATTGACTACCATCAATCTAGTTTCAAACAAGTTCTAAAAGATTTTTTTCAAGTCAAACAAGCTCCTCTTAACTATCTCTTAGTCCTCATTTTTATAGGATTGGATTTTTTACCATTGGTTTTGAGTGGGAAAATGATTATTCCAACTTGGTATCTCCCCATAATTTTATTTGTAAAAGCCCTCGTCTTTGGTGGTATCGAAGAAATCGGTTGGCGTTATTTTTTTCAGCCTACTTTGCAAGAAAAGTTAACCTATATAGTATCGACGCTTTGTACATTTGTAGCCTGGTCACTGTGGCATTTGCTCTATTTTTACATTGATGGATCTCTCGCAATGGTTAATTTGATACCATTTTTGCTTGGTTTATTAAGCAATTGTTTCATCCTATCCGCCATTTATACAAAGACCAGAAGTCTTTGGCTGTGTGTGATGACACATGCGTTGATCAATGCTTTATCGCAACTGTCATCAACTGAGGAGAGCCTTGGATTATCCCTTGTGATTAAGGTGCTTATTATCTTTTTTGCCATGAGAATTGCTAGTAGCAGTATGGAGAAAGTGAAATCCTAAGATGGCTTGATTTCCATTGCTTCATATAGTTATAAATCAAAAGAGCAGTTATTTTGAACTGCTCTTTTGATATGGCTTTAAGGTTTTAGTAAAAATCTAATGAACTCGTCATCTTTTCCTATGCCCTAAATACTTTTAGGGTGAATTCAAGCTCAACAAGTAGAGTAAGAGCTATTTGGTCGCCATTTGACTCTTATTTTTTTCACTTTTCGTGACAATATATAAAACCCATTGGTGATTTTGCCTTTCTTCAATCTTTGAAAAGCCAACATTTGTTAATAACTGACTCAATTCAGAACTTGTTCCATAATCTGTCATATGATACTTAATTTTTTCTTTTTCGGAAGCAATAATCAGAGTAGAATGATTGGACATGACTCGATAGATTTCCTGAAAGCTTTGTTTTAATTCTTTCCAGAAAATATGAGTCTGAATGGCAAAGACAAGATCAAAATAATGATTTTGGTAGGGAAGGTTTTCAACATTTCCAACCATCAGCTGGACACTATCGTTTTCTATTGACTTTAAAAGCATCCGTTTAGCAGTTTGATAAGACTCCTTGGAAATATCAATGCCATGAATGTAAAGATTTTTATCTAAAGCAAGTAGGTTTTTGATAGTGCTACCACCGCCATAACCGATTTCTAAAATCCGACTATTATTAGGGATAGTGGTTTGTTTTATTGCCCAAAGGCTGAGTTCCTTAAAATAGGACGACCAGATGTTGGTAATCACTCGGCCAACAAAACCACTCGGATTTCTAGATTGCTTTATAAGATATTGAATGAACATGTTCCTCACCTTTTTGCAAATAAAGTTTGAAATAGCAATAATTAAATTTCAAACTTTATTATAGAGAAAAGTAGTCAGAATAGCAAGAAAAAATGAAATATACAGGTATATATTTCAAACTTATGCTACAATTGGTAGTAACTGAGGTGTTCATATGAATCAATATCAAAAGACGACTGAGAAAAAGAAGCAAGCGATTATTCAGGCAGCTTTGCGTCTATTCAAAGAAAAAGGTTTTAAGGAAACGAGTATAAAATCTATTGCAGAGGTAGCAGAAGTATCACCTGTTTCTATTTACAATTATTTTAAGAGCAAAGATAATTTGGTGGCTCTCTGTGTTAATGACTTGTTTGAAGAAATAACCCAGCAAGCCGAGGATATTTTAAAAAGTAATCTAGCTTTTAATACAAAATTGGACCAGGCTTTAGACCTATGTCAGGAGAAAATGAGTCAGCAAATCTCGTACTATTTTCAAGATAAAACGCTGAGAGATCCCGCTTTCTCAAGTCTCCTAACGAAAGCGATAACCGCAAAAAAACGGGATATTTATCGCACTTATATTAATCTCGGGAAAGAAGAGGGGCTGATTGCTAGAGACTTGTCAACAGAGCTTATTTTAAATGTCATGGATGCTCTTAATAGTGTAGGAAATCAGTTAGCCCATAGTGATAATTTAGAAACAGACGTTAAGCAAATCCATCAGATCTTTTTGTACGGTATTTTAGGAAAAAAGAAATCATGATTTTCCTTATTCTATGATTGTTCACAGCTAGCAGCATCCCATCCCAATTAGTTGTATATTCACATGTAAGAGTGTAAAATCTACTATATAAAGATAAAGAGGAGTAGGTTATGGACTTAAAAGATTTTACAGAAAATGAACAGGAGGAAATCGAGAAAGGTTTGAGCAAATTTATTTCAAAACAATCAGTCGCTATCTGGTATGCATTGACTGCCCTCCTTACTACATTTATAGTAGGGCAAGTGATTCTTTGGTGTTTCCCAGATAGGACTAGTATGGGGGCGTCGCTCCTGTTTATCCTAATGAACTGTATTCCCATGATTGTGGCTGCTGTCTTTTCTCTTGTCCTTGGTGAAGTCAACTCCTTGGGTGAATTTTTCAAAAAGGTCTTTCTTCAAAAAGAAACTCCCCTATCCTGGATTCTAGCTCTCTTCATCCCTTTCATCTATTATGGGTTTTCCATCCTGCTCATGAATGTTCACTTTACTGGGAACTCCCTCTTGGCCTTCTTCCTTTATTTCCCCTGGACCTTATTATATGGAGGCCTAGAAGAAGTCGGTTGGCGTTGGTTTTTACAAGATCATCTTTCCTTTAGTAAGCACTTTATACCTAAAATGATGGTTCTTTCCATTGTCTGGTTCCTCTGGCATATACCTATTTATCAACTCCCATGGATTACAGCTGGCTCGTCCAATTATCTCATCTTTTACCTGATGATCTTAGGGAATACCTTCCTATTTGGAGCGCTTAGGGAGTACTCGAAAGGAGCTGTTTCATGTATCCTCGCTCATATGCTAATTGATAGTCTAGCTGTTCTTATGCTGGTTCAAAGTTCTCTTCCTCAGATTATCCTTCTAGTTATTTTCGAAATCCTAGTAGCCTCTTGGCTGGTGGCTGCACGAAAATAATAGAAATAGAGTTGTACCTCTTTCGGTGGGAGTCTGTCATCTTTATCCTTTAGGACTTCAATGTAGAGTTCATAAAATGGTATAATCAGTTTAACGAAGAACCTAGAGATAGGATCAAAGTATCAACACAGTGTTATTCTTATCTATAATGAGAGAGGGGGAAAACCATGCAAAAAACCTTTCAGTTGTTGCGAAGAGGAGATCTAGAGGGAGTTCGTCAGATATTGGATAAAAAGCCTGAAGAAGTCAATGCTGTCTCGGGTGACAAACCTAAAAGAGATCAAGGACAGTCGCTCCTTCAAGTCGCTATCAAATCGGGACATTTAGATATTTCAGACTTACTCATTGATAGAGGGGCAGATCTTAACTTTATCGAAGAGCCGACAGAGCTGAATCCATTTTGTCAACCAGTCATCCAAACAGCCGGTGGAAGAGCTGTATTTGACTGCAGGCGCATGATTAAACGTTGGAATGGTCAATATCAGTTGTATTCGTCTAAGGAAAAAGCTGACCAATCCTTCAAGGTTT
Organism: Streptococcus parasanguinis; assembly: GCF_016648925.1. Lineage (GTDB taxonomy): Bacteria > Bacillota > Bacilli > Lactobacillales > Streptococcaceae > Streptococcus. The sequence continues at coordinate 18,774 of NZ_JACLQX010000011.1, read as the reverse complement.
TTAAAAAAATGTTAGAACTTGGAGCAGATATCTCTCAGAAGGATAGTCATGGGGGAACTTTATTGCAAAATATTTTAATAGAAACCAAGGAAGTTCTGCCATCTTATTATTGGAAAACAAAAGAAACGAGCGATAATGTCCTCATTACGGATGAATTACGTCATGATTTAAATCGTATTTATGATCTCCTGATTCGTTACGGTGTAACATCAGAAGAGATTTCTGCCTATCATAAGATTCCTCTCAAAGAACTTTACCAGGACAGTCCGACCATGGAGTTCTTAAATCGCTTAGATCTGAGCAAATCTTGAAAACATTTGAAATACTAAGAAGAGCCTTAGGGCTCTTTTAATTAGATCTGATAGAGTTAGAAGCAGTTGGAAAATTTAGACAGTAATTTATTAAAAAAATGGATACAATTCCTAGATGAAATAGAGTATACTAGTTTATGAAAGAACAAGATGTTTAAGTACCTTATTTAGGAGGACAGTTTATGTCAATAGAAACCTATATCATGGCGATTGACCAGGGAACCACTAGTTCGCGGGCCATCATTTTTAACAAAAAAGGCGAGCAAGTTAGCTCTAGTCAAAAGGAATTCACTCAGATTTTTCCGCAGGCTGGTTGGGTGGAGCACAATGCTAATGAGATTTGGAACTCTGTACAGTCGGTGATCGCTGAAGTCTTTATTGAAAGTGGCATCAAGCCCAATCAAATCGAGGCGATCGGTATTACCAATCAACGGGAAACGACAGTTGTTTGGGATAAGAATACGGGTCTTCCCATTTACAATGCTATTGTCTGGCAATCACGGCAAACTGCTCCACTAGCTGAAGAGCTCAAAAACCAAGGCTATGTAGAAACCTTCCACCAAAAGACAGGTTTGGTCATCGATGCTTACTTTTCAGCAACTAAAGTTCGTTGGATTTTGGATCATGTTAAAGGAGCACAAGAGCGTGCGGAAAAAGGAGAATTGCTCTTTGGGACTATTGATACTTGGTTGGTCTGGAAGCTGACGGATGGAGCAGCCCATGTGACAGACTATTCCAATGCTGCCCGTACCATGCTCTACAATATCAAGGATCTGAAATGGGACGATGAAATCTTAGAAATCCTCAACATTCCTAAAGCCATGCTTCCTGAGGTGCGTTCAAACTCTGAAATCTATGGCAAGACTGCCCCTTTCCATTTCTACGGTGGACAAGTACCGATTGCGGGGATGGCAGGAGACCAGCAAGCCGCCCTTTTTGGTCAATTGGCTTTTGAACCTGGTATGGTCAAAAATACTTATGGAACTGGATCCTTCATCATTATGAATACGGGTGAAGAGATGCAGTTGTCAGAAAATAACTTGCTGACGACTATCGGATATGGGATCAATGGCAAGGTCTACTATGCATTAGAAGGTTCTATCTTTATCGCTGGAAGTGCTATTCAATGGCTTCGCGATGGTCTGCGTATGATCGACAGTTCTCCTGAATCGGAAGCCTATGCTCTGAAGTCCCAGAACCAGGATGAAATCTATGTGGTCCCTGCTTTTACGGGTCTTGGAGCCCCATACTGGAATCAAGAGGCGCGTGGTTCTGTCTTTGGACTTACTCGGGGAACGACCAAGGAAGACTTTATCAAAGCAACCCTTCAATCAATTGCCTACCAAGTACGCGATATCATCGACACCATGCAGGTAGACGCCAAAACTCCTATCCCTGTCCTAAAAGTAGATGGAGGGGCAGCGAAAAATGATTATTTAATGCAGTTTCAGGCAGATATTCTTGGAATTGAAATTGCCCGCGCTAAAAACTTGGAAACAACGGCTTTAGGGGCAGCTTTCCTAGCAGGTCTGACAGTAGGCTATTGGAAGGACTTAGATGAATTAAAATCTCTTCATGGAGCAGCTCAAATCTTTGAACCAAAGATGGATGAAGCTCGCAAAGAGAAATTGTACAAGGGGTGGAAGAAAGCAGTCAAAGCCACTCAAGTATTTGCAGAGTCTGATGACTAAAGAGATCTAAGAGAAGCCTTCGAAAGAAGGCTTTTTATGTAGGGGTTACAGAATAGAATAGTGATCCATTGTGAGTAAAAGACATACTCTATTTCACGCTTTCGTTCATTTATCACTAAATAAAAATATCATATAAATAAACTATTTTTTTGAAAAAATAGGCTAGAGATTGAAATGTTTTTCACAAAAGAGTATACTATTAGCATAGTTTTGTCGGAAATTTATAATAGACCCCATCAAAACTAGTTGTCAACCCTTGCTGTTCTGATAGGAACGTTTGCTGGTATCGTTGATACCAAGGAGGAATCATATGTCTAAAGTAGCTATTGTCACAGGTGCTGGTCAAGGAATCGGTTTTGCAATCGCAAAACGTTTGGTGCAAGATGGCTTTAAGGTTGGAGTATTGGACTACAACGCTGAAACAGCTGAAAAAGCAGTTGCTGAGTTGTCCGCAGATAATGCTTTTGCAGTCGTAGCTGATGTGTCTAAAAAAGAAGAAGTGGCTGCAGCTTTCCAAAAGGTTGTTGACCATTTTGGAGATTTGAATGTTGTCGTGAACAATGCAGGTGTTGCACCAACTACACCACTTGATACGATTACAGAAGAACAATTCACACGTACATTTGCTATTAACGTTGGTGGTGTGATTTGGGGTGCACAAGCAGCTCAAGCACAGTTCAAAGCACTAGGTCATGGTGGGAAGATCATCAATGCGACTTCACAAGCAGGGGTTGTCGGAAATCCAAACTTGACCATTTATGGTGGGACCAAGTTTGCTGTTCGTGGGATTACGCAAACCTTGGCGCGTGACTTGGCGGATTCAGGAATCACTGTCAATGCTTATGCACCAGGTATCGTTAAGACTCCAATGATGTTTGACATTGCTCATGAAGTTGGTAAGAATGCAGGCAAAGACGACGAATGGGGTATGCAAACATTCGCTAAAGATATCACTTTGAAACGTCTTTCAGAACCAGAAGATGTAGCAGCAGCGGTCAGCTTCCTTGCTGGACCTGATTCAAACTACATCACAGGTCAAACCATTATCGTGGATGGTGGAATGCAGTTCCATTAAGATGAAAAAAGAGGTCAGGATCAACATCCTAACCTCTTATTTTGTGCATTCACAATAAAGGAAATAGAACTCAAAAAAACCACTTCCCTTTCGGGAGTGGTTCTGTGTTGGTTCTTATTTGAGACCGTATTTTTTGTTGAAACGATCCACACGTCCATCTGCTTGAGTGAACTTTTGACGTCCAGTGTAGAATGGGTGTGAGTCTGATGAAATTTCAACACGGATCAATGGGTAAGTTTCACCTTCAAATTCAACTGTTTCGCTAGAGTACTTAGTTGAACCGCTGAGGAACTTGTAACCAGTAGTAGTGTCCATGAAGACAACAGGGCGATATTCTGGATGGATATCTTTTTTCATTTTGCAATATTTCCTTTCTGCCATGGTCTCTTTCCGAGCCATAGATTGTTACTAAACTAGTTTACCAAATTTCCAGGATCTTGACAAGTATTTTCACTAATTTTATTTAAAATAATGATCAAAAAAATCACCCTGGCTAAGCCAAGGTGAATCTAATATTATTATTGTTCAGATTGATTTGGATCTTTTGGTGCTTCAACTGGTTGATCAGCTTGTCCCTCAGTGTGTTCGTGTGATTCTTTTTTGATTTCATTTACAGCAGTTTTTACAGTAGAAGTTGTCACGCGTCCAACAGATTGGGCAAATCCTTTACCAGATTCAGCAAGTTCTTCGAAGGTTCCTTTAGTGATTTTACCACCTGACATCGCCAAGAGACCAGTTACAACAATAGCGATTGATGCGATTAAAGCAAGGATCAAACCAAAGCCAATTGAAACGCCATAACCATTGAAGTCAACAGCATATTTGTTTACACCAAATAGATCGATCAATGTTACGATAGTTGAGAGAGCCCCTGATACGATAACACCAATTGCAAAACCTTTTGGTAGTGAAGATTTCACATCGTTCAAGCAAGCAAGGACAATCGCAACGACTGCGAAGATAATAACAAACCATCCATCTCCGCGAAGGCCATTCCAGCTGTATGAACCAAAATTTCCAGCATTAAGGCTTGCCCATGGCAAGAAAGAGCTAAGAATCGCTACCGCAGCAGAGATAATGATAAACAATCTATTTTTTTCCATAATAGGTCTCCTTAAAAATTGTATTAGCTTTATTTTACCATAAGAAAGATCAAATGAAAACCCCGTGACCAAGATAAAAAGGCTGAGAAACCGTTCTCAGCCTTCGTTCGTGCGTGCCACTTCTTGTAGCTCTTTGTAGATTTGATCGTTTTCTTCGAGGGAGTAGGAGTTGGCTCCACTCGCTAGTGGATGGCCACCACCATTATGTCGTTTGGCAATCTCGTTGATCACTTTTCGTTTGCTACGCATCCGGACACGGAAGTGACCGTCGGCCTGCTCGACAAAGATGGCCCAAACAGATACGGTATCTATGCGTCCAGGGGCTCCGACAATTGCAGCAGTCTCTGAATCCCGTAGATCGAATTTCTTCAAGAGCTCTTGTGTCAAGGTCACACGCGCAGCACCATGTTCATCGATCTCAAGATGGTCATAGACATAGCCTTGAAGCTTAGCTGTTTTGAGATTGATCGTATCCATCTGACGAGCAAGTGCTGTAAAATCAAAGGGAATGCTTCGAAGAGTTGCAGCGATCTCAAAGGTCCGAGTCGAAGTAGCAGGATAAAGGAAGCGACCTGTATCTCCGACAATCCCAGCATAGAGAAGACGCGCAGCACTTACAGGAAGTTCAAGATCCAATTCCTTAGCAAAAAGTGCGATTAACTCACTGGTAGAGCTAGACTCAGTATCGACCCAAAGCAGATCGCCATAAGCATCGTCATTTGGGTGGTGGTCGATCTTGATCAGGAAATCACCATTCGTATAGCGCTTATCATCGATGCGGGGAGTATTAGCCGTATCACAGACAATCACCAAAGCTCCAGCATAGTCCTCGTCCTTGACCTCATCCATCTCAGCAAGCCAAGTCAAGGTCGGTTCATCATAGCCAGTTGCCAAGACCCGCTTTTGAGGGAATTGCGCACGCAGGAGATCCCGCAAGCCCACCTGGCTACCAATCGCATCCGGATCCGGATTCTGATGGCGGTGGATAATAATCGTGTCATAAGCTTGAATCTTTTCAAGAATTTCATTCATTACGTTCATACATTACCTCATTTTCTCTGTCAATTTTAACATAAGAAAGGCCCATCCAGCAAGCATTTATCACTAATTAGGAGCTATGGAAGCGGTTTTACAGAAGATCAATATTTTGGTAGAATGGATAAATAGATTTAGTATGGGAGGGACTAGGATGATTGAAATTAAAAGTAATGCTGAAACGGCACAAGAGTTAGCGGCTTCTTTAAAAAGTAGTGGAGATGCACTTTCGGGAGTTGCATCGGCTTCGAAAGATGAACAAACCAAACTATCTGGTAATGAAGCGGCCCATCAAGCCATTGATACTGCTAAAACCAAAGCAGAAGAAATTGCAGCGGCGATTGAATCAATCGGGACCAACCTGCAAAGCGTTTCAACTGGATTTACAGCAGTGGATGAAGCTACTGCTGCGAGCATTCAATAGCTTGAGAGAGTTGGAAGATGAATCACGATCAACAACTATCGGAATTAAGAAGACAAGAAGACCAACTTTTCCAAAAAGAAAGAGAAATTGTAAGAGAAAAAAGAAATCTGGAAGATGAGTTGAACCGCTTTGAGGGCTATAGCTCTGATGCGCACCGTTATTTATGGGATGCATTTGAATCCTATCCTTCCTCTAGAAATTTTTTTGACCAACTTCAAGAGGGATTTCTTCATGAATCGCGAAAAATTTCAAATAGTTATTTAGAAGAGCTGGATGAATTAGCTATTAAAAAAAGAAAAGTCGAAGATGATTTAAATGATATCTATCATGAACGGAAAAAATTAATGATTGAAAAGGAGTGTGACGATGGGAATTGAAGTTTATCGCGGTAGTTTGGATAGCCAAGCTAGTAGCACAGGTACTATGATTGAGCAACAATTGAAAGCTTATGAATCACTAGAAACATCATTAACTCAAATAGAAAATTCTGCCTCGCGCTTGTCTGGCCAAGCTTACGACTCTTTTAGAAGCTTTGTGACAAGTGTTGTCCAGCCATTGAAGGAGGCCGGTGTAGCTTTAGCAGAAGCTACGCAAGAAAGCGTGAAGAAGCTTCCAGCATCCTATCGCTCGGAGGTGGCTGACGAGGACTTACAGGAAGAAAAGTTGGTTTCTGATATTGAACAGTGTGATCGGATGATTGCTATCTTTCATGCAGAGATCAATGAAATTGCTGCTAGTAAATCGACTAGTGCTGGAGATTTTCAACGGTTGCAGAGATTACAGAGGATTCAAGGCTTAAACGTATTAGAAAATATTTTTAAAGCTACTAAAAATAAACTACAAGAAAAATTAAATAAACTCAGAGCGTTTAATGCATCATCGCCAAGTATCTTCTGGGAAATTGATGTCTTAGCCCAAGCTATTCAAATAGCTGTCAATCAAATTAACGTAGCGTGGAATCCAAATACTGGAATGTATTCTATTCCAAAGGATTTATCCTGGTCTGATCTCGTAAATGAAACGATTAAGAATAAAGAGTTTGAAAATGAATATTTGCCAAAGAAACCAAAGGATGTAACAGCGTTCGAATATAACCAATTTCTTACGGGATTACGTGAACAATCAGTGAACCTCAAAGAAATAGATGGCTGGGATAAGGATGCCATCAAAGGTTATGTTAAAGGCGTTTCAAAAAGAACTGCTGATGCCAAGACAGGCAGTGAGTTAAATGCAAGGAGAGATGCTTTGTATGCAGAAACCAAGGAGATTGGATCAGATATCTATACAGAAATGTATGCTAGTAGTAAACTCGATTCTGAAGCGAAAGTTGAACTGGTTCTTAAGCAATTAGGTGCAGAAACGGATGGTAATCTGTTTATGCATTTGACAAGCAAAACGCATAAGATTTCAGAGAATCTACCACCACATGGTGATTTCAACATGTATTTCAGACGTGATGTTGTAAAAGCATTCGGTGATAAACATCTTAATTCATTGAGCGGTGAAAAACTTACTGATAAAGAACGTAAAGAAGAACTTAAGAAAATTAGTCAAAAAGAAATAGCATTGCGACAGCAAGTTCATTTTTTCCGTTATTATCTGGATCGCCAAGCAATTTACTATATTCGCAATCATTACGAAGGCGCAAATGATTACGAAAAACTGTTAGCATATGGTAAAGAAAATAATATTGAATTTGATTACACAACTGGCTCTAACTACCATAATCGCTTTAATCCAAAAGATGGCTTTAAACGTCCCTATAATATGAAGGTTCAAGTCCCTCAGGGCAATTCAGCTAAAGGAAAAGATTTAAACAATGCACGGATGGTGGAATTTATTGTGAATTTGGATACCGGCGAGTTTGACAGTCAATGGGATGCCTATGACAATCATAAACTAGCAGATGGTCGCTATGATTCCAATCCAAATAATTATTTTAAAGATGAATTAAGGGAAATTGCTAACACGGAATCATTTAATTACGGCCCTTCAAAAGGTAATAATACGGATGTTTCGGGAATTTATCAAGGAAAACATGGAATGCTTGATGTGGATGGTACTCCTGAGCCAGCTACTCGAACTGAAGCAAAAAGACTATTTCGCTATGAAAATGATTTGGGTAAAACAGATGAAAAAACTGCTCATGTAGGTCAATTTGCGGATATTGTAAAAGGAGGAGGACATGAAGACTATGAAGCATGGCAACGTAATACAAAAGGAATGTCAGAAAAAGAAAAAATGGAAGAGTATAATAAATATAAAAGTTATGCTAGTGGCATTAAGCCTAGCGATCGCGGGTATAATAAGTATACTCGTAGCCCTGAGTACATCAAAGAGCATAAGTGATACTCATTCAATATTAATAAATAAACGTTATATTGAGACTCAAAGTATTTCAGATAATGATAAAAAATTCTCAATCAGTGCAGGTTTTGATTTAAAAGAAAAAGATTTTTTTTATTACCATGGAGCTGCAATAAAAAATAATAAATTGTATGGTGGTAGTCAGGAATATAGTGCTGCGGAGTATTATAAAAGAGCTTTAGATATTGAGCTCACTTCAGCACTTTTAAATCACCAAATTAATATTAAAGATATAAAAGATTCCAACTATCAAATCACTCGTTCAACTGATTCATTCATCAATAAAAAATTATTAGAAGAAAAACATCCGCCTGAATTTGAAGGTAGATATTCTATCAAGGATAGTCAGTTTTCCAAAGTCCGTATCACCTACAACAAAGAATTTCTACCAACAAAAATTGAGTGGTACTATAAGGGTGAAGAAGGACTAAAATGGTACACTTGGCGCACCTATTCGTATCCCTTCAAAAATAAGTCTGATTTTGATAAAAAGCTGGATGAAGAAATTGAAAATATTAAAGAAATTCAAGAGGAAAATGAGGGAGATTAACCTAGTTTTGAGATAAAGCTGAGCTTACATATGTCTCAGCTTTTTGAATAGTTTAACACTTCACTTTGGATGTATATTTTGCTAGAATGTGATGGATATGATGAAAGAAATTAAACAGAGAGGATTCAGTTCGAAAGTCTTTCTAGTTGCTTTGTCTCTAGTAGTTGTTGCTGGTGTTTTCATTGCATTCCGCAGAGGCAAGATTCAAGAAAATTCAAAATCGATATTAGAACAACAGCGGTTTATTGTTGTGGATGATTCGGGCGATGAAAATTTATATCGATCTTATTTTGAGAATGGCTATGACTTGAGGAGCAATAATTCTTATAGTAAAACTCAAGTAGTAGTAAAAAATGGGAAAAAATATGGCAGTTATTCGGACGAAAAACCATCCGATAGGTATCATAGAGACTTATACCGAAATATTACTTCCGCAATTTTGAACTTAAAAGTTTCGAGAGAAGAGATCGAAAAATCAAACTTTGTTATTGAGCGAGATCCGAAATCGTTGATTACTAAATCTCTAGTGAAGGAAGGGAAGACACCTGATTTTGAAGCCAAAGTTTTAAATGAAAAGAATCAATTTTCCAAAGTTCGGATCACCTATAATCAAGATTATTTACCGATCAAACTTGAATGGTATTTTAAAGGTAAAGATGGGTTGAAGTGGTATACCTGGAGCCGTTTTTCATATCCATATAAGACTGAATCTGAATTTAATAAAAAACTAGATGAAGAAATCCAGCGTATTAAAGATATTAAAGAGGAGTACGAGTTGGAGAAGGAAAACAGATAATAATTGAACTATTAAAGCAATTCAAGAAGAAAATGAGGGTGATTAGGTTGAATCGGTCCAAATTCTTGAAACGTGTCCCTTCTTTCAGCTTATCGGGAAAGGTTTCGTGCAAAATGCTTGAAAAAGTGGTATAATACGGGAAATAGCTTTTGGGAGGAAATTATGACTGTAGCGAAGATTGTTTTTGCTAGTATGACTGGAAATACTGAAGAAATTGCTGATATCGTAGCGGACAAATTCCGTGATCTTGGTGTCGAAGTAGATGTGGATGAGTGTACAACTGTGGATGCGGAGGACTTCCTTGATACGGATATCGCAGTAGTAGCGACTTATACATACGGCGATGGAGAGCTTCCAGATGAGATCCAAGATTTCTACGAAGATTTGGCTGGCCTTGATCTCAAAGGCAAACTTTACGGTGTTGTAGGATCAGGTGATACCTTCTACGATGAATTCTGTAAAGCAGTTGATGATTTCGACCGTTGCTTCGCTGCGACTGGTGCTGAAAAAGGTTCTGAGTGTGTCAAAGTTGATTTGTCTGCAGAAGACGAAGACATTGAAAAATTAGAAGCCTTTGCGGAAGAACTCGTAGCAAAAGCAAATTAATGACAAAGAGGCTGGATTGATGGATTACAGCCTCGATTTATATCCAAAATAAAGAGGAGACACATGGATTTAGATCAGATTCGTAAGGACATTGACCAGATCGATCAAGAGCTTGTAGCCTTGCTGGAAAAACGGATGGTTTGTGTCAGTCAGATTATAGAATATAAGGAGCAGCAGGGCTTACCTGTGCTCGATCAAGGAAGGGAAAGAGAAGTGCTTGAGAAAGTCGGCTCTCTTGTGACGGATGAGCAGTATCGGGCGACTATTCAAGCTCAGTTTCAAGATATGATGAAGCGCTCGAGAGACTTCCAAGAGGAGGTGAGGGCGCGTGACTAGTCTATCTATCAAGCAAAAAGCACAACAGTATGTGGTCCTAACAGGGATGGCGCTTTTCATTGGTCTCTTGGTTGGTGCCATTGACATGATTTTTGGTCAAGGTCTTCTCTTGATTGGAGATGTCCGAAGCCAGCATTGGCCCTTGATTCTTTTTCTAGCCATAGCGGGTCTTGTCATCATTTATCTTTATAAACGTTTTGGTGGCAAGGCTTCAAAAGGGATGGGCCTCATTTTTGATGTCGGACACGCGCGTGAGGAGAAAATCCCCTTGGTCTTGGTACCTTTGATCATGCTGACGACCTGGATGAGCCATCTCTTTGGTGGTTCGGTCGGTCGGGAAGGTGTAGCAGTCCAGATCGGTGCGACCCTTTCGCATCGTTTTGCCCGTCATATCAAGATTCCAGATGCTTCGCGTATCTTTCTCATGACTGGGATGGCAGCAGGTTTTGCGGGGCTCTTTCAGACGCCACTCGCAGCAACCTTCTTTGCACTTGAAGTCCTGACAGTTGGGGAGTTGCAGTTGATGGCTCTCTATCCAGCGCTCATCGCCTCGATCGTGGCTAGCTTCACCTCTCATGCCCTTGGTTTAGAGAAATTTGCTGTGCCACTAAGAGAAACGCTGAGCTGGACACCAGAGACCTTGATCAAAGTTGCCCTTCTTGGCCTAGCTTTTGGCCTCGCTGGGAAACTCTTTGCAGTTAGCCTTTCCTGGTTAAAGAAAACAGTCGCGAAAGTACTGCCTAATCCTTATATCCGGATTGCCCTTATAGGGGTTGGACTCAGTTTGGTCCTCTTGACCCTCCAGTTGACCAAGGTCGGAACTTATAGTGGACTTGGAACCAATCTGATTGATGTGGCTTTTCATCAGGGCAGTGCGCAGAGTTATGACTGGATCTTGAAGCTCCTCTTTACCGTGGTGACCATCTCTGCTGGATATCAAGGAGGAGAAGTGACCCCGCTCTTTGCGATTGGAGCTACGCTTGGAGTCTTTCTTGCTCCTATGCTGGGCTTACCAGTCTTAGTCGTGGCTGCTATCGGATATGCCAGTGTCTTTGGCAGTGCGACGACGACCTTGCTCGCACCGATCTTGATCGGAGGAGAAGTCTTTGGTTATGCTAATCTTCCTTTCTTTGTCATTGCTTGCGCCATCGCCTATTGTCTACCAAAAGAGTGGAGCATTTATTCCGGCCAAAAAGTTGCGAAAAAGTAGAGAAAAGAGCTTTACAAACCTGAAATTATCTGATATGATAGTTTCTGTGCGTAATGGAAGCACAAAAATACAGTTTATCCGCTGAGGGAGGTCCCTCAAGATTGACGAAGATAGGAGAATAAAATGAATCCATTAATCCAAAGCTTGACTGAAGGTCAACTTCGTACTGATATCCCTGCATTCCGTCCTGGTGACACTGTTCGTGTACACGCGAAAGTTGTCGAAGGATCTCGTGAACGTATCCAGATCTTTGAAGGCGTTGTTATCGCTCGTAAAGGTCAAGGACACACTGAAATGTACACTGTTCGTAAAATCTCTAACGGTGTCGGTGTTGAACGTACATTCCCAGTACACACTCCACGTGTAGAAAAGATTGAAGTTGTACGTTACGGTAAAGTACGTCGTGCGAAATTGTACTACCTTCGTGCATTGCAAGGTAAAGCAGCTCGTATTAAAGAAATCCGTCGTTAAGACGAACAAGGAGGCGGGAGTGATCTCGCTTCTTTTTTTATCGGTCCCCTTAGTTCAATGGATATAACAACTCCCTCCTAAGGAGTAGTTGCTGGTTCGATTCCGGCAGGGGACAATATAGATAAGTAAAACACTGATTCGCCAGTGTTTTTTTTTGGTTTATACAAGGATGGATCTTAGGGAAAGTTCTTGTATGGTATAATAGTGGAAAAAGAGACACTGAATTTTAAGGTAGTCCTACCTTTTTTGAATACCAAATTAAAAAAATTATGAGTGCTCTAAAAGTTTAATCTGAAAGGGATATAAGAAAAGTGAGAAAATGAAAATTTCTGGTACAAAGTCTATCATCACATTTGACTATGAAAATGGTTATGTTTTAAAAGCAAAGGGAGAATTGTTAACCAATGGAAGTTTTACTGCATATAGGTCAAGTATACAGAATTGGGAGCCACCATACAACCACATTCGTATCACAGAGAGCGAGATAGATAAACTTGTTGAGGAAGTGGATTCCATGATGACTGAGCAAACAATACAGATCGAATTTATCTGAGTTAGAGTAGGAGAAGGATGATGAGAATCGATTACAGTGAACAGATGGTCACATGGGAGTGGGATGGTTGTGTAATAAAGATAGAACTACCAGATATCATTCATGCGGAATATAATAAAAATGAGAACATTGTTATCGTCTATAGTGGAGAAAACTTTGTAAGTAAAATCATTTTCTACTTTAGCTTAGAAGGAAAATTGTTAGGGCAACAAAATCTACTAGAAGGAACCGTAGATTGGAATCATAATGGTCAACACCAGATTGTTTTTCATCATTTACATCATCTTCGCTTTAGCCCTAAATATCAGCGTATCTTCAGTATATTTCGCTCATCAAGTGACTTTGGACTCCCTTCAGAATTAGAGATTTATAATTTAGAAGGTGAGAAAATTGACCAAATTGAATCTCCTGCAGGGTTTACTATGCTATATATTTCTGAGATAAGTAAGAAGAAACTGAGAATTGTATGCGAGGCTCTTAAAGAAGATTCCTTTGATAAATTTGGTCGAAGTGATTTCTATTTTAATTTGGAGTTAGAAACTAGAAAATGGGTAAAAGATGGCATTGCCTATTGAGGAGGAGAAAAAGAAGCCTGATTTTATGATATTCTGGTTGAGAAAATAACCTGCACTAGGAGATATAAAATGAAACCAACAAACCTAAAATGGGAAGATGTTATCCAGTTTGAAGAAGTAAAAGGATACGGGAAGTTAATTTGGAAAAATGAGGATAAATATTTTTTAGTTTCAGAAGAGGGAACTGTGGCTTCTTGGTTAGCAGTCTATGATTTACCCCAAGAATTATTCTCTCTATTAGATAGTGGAGAGAGATCACTACTCGAAGTATCTTGGAAGATTAAACACGATTCTTGGCCACCGACGGAAGAAGAAAAGAAGGCTAGTGAGAAACAATTTGTATTAAAAGGCTTAACTCCTTTAATAGCTAATCCTAAGAGTTGGGAATTATTTACTCAGGAAGAGCTTGAGACATTAATTCCACTTGCTGAACAAAAATGGATTGACTGGAGAGGCAAACTTCCAGATGATTATGTGTCACCATTGAAATAGACAAAAAGAAATAGTATGACAACAGAAATTCAACAATACAAAAATTGTACGGTATTAAAAAACAATAATGATTATCAGATTCTGTGGAGTAGAGGGAAAGAAGTGCTTAACTTTCCCATTAGCCAAAAATTAGCAGAACGTGTTTCAAAATCAGAAAAAGATGCTTTAGAAGTAATGTTTTATTGTGAACATCATCGTTGGCCAAAGAAAGATGAGTTAGATGATTATAATCATTCCAATACGATTGTACATAGAGGCGATGGATTTGTTGTATATGAAACAGATGGTTATTACGAAATTAGCTTCTTTAAAGAAGTTGGAGGAGCTATGGTCCCAAAACTATTTTTTGTATGATATAACATAATATTTTAAAAATGAAAGGGCTTTCTATGGAAAATGATGTGTTTTTTGATTATTTTTTAAAATCACTTAGGTTTCATTTGGGTGATACGTGTAAGGATATTGGATTTATAGAGTTTTTTAAAGATGAAAATAATTGTTTTATTACTATAGAGGATTATGTTTTGGAATCATTTGTAATATTGTCAAATATTTTGAGTCAGAAGAGGATTGTGTTTTCTTGTGGAATTATTTATAGTAAGGGGGTAGTTACTGGAGTAGAAATATATATGAATGTATCAGAGTTAGAAAGATTAAATAAATTGTTTAAAATATAGTTTTGAAGCATATTAAAAAAATAAGGGAAACTGTCTATGTAGGATGTGTGGAGTTGATAGTATCAATGTTTCCTTGTTTTAGAGCTGTGTTCTTTCGAATGATCCCAAAACAAGAAAAACAAAAAATGATGGTCTAGGAGCTCGATACATTGAACTTCTATTTCTTTAGAAATTCAAATAATAATTTTACAGACTTTTATGCCCCCTCCTCTTTTTCTTTGACTCTCCTTTCTTATTTTTCTAAAATAGTAGGTGTGTGAAGGGAGATTGATATGAAAAAAGGTTTTTTGATTGTGCTTTCTGCTTTGGTCTTGGCTTCGTGTGGTCGTCCTCAGAAGACGGTGATGCCTAAGAGTTCGGATACCAAGCAGACAAGCACTGAAGAAAAGAAACAATCTGGCATGGACTTGAAAGCCATCAAGGCTAAGGACTACTCGAGTATCAAGGGAACTTGGATTGATGGTCGTGGCAATGAGCTGGTCTTTGATGACAAGGGCTTGGTCAGCGAGGATGTTGAGCTTGATGCATCGAGCTTTAAGCAGAAGGACCAGATCGCAGAGATGACGGTCAGTGCCAAGTCGGGTGTTGGAGGATACGGTCTCTTGCTCCTTCCAAAAGGTCAGAAAGCTGGCAAAGATGATGCTTCGGATAAGTCCAAGGATCGGATCTGGGCTGGTCAGTCACCGGCATATGGCGATAATGACAATTTCTACTATCGCAAGAAAGAGCAGCCGAAAGATCGGGAACAAGCTGATACAGACGATAGCAGTAGTCCCTCTAAGATGAGTAAAGCCAAGAAGTGGAATACTCGCTCGGATGGTGAGGTCAAGTCTTCGAAGAAGGCAGACCAGAATGATTATCCAGGCTACACCTCTGCTCAGGTTGAAGTTGCTCGTGTCTGGGCTTATGTGATCAAGTCTGTACCGACAGAATTGAGTATTAATGAAAAGAGTGCTGGTACAAAAATTTACTTTGGTGGGTTAGGAGTTGACTATCCTAAAGATGTTCGTCAGTTGTTTACACCTATTTCTGCAGAAGGTCATGTAACTTATGCATCCAACGGTGATGGGACGGTGACGATCTATCCTGTACCGAGCCACTGGCAACAGTCTGCGGATGAGCTCAATAGTGAGGAGTTTATGACGCAATTTACCCAAGGAATCTTGGATCATGCGGAGACGGTGACTTTGCCAGATGGGGATCCAGATATGATTCGTCAGATTCTTGCCGTACTGAAGTAAAATCTGAATTTGAGGGCTCAGTTTATTGTTTTTTTAAGCTGATCCTGTTACAATGATACTACACGGAAAAGACTGGTCCTCCAGCCTTTTTCATTTCACCATAGAAAGGTCTTTTATGAAACGCAAATCGATTTTGTTTCTCTATATACTCTTGCTAGCGATCGGGCTGGCCTATGAGACCCAGTCACTGACAGAAGGCTGGATGTCTGGTAGTCAGTACGGGATTGTGGGACTTTCTACCCTCATCCTTTTGGTTTATGCACTTCCTGCTGTTTGGGCTCTCTTTCATTTTGCTAAGAAGTGGAAGTTGTCATGGGTACCGGTGCTCTTTTCTCTACTAGGTGGAGGCTTTGTTGCCGGTTGGTTGTCTAGCTTTGCCAATACCTATTTCCATGACATGATTCAAGCGATCGCTCCAAATAGCGACTTTTGGAACCAGTACGAGAGTGCCATCGCTGCGCCACTCTTTGAGGAACCCTTTAAGTTGATTCCCATCTTCTTTGTTCTCTATTTGTTCAGTGTCCGTCGCATCAAGTCGATCTTCCTCTTGGCGATTGCCTCTGGTCTTGGTTTCCAGATCGTGGAGGACTTTGCCTATATCCGTCAGGATATGCCGGAAGGTTTCTCTTACACGGTGTCAGGGATTCTTGGTCGTGTGGCCAATGCACCCATGTCTCACTGGGTCTACACAGGTCTTGTCATGCTCGGTTTCTACTTGATTGTCCAAGCTAGCAGAGGACGCAAGGATCTAGCTCTAGCAGGCTGGGGTTATTTAGTAGCTGGGTTTGGACTCCATTTTGTTGGAAATTCACCCTTCTCACAAATCGTGACCGAGTTGCCGATTGCGATTCCAGTTTTGAATGCTACCGGGCTCTTCCTAATCTACCAAGCTTATCAAACCGTCGAGCGATTAGAACAAGGAAAATAAAACAAAAAAAGAATGCGTATGTGTGCAAACATACGCATTTTTGTTATTTACCAAGACAGAACTGGCTGAAGAGTTGGGTGATGAGCTCGTCTGGTGCAGCATCTCCTGTAATCTCTCCAAGGATTTCCCAAGTGCGGGTCAGATCGACTTGGAGCAGGTCCACTGGCATGCCCATAGCCAGGCCTTCGTTGACTGCTTGGAGGCTTTCAACGGCTTTCTCAATAAGAGAGATGTGGCGGGCATTTGAGAGATAAGTAGCATCTTGCTCGACCAGTCCAGCATTCTCGAAGAAGAGGGCGTTAATCCGGTCTTCGATCTGGTTGATATTTTGGTTTTTCAGGACAGAAATTTTGATATGATCGGCAGGAATCTCGTCCAACTCGATTTGCTGCGGGAGATCGACCTTATTGAGGAGAATGATGCGGTTACTATCTTGAGAGATTTCAAGGAGTTGGCGATCTTGATCGGTCAAGGGCTCGCTAGCATTGAGAACCAGAAGAACCAGATCAGCTTCCTTGAGGGCTTTTTTCGACCGTTCGACACCGATCTGCTCAACGATGTCTTCGGTTTCCCGGATACCAGCTGTATCGACTAGTTTGAGGGGAACCCCATTGATGTTGACGTATTCCTCGATAACGTCACGGGTGGTTCCTTCGATATCGGTCACGATGGCTTTTTCTTCACGAAGAAGATTATTGAGGAGGCTGGACTTGCCGACGTTTGGACGACCGATGATAGCAGTAGAAATCCCTTCACGCAAGATCTTACCGCGACGGGCAGTCTTGAGGAGGTTGGTCAAGAGGGCTTCAAATTCACTGGTCTTTTCACGGATGATCTCAGTGGTTGCTTCTTCAACATCATCGTACTCAGGATAGTCGATATTGACTTCGACCTGAGCCAGAGTATTGAGGATCTCTTGGCGGGTGTTGTTGATGAGGTCAGACAGGGAACCATCTAGTTGCTTAACGGCGATGTTCATAGCCTTGTCGGTCTTGGCGCGAATGATGTCCATGACGGCTTCGGCCTGTGTTAAATCGACCCGACCGTTCAGAAAGGCCCGCTTGGTAAACTCACCAGGTTCTGCCAGACGAGCGCCTTCACGGATCACCAATTGCAGGATTTCATTGGTCACAGCAATCCCGCCGTGGGTATTGATCTCGATGATGTCTTCACGGGTGAAGGTCTTCGGCGAGCGCATGGCTCCAACCATGACTTCGTCGAGAATCTCGTTCTTATCTGGATCTACGATATGGCCGTAGTTGAGCGTGTGGCTAGCCACCTTGCTTAAATCTTTTCCCTTAAAGATCTTTTGCGCGATGGCAAAACTGTCTGTCCCACTTAAGCGGACGATCCCGATCGCCCCCTCACCAAGAGGTGTCGAGATGGCAGCAATGGTATCAAATTCTTTAGTAATCATGTCATTTCTCTTTTCCTGTAGATTCATCTCTATTCTATCGTAAAGTCAGCAGACGGGCAAGGTTTTGCTTTTAGAACTAAAAGATGGAAAGGTTTTCAAATAATTAGTGAAATCTCTTACAGAATATGCTATACTGTAATAGAATATAAAAGGAGGTCTATGATGGTAAACCTAAAGGAACAGGTAGGTATTAAAGCGGCTGAGTTTGTCAAAGACGGCATGATTGTCGGTCTCGGTACAGGGTCAACTGCTTATTATTTTGTGGCTGAATTGGGTCGTCGCATCAAAGAAGAAGGCTTGCAGATCACAGCTGTCACAACGTCGAGTGTGACCTATGATCAGGCTGAAAGTTTAGGCATCCCGCTCAAGGCTATCGACGATGTCGAAGTGGTCGATGTGACAGTGGATGGTGCAGATGAAGTGGATCCTCAATTGAATGGGATCAAAGGTGGCGGTGGTGCTCTCCTCATGGAAAAGATCGTCGCAACCAATTCAAAAGATTGCATTTGGATCGTGGATGAATCCAAACAAGTCGCAACTCTTGGGGCTTTCAAACTTCCAGTGGAAGTAGTGCAATACGGGGCTGAAAATCTTTTCCGTCACTTTGAGCAAAAAGGCTACCATCCTGCTTTCCGTCTCGCGGATGATCAACGTTTTGTCACCGACCAAGGTAACTTTATCATTGACTTGGATCTCAAGGTGATCGAGGATACAGAAGCTCTGGCAAATGAACTGGATCACACCGTCGGGGTTGTAGAGCACGGTTTATTCTTGAATATGATTTCAAAAGTGATTGTAGGGACACCAGATGGCCCTGTCATCATTGAAAAATAGAGAGTGGGACAGAAATCGGTAATTCGTTAGAATTCGATTTCGTTGTCCCACCTCCGCACAGTTGAGTAGGGCTGTAAAAGCT
>NZ_JACLQX010000010.1:0-79692 GCF_016648925.1 Streptococcus parasanguinis | reverse complement strand
TACAGCCCTACTCAACTGTGCGGAGGTGGGACGACGAAATCGAATTCTAACGAATTACCGATTTCTGTCTCACTCTCAGTGAGTTATTTAATTAGTTTTAGGATCTGAAACTTTCTTGAATTTCATTGGATAAACAAGATGAGCACCAGTTTCATCGTACGTTTTCTCAGCATACATTGTAAGGATATCACCATTCAATTCGTAGTGATAAGTAATTGGTACGTCTGTAGAATTAATATAAAGAGGTAGAACTCCAAAGATGTTTGGAACTTCAGGGAATACGATCGTTTTTGCTTTCTCGTTTAAAACCCCATCATTTAACGTTGCAGTTAACACTTTTGTATTGTTATCAAACGTTCCAGTTTGATGTTTAAAGCTTTCAAATTTCTTTTCTCTTACGCCTAGAAGGATGGCAGTAGCTTCTTCTTTTGTAGGGTATTTATCTTTATTCTGTTCAGCATAAAAATCAATATACTTATTCATATCGGCACTATAAGAATAAGTTACATCTGTTCCTGTAATTTTTAGAGTCGGAACGATATCTTGGAAGGCTTCAGTAACCTTTAATCGACTATTAGCATCATCATAATAAATTAAGAAAGTACGTTCCACTGTATCTCTAAAATCTACAGCTTTCCAGTCTCCTTCGAGTGAGACTGGGGTAGGTGCTACTGTGGTAGTTTCTGCAACTGTTGTAGTCTCAGCGGTTGTTTGTTGTTTCTGTTGCTGTTGTTTCTGTTGCCCACATCCTGATACCAATAGAAGAGCAAGAAGGGAAAACATCCATAGGGAACTTTTTTTCATATTGTTCATGATTGATCACTCCTTCTAATGATTGTCTTCTACGTAATTGAAACGAAGACGTATTACTCTAAAATGACTTTGTTCATCTTTACCTTCAGCATAAAGTGTTAGTTGGTTACCTTCAACGGTGTAAGTATAAGTAATTGGTACAAGTGAATTATACGTGGTTCCCATAACAATTCTACTTAAAAATGTAGGTGTTTCAGGGAACGTAATAGTATGTTTCTGTGTATCGATTTCTCCAGTTAGAGAGTAATCATAGGCATAATTAGGTTCGTCAAGAGTAATCTTTGTATGTTTCAAATTTGGAATATAATTCTTAAATTCAGCAGTTTTATTTTTTAAATACGATTCATAATTCGCTTTGTTCTCTCCTGTTGCAAATGCTTGATCCTCATACAGTTTTCTGTAATCAAAATGGTACTTCAATTCAACGGTTTTATCTTTAATGGTCATCGTCATCTTAACCTTATCGAAGTCATCAAGCATTAGTACAGCGGCAAGTTTTTTGATATTAGAAGCTAGGAATACTTTTTGAATGGTCATTTGTTGGTCAGTCCATTTCCAAGTTCCTTGTTGATACTTTGTAAGATCTTGTGGTGCTTTGATTGTTTGAGGAGATTTATCTGTTTGAGAAGACTTATTTGTTTTAGAAGACTGCGATGGAGAAGACTGACATCCTGCAATAAGGAGCACTGCAAAGAATGCCAAGAAACCGAAAAGGATCTTCTTTGTTTTAGTAAACATAAATTTACCTCCTAAACGTTGTTGCTTTAATTTTATCATTAAAGGAAATAATTATAAAGTGAAATGGTGAGCGATAGATGAAGAAGAAGGGACTGTATAATAAAAAGAAAGGTTGGCGATGAGGGCAACTATTCAACTTATTCTAACGAACGCTAGTGAGAACCAGGATCTTTAAAAAACACATTCTATTTATGGTACCGAAGGTATCATTTTTTGCTATAATAGACTGTATGAGTAGAATTTTAGACAATGAAATCATGGGCGATGAAGAGGCCGTTGAACGGACGTTGCGCCCGCAATATTTACATGAATATATCGGTCAAGATAAGGTCAAGGACCAGCTGAAAATCTTTATTGAGGCGGCTAAGCTTCGGGATGAGGCGCTGGATCATGTCCTTCTTTTTGGCCCTCCGGGGCTTGGGAAAACCACCATGGCCTTTGTCATCGCTAATGAACTGGGCGTCAATCTCAAGCAGACTTCTGGTCCTGTCATTGAAAAGGCCGGTGACTTGGTAGCTATCCTCAATGATCTAGAACCGGGGGATGTCCTCTTTATCGATGAGATCCACCGTCTTCCTATGTCAGTCGAAGAAGTGCTTTACAGCGCCATGGAAGATTTTTACATCGACATTATGATTGGCGCTGGGGAGAGCAGCCGGAGTGTCCATCTGGACCTTCCTCCTTTCACTCTGATTGGGGCGACGACTCGAGCGGGTATGCTGTCCAATCCCTTGCGTGCTCGCTTTGGAATTACGGGGCACATGGAATACTATGAACAAGATGATTTGACAGAGATTGTCGAGCGGACCGCCGAGATCTTTGAGATGGAGATTACCCACGAAGCTGCCGAAGAGCTTTCTCTTCGTAGTCGTGGGACTCCTCGGATTGCCAACCGCTTGCTCAAACGGGTGCGCGATTTTGCCCAGATCATGGGCGATGGCTTGATTGACGATACCATTACCGACAAGGCCCTCTCTATGCTAGATGTGGACCATGAAGGACTGGACTATGTCGATCAAAAGATCCTGCGCACCATGATTGAAATGTACGGCGGTGGCCCGGTCGGGCTTGGGACTCTATCGGTCAATATTGCCGAAGAGAGGGAGACCGTAGAAGATATGTATGAGCCTTACTTGATTCAAAAAGGCTTTATCATGCGGACTCGGACAGGGCGCGTGGCGACCCGCAAGGCTTATGAACACCTGGGTTATCCCTACAATGGAGACTAGAAGAAGATGCTGACGGAAGAAACATTAGTAGAACAGATCAAAGCGGATCCGGAGATGATGAAAGTCTTGGCTATTATTCGGGATCTCAACTTGGCAGATGCCTGGTTAGCAGCGGGTGCAGTGCGCAATTTCATCTGGAACCAGCTCTCTGGAAAACCAGGGTTTGACGCGACAACCGATATGGATCTGGTCTTTTATGACCCTGCGATCAGTTATGAGGAGACTCTGCAGATCGAGCAGGAATTAAAGAAGACCTATCCCCAGTACGCTTGGGAAGTGAAGAATCAAGTCTATATGCACCAGCATAGTCCTGGGACGGCTCCTTATCGCAGTGCCTGTGATGCGGTTTCCAAATACCCCGAGCAGTGTACGGCACTTGCAGTTCGCTTAAGGAAAGATGGTCAGCTAGAGCTCTTTCTCCCTTATGGGACAAAGGATATCGAAGACTTCATCGTTCAGCCGACTCCGCATTTTTTAGCCAGTCCCGAGCGTTTGGCGGTTTATACAGAGCGGATGAAAAAGAAGGATTGGCAGAGTAAATGGCCTCCATTAGAGGTTCGTTTTCCAAAATAGAGAAACAGATCAGATTTGAAAAAGGAATCTGATTTTTCTTTAAAATGATGGAGCCACTTTGTCATCTTTCTGTCACATTTTTGTTATAATGGTAATAGTATGCTGGTTTTCCATAGTGGAAAGCCAAGAGCTCAGCTAGGTTGGGCAGTCCGAACAAGGAGTTAGGTGGAATCATGAAAAAAATCGTCTTTGTCTGCTTAGGAAATATTTGTCGGAGCCCCATGGCGGAGTTTGTCATGAAGGACTTGACGGATCAGTATGAGATTGAAAGTCGGGCCACCTCGAGCTGGGAACATGGCAATCCCATCCATCAGGGAACCCAGAAAATCTTTCAACAACACCAAGTCCCGTATGATCCAGCCAAGACATCCTTACAGATCAAGGAAGAGGATTTTTACAACTTTGATTTGATCCTAGGGATGGACGAAAACAATGTAGCAGATCTAAAGCGAATGGCTCCTGCAGGAACAGAACACAAGATTCATCTTTTTGCTTCTGAAAGTGTGCCAGATCCGTGGTATACCGGTGATTTTGAGGAGACCTATTCCAGAGTCCTGAGTGGCTGTAAGGCTTGGTTAGATCAGCTAGCAACTTCTTAAGAGTTTGATATGTGAGAGAATGAATATGAAAGAATTTTATGAGACTTATAAGGTCTATCTGACGCGAAAAAATTTAGAAATAGCAGCATTAGTCGTGATTGTTCTATCTGCTTTGCTGGTTTTCCTTTCAGCCATTCCAGGTCAGGGCGTCTTGACCTTGGATAAGGGGGCGATCCGTTACGACGGAAGTTTGGTCCGTGGCAAGATGAATGGCAAGGGAACCGTCACCTTTAAAAATGGGGATACCTATACAGGTAACCTCGTCAACGGCTCTTTTAGCGGCTATGGTAAGTTTAAGTCCAAGGATGGTTGGACCTATGAAGGGCAGTTTGTTAACGGCCAGCCGGAGGGCAAAGGCACCTTAACCACAGAAGCCAACGTCGTATACAAAGGAACATTCAAGCAGGGGATTTATCAAAATGCGCATTAAATGGTTTTCACTAGTCCGTGTTACAGGACTCTTATTGGTATTGCTTTACCATTTCTTCCAAAAAGCCTTTCCTGGAGGCTTCATTGGGGTAGATATTTTCTTCACCTTCTCAGGATTTTTGATTACAGCGCTCTTGATCGATGAATTTGCGCGCAAGCAAGGAATCGACTACCTGGCATTCTTGAAACGGCGCTTTTACCGGATCGTACCACCCCTTGTCTTTATGGTCTTGGTCGTGATGCCCTTTACCTTTATGGTCCAACGGGACTACGTGGCTGGTATTGGGACTCAGATTGCGGCGGTCTTCGGTTTTGTGACCAATTTCTTTGAGATGGCAACGGGTGGTAGTTACGAAAGTAACTTTATTCCGCATCTCTTCCTTCATACCTGGAGTTTGGCCCTAGAAGTGCATTACTATGTGCTCTGGGCACTTTTGGCATGGTTCTTGGCTAAGCGGGCTAAGACGGTTGGAAAGTACCGAGGCATGCTCTTCCTGGCATCCAGCGGGCTCTTTCTCTTCACCTTCTTGTCCATGTTCATCCGTGCCTTTCTGACAGCCAATTTCTCTACCATCTATTTTTCTAGCTTCACTCACATCTTCCCCTTCTTTGCGGGATCATGTCTAGCAACGGTGACAGGGATTGCCAATGTCAGCCCTAACTTTACTAAGCTGGTGCAGTCTTGGAGCATGAAAAAGACCTTATCGGTCTTGGGTGGAAGCTTTGCCTTCTTGTTTGTGCTCAGTCTTTTCTTGCCATTTGATAGCTTGTGGACCTATCTATTTGGCTTTTTAGCAGCGACAATCGCAGCTTGTGCCATGATTCTGTCGGCCCGCATTCTCCATGAAAAGACGCCAGATAAAAAAGAACCAGCCATCCTCAATTTCTTGGCAGATACTAGTTATGGTGTCTACCTTTTCCACTGGCCTTTCTTTATCATCTTCTCTCAACACTTGGGAAATATGATGGCAGCCCTTGTGACGACGATCGTTTCCTTGATTCTAACGGCTCTATCTTTCTATATTTTGGAGCCAACCATTGCAGGCAAGGAGCCTCGGGTCTTTGGTATGAAGATGGATCTCAGTTTTTTGACCAAACCGATCTTTTACCTCATGATTCCTCTGGCTCTCTTGATGATTGGAATCTCTGCCTTTGCACCAACCGTCGGAGCTTTTGATGAGAGTTTGGTAGTGAGTGGTCTCAATCAAGCAGACAGCAAAATGCAGGTCACACGGACGCAAGTGGATAATGCAACTGCAACAGACTATAACGTCTCAAATGGTGTGACCATGATCGGTGATTCGGTTAACTTGCGAGCGCAGGACTACCTGACTAAAGCGATCCCGGGCATCCAGATCGATGCAGTGGTGAGTCGTCAGTTGGAAAATGGAATGAAGGTCTTTGAAACCGATATCTCCAATAAAGTTCTCCTAAAAAATGTGGTCATTGCCCTAGGAACCAATACTGTAAGCAACTATAAAGAATTGCTGGATCAGTATGTTGAGAAACTTCCAAAAGGCCGTCGCTTGATCCTTGTGACACCATATGATGGTCGATATGCCAACGATCAGTCCAGTGAATCGGTTCAAACGCGTCTTTATGAGTTGGAACTGGCTAAGAAATACGACTTTATCACCATTGCGGACTGGTACCAAGTAGCAATTGAAAATCCAAACATTTGGGTGGGAACAGACTCTGTTCACTTCAATATGGAAACCAATGGTGGAGAACTCTATGCTCAAACAGTCAAAGAAGCCCTTGATAAGGCAGAAAAAGGTCCAGTCAAGAAGTAAAAATGCTTCTCTGAAACTGAAACAAAACAAATCCTAACAAAATAAAACAAAAAGCAACTTTTTACTTGTAAAAAGCTGCTTTTTTTAGTAAGATTAAGAAAACGCTTACAAAAATCAATTGAAAATATCACTTTGTGAAGAAAAAAATTTTTTAATTATTTTTTCACAATTTTGCTAAATAATTGCTTTAACAGCAATAGGATTGATAAAGGTTTCACAAACTTCAAAAAATTCTTTGTGAAAGTTGCTTGGAAGTGTTTACAAAAATCTCAAAATAGAGTACAATTATATTGTGAATTAATTAACAAATCGAAATTTCTTACACTATTCTTGAAAATTTCCGAAAACAGGAAAAAGTTCTAGAAAAGGATAAGGGTTTCAAACATTGGAGGAAAGCATCAAATGGCTGATAAAAAAACTCTCTCACCTGAAGAAAAGAAACTCGCTGCTGAAAAACACGTAGACGAGTTGGTGCAAAAAGCGCTGGTGGCGCTTGAAGAAATGCGCAAATTGAACCAGGAGCAAGTGGACTACATTGTAGCGAAAGCATCTGTAGCTGCTCTTGACGCACACGGTGAGCTTGCTCTTCATGCTTATGAAGAAACTGGTCGTGGGGTCTTTGAAGACAAGGCAACAAAAAACTTATTCGCTTGTGAACACGTTGTGAACAACATGCGTCACACCAAGACAGTTGGTGTCATTTCAGAAGATGACGTCACTGGTTTAACGCTGATTGCAGAGCCAGTCGGAGTTGTCTGCGGGATCACTCCTACAACCAACCCTACTTCAACAGCAATCTTTAAAGCATTGATTTCCTTGAAGACACGGAACCCTATCGTCTTTGCCTTCCACCCATCTGCTCAAGAATCATCTGCTCATGCGGCACGAATCGTACGTGATGCAGCAATTGCAGCTGGAGCACCTGAAAACTGTGTGCAATGGATTACCCAACCTTCTATGGAAGCAACCAGTGCCCTTATGAACCATGAAGGAGTTGCGACCATCCTTGCGACCGGTGGTAACGCCATGGTAAAAGCTGCTTATTCTTGTGGAAAACCAGCTCTTGGGGTAGGTGCCGGAAACGTACCTGCTTATGTTGAAAAATCAGCTAACATCCGCCAAGCAGCACACGATATCGTCATGTCTAAATCATTTGACAATGGTATGGTCTGTGCGTCTGAACAAGCGGTCATCATCGATAAAGAAATCTACGATGAGTTTGTTGAAGAATTCAAATCTTACCACACTTACTTTGTTAACAAAAAAGAAAAAGCCCTTCTTGAAGAGTTCTGCTTCGGCGTAAAAGCCAACAGCAAGAACTGCGCGGGTGCGAAATTGAATGCGGACATCGTTGGGAAACCAGCAGCATGGATCGCTGAACAAGCTGGCTTCACTGTACCAGAAGGAACCAATATCCTTGCGGCAGAATGTAAAGAAGTTGGTGAAAAAGAACCGTTGACTCGTGAAAAATTGTCACCAGTCATCGCTGTTTTGAAATCTGAAAGCCGTGAAGACGGAATTAACAAAGCTCGCCAAATGGTTGAATTCAACGGTCTTGGTCACTCAGCAGCCATCCATACTGCTGATGAAGAATTGACCAAAGAATTTGGTAAAGCAGTCAAAGCCATTCGTGTGATTTGCAACTCTCCTTCGACTTTCGGTGGTATCGGGGATGTTTACAATGCCTTCTTGCCATCATTAACACTTGGATGTGGTTCTTACGGACGCAACTCTGTTGGGGACAACGTTAGTGCCATCAACCTCTTGAATATCAAAAAAGTCGGACGCCGGAGAAATAACATGCAATGGATGAAACTTCCTTCAAAAACATACTTTGAACGTGATTCAATTGAATACCTACAAAAATGTCGTGACGTTGAACGTGTCATGATCGTTACAGACCACGCTATGGTAGAGCTTGGTTTCCTTGATCGTATCATCGAACAGCTTGACCTTCGTCGCAACAAGGTGGTTTACCAAATCTTTGCAGACGTAGAACCAGATCCAGATATCACAACTGTTGAACGTGGTACAGAGATCATGCGTGCCTTCAAACCAGATACGATCATTGCTCTCGGTGGTGGATCACCAATGGATGCGGCCAAAGTTATGTGGCTCTTCTACGAACAACCAGAAGTGGACTTCCGTGACTTGGTTCAAAAATTCATGGATATCCGTAAACGTGCCTTCAAGTTCCCATTGCTTGGTAAGAAGACCAAATTTATTGCGATCCCAACAACATCTGGTACAGGATCTGAAGTAACTCCATTTGCCGTTATCTCTGATAAAGCAAACAACCGTAAATACCCAATCGCAGACTACTCATTGACTCCAACAGTAGCCATCGTAGACCCTGCCTTGGTATTGACAGTTCCTGGATCTGTTGCAGCAGACACTGGTATGGACGTCTTGACGCACGCGACAGAAGCTTATGTATCACAAATGGCTAGCGACTTCACAGATGGTCTTGCTCTTCAAGCTATTAAACTTGTCTTTGAAAACTTGGAAAGCTCAGTCAAGAATGCGGACTTCCATTCACGCGAAAAGATGCACAATGCGTCAACCATCGCAGGTATGGCCTTCGCCAATGCCTTCCTCGGTATTTCTCACTCAATGGCCCACAAGATCGGTGCGCAATTCCACACCATCCACGGACGGACCAATGCCATCTTGCTTCCATACGTTATCCGCTACAACGGTACACGCCCAGCCAAGACAGCTACATGGCCTAAGTACAACTACTACCGTGCAGATGAAAAATACCAAGATATCGCTCGTATGCTAGGACTTCCATGCTCTACTCCAGAAGAAGCTGTTGAAGCTTACGCAAAAGCTGTATACGAACTCGGTGAACGCTGTGGTATCGAAATGAACTTCAAAGCACAAGGCATCGATGAAAAAGAATGGAAGAAACATTCTCGTGAATTGGCCTTCCTTGCTTACGAAGATCAATGTTCACCAGCCAACCCACGTCTCCCAATGGTAGACCATATGCAAGAAATCATCGAAGATGCTTACTATGGTTACAAGGAACGTCCAGGACGTCGTAAATAAGACGCCAACGAACAACTGATGTTTATCAGCTATCCCTCGCTCGAAAGAGTGGGGGATTTTTGCTATTTGGGTCCAAAACTCGTTTTTTCATAAAAAATTAGACTTTTTTTCAAAAATTGTGTTATTTTTATAGCATTCCGAGCTATTTTATGTTACCCTATAGTGTATGAATCTGCCTGTAGCTGAAGGGTTATGATCCTTTTTCAGTTATAGGAAATGAAAAAACAAATCCAAGAAAGGAGGCCATCTCAAATGGAGTTAGAAGGTGACGTGCAAGGAAGACAAGATCAGGCACAGAAAATTATTGAAATGCCCCAACGAGATCGGGAAACTTCCACTTCAGAAAATCAGCCATCATCTGCTTCGGTGGTCTCCATGTATGGGCAGGAAAGGCCAAGTATTTCTAGCCTCCATCAGCAACTGGCAGGCGCGTCTGGGACTCAGACCATTCAATTGCGGGAGGAATTGGTGCTGGCGGTAGCGCAGAATGCTTCAGCGAAAGCAACTGCCTTTGAGGCAGAAGTCAAGGATAAACTGGAAGAGGCTAAGGAGACGGTTTCCCATAAGGTCGCTGAGGTGTCTCAAATGGCCCACAGCATGGCCCAATTTTTAACAGATGCAGAAGTGGAGCAACTATTAGGAGAGTTCTCCATGGATGCTTGTTGGGACCAAGCGGTAGAGGCGGAAAACCTCGCCCAAGCAAAGGCCTATTCCACTCGCTTGTCAGATTTGGCAGGTCAGTTGGAGGCAGCATCAGCTCAATTGGTGGACTTGGACAAGGGACAAGCGACGGCCTTTGATTTTTCATAAGTAGGAGAAAAAGATGTTAGAGATCCTGGGAGAGGACAGAGAACGAATTGAGGAGCTCCATCGAGAGATTAAAAAGGAGCAAGAGCGGATTGCGATCAGAAGTTTGATTGCAACGCAAAAAGCCTTGATGATGTTGGAAGGGATGAGTTTGCAGGTAACCTTGGGCGGTCAATCCGAAAAGATGCGCTCTTTTGCTACAACGACTCTGGTTAGTGATTTGAAAGATGGATTTACAGGAGGAGCAGCGGACGCGGTAGAGACAGCACTGAAAGCAGTGAAGAAGCCGATTTTATTGAGTCCGATTAAAGGAGGTATGTGATGTACCATTCAGGAAATAGTGAATTAGAACAACTAGAAGATCGACATTACCGCTTCAATCAAAAGCTTAGCGAGTTGGAGTGGGATTATGCGGATATGCGTATGGATGTCCGTCAACATACAGAAAATTTAGTGGACTGGCTGAGTGCCCTTCATTTTCAAGCGCCAAGTGCGGAGGCCCAAAGTGGCTTGGAGCGTTTATTTGCCTTGCAAGAAGAGTTTGAGGCAGAACTCAAGCGCTATGAAGAGCGTTTAGAAGAAGAGCGCGAGCGCGAGCAGCAAGAGTACTATAAGCAGCGTCAACAATTAGAACAAGGTGATTGAAACATTCCTCTGGTAGAGATAAGAGGAATGTTTTTGTTTGCTCAAAAAACTTTTAAAAATGTGCTCATAAATTCTTGCAAGCGCTTACTTAGTATGTTATAATATTCACAAAGAAACGAAAATAAAATGGTTTTATCAAACCAACAAAAGAGGAGTCGCTTATGAAAGCTGCAACTTATGTATCTGCAGGCAATCTGCAACTGCTGGATCAACCAAAGCCAGTGATCAAAAATCCAACGGATGCCATTGTGCGAGTCTTGAAGACAACCATCTGTGGGACAGACCTTCACATCCTAGGAGGAGATGTGCCAGCTTGTAAGGAAGGCACAATTTTAGGCCACGAAGGAATCGGGATCGTAGAAGAAGTCGGCGATGCAGTGAATAACTTCAAGGTGGGCGACAAGGTTATCATCTCTTGTGTCACAGCTTGTAATACCTGCTACTACTGTAAACGTAGTTTGCCTTCTCACTGTGAAGATGGTGGTTGGATTTTAGGTCACTTGATCAACGGAACCCAAGCAGAGTATGTCCACATTCCACATGCGGATGGAAGTCTTTATCATGCGCCTGAAACTGTGGATGACGAAGCCTTGGTCATGCTCTCAGATATTCTCCCAACCTCTTATGAAATTGGGGTCCTCCCATCTCATGTAAAACCAGGTGATAATGTCTGTATCGTTGGAGCTGGTCCGATCGGTCTTGCAGCACTTTTGACCGTTCAATTCTTCTCACCAGCTACGATTATCATGGTGGACTTGTCTGAATCTCGTCTTGAAGCAGCTAAGAAATTTGGGGCAACTCACACCATCTGCTCCAGCGATATCGCTGAAATCAAGGCCTTTATCAATGAAGTGACCGAAGGTCGTGGTGTCGATATCTCCATGGAATGTGTGGGCTATCCTGCTACCTTTGATGTCTGCCAAAACGTCATCTCTGTCGGTGGACACATCGCTAATGTCGGTGTCCACGGAAAACCGGTTAGCTTCAATTTGGATGATTTGTGGATCAAGAACATTACCCTCAACACCGGTCTTGTCAATGCCAATACTACTGAAATGTTACTCAATGTCTTGAAATCAGGCAAGATCGATGCGACTAAGCTCATC
The DNA here is from genome assembly GCF_016648925.1 of Streptococcus parasanguinis. Taxonomy (GTDB): domain Bacteria; phylum Bacillota; class Bacilli; order Lactobacillales; family Streptococcaceae; genus Streptococcus. The sequence goes on along the minus strand of NZ_JACLQX010000010.1, from coordinate 67,906 downwards.
ACCCACCACTTCAAACTCTCAGAAGTTGAAAAAGCCTATGATGTCTTTAAACATGCGGGTGAAAACCATGCTCTCAAGGTGATTATCGAAAATGATATCAGTGAATGAAGTGGCAACTAATATTTGTTCATAGTTTTTTTAGACGGACCAGAGATATTCTGGTCCTATTTTCAACCCCCAAAAGCCAATGATTCCTTGCAAAATAAATTTGTTGTCTTATAATAGAAGTACAAAAAACGATTACATAAAGAGAAAGGTGTGATCTTATGAAACGGTTTTGTTATCATCGTGAATTCTGGATGGACTTCCATTTCTGGATCTTGGTCTTGCTTTTAGCGGCTGTGGCGTTGACGATGCGGGCTCCGCTTTCGGTAGTTAGCCTAGCTTATCTTGCTTTTGTTGGGATTTTGATCTTGCTGCAGGTCTTTCAACCGCCTGTATCGACGCGTCAGTATCCAGAAGGTAGCTACCATTTCAATTGGACCTTTTATCGGGATACCCGACTGTATATCGATCTCTTTTTATTAGCAGGTCTCTTGGCAGGCCCAATGGCTTCATCGGATATGGTCTATTGGATCTTGCTTGGAGCCGTTGTCGGCTCTATCGGATTTGTATTTGTCGTAAAGGAAAAAGCGACTCAAAAGATGGCCTAAGGAATCACCATGTCCTAGATCTCTGAAACTAGTTTCAGAGATCTTTTTATTTTCCCCTAAAATGTGAAACTATAATCCAATTGCACGATTAATATTGTAAGCGCTTTAAAAATAGATTATAATCAATTTACAAGTACTCGAGTTGCCTTATTATCAAAGGAGAAGGAGTTATGTCAAAGATTACAAAAGATGAACTGATTGAACAAATCAAAGACGGCATCATTGTTTCTTGTCAAGCCCTCCCTCATGAACCGCTCTATACAGAAGCAGGAGGAGTCATTCCTCTCTTGGTCAAAGCGGCTGAGCAGGGTGGAGCTGTCGGGATCCGAGCCAATAGTGTCCGGGATATCAAGGAAATAAAGGAAGTGACCAAGTTACCGATCATTGGGATTATCAAACGCGATTACCCACCTGAAGAACCCTTTATCACGGCTACCATGAAAGAAGTCGATGAGTTGGCAGCTTTGGATATCGCGGTCATTGCGCTTGATTGTACCAAACGTCCGCGTCATGATGGGCTTTCGATGAGTGACTTTATCCATCAAGTCAAAGAGAAATATCCAGACCAACTCTTGATGGCTGATATTTCGACTCTGGAAGAAGGATTGACAGCTGTCGAAGCGGGAGTGGACTTTGTCGGAACAACCCTTTCGGGCTATACAGACTACAGTCCAAAGGTTGATGGTCCAGATTTTGAACTGGTTCATCGTCTCTGCCAAGCAGGAGTAGATGTCATCGCAGAAGGCAAGATCCACTATCCGGATCAGGCCAAGAAAATCCATGATCTCGGGGTTCGCGGTATCGTTGTAGGTGGTGCCATTACCCGACCAAAAGAGATTACAGAGCGCTTCGTCGCAGCCTTAAAATGAGAAAACAAAACAGTAGATTGAAGGAGGAGGAGACCGAATAGAGAGTAGTCGAATTCATTTAATGAGAATGTTTCAGTGAAGGATAACGATGAAGATTTCAAGAAGGAAGTCATATTTGCTTAACTTTCTGCAACATAAATCTAGTGTAAAAGGAGAAATAGATGATATTTGATGATTTAATAAACATAAAATTGTACAAAGGGATTCATCCTAATCTGGATCAAGCGATTGATTTTCTCTATGAACACCGGAAAGATTCTTTTGAGCTAGGGAGATATGATATCGACGGTGACAAGGTCTTTCTCGTTGTCCAAGAAAACACCCTTAACAAAGATGAAAATGATCGCTTTGAACATCATCGCCGTTATGCCGACCTTCATTTATTAGTTGAAGGACATGAATTTTCTAGCTACGGTTCCCGTATCCTAGATGAAGCTATTCCATTTGATGAAGCAAGTGATATTGGCTTTGTTCATTGTGAGAAATTCTATCCACTTCATTTGGGCTATCATAATTTTGCAGTCTTCTTCCCTGGTGAACCTCACCAACCAAATGGCTATTCAGGTCAGGAAGAAATAGTCAGAAAGTATCTATTCAAAATTGCGATTGATTAGATATGTCAAATAGAAAATGGAGGAGATAAGCGATATAGTTAGTTTTTTCGGAGAAGTTAAGGCTTCAAAGCACTGATTACATATTTTGTATTAAAAATAGAAAGAGGAAAACAATGAAAAATAGTAAGAAAATTCTTTTCGCTTTGGTTCTCGCGTTATTCGCATTGTTTGTCACTGCATGTTCATCTTCAAAAAATGATGCAGAAGGAAGTAATAAATCTGGAGAATTATCTGGTGAAATTGTAATGTGGCACTCATTTACTCAGGGACCTCGGTTAGAAAGTATTCAAAAATCAGCTGATGAGTTCATGAAGAAGCATCCAAAAGTTAAAATTAAAATTGAAACCTTCTCGTGGAATGACTTTTATACAAAATGGACAACAGGTTTAGCGAATGGCAATGTTCCAGATATTAGTACAGCATTACCAAACCAAGTTATGGAAATGGTCAATTCAGATGCTTTAGTTCCATTGAATGATTCTGTTAAGAAAATCGGAGAAGATAAATTTAATAAAACAGCATTAGATGAAGCGAAGGTTGATGGCAATTTTTATTCCGTTCCTTTGTATTCACATGCTCAGGTCATGTGGGTTCGCACTGATTTATTGAAACAATATAATATTGAAGTTCCAAAAACATGGGACCAGTTGTATGAAGCTTCTAAAAAATTAAAAGAAAATGGAGTTTATGGATTGTCTGTTCCTTTTGGGACAAATGATTTGATGGGGACACGCTTCTTGAATTTCTACGTACGAAGCGGTGGTGGAAGTCTGTTGACAAAAGATTTGAAAGCTAACTTGACAAGCAAATTGGCTCAAGATGGAATTAAATATTGGGTGAAAATGTACAAGGAATTTTCTCCTAAAGATTCATTGAACTTTAATGTCTTGCAACAAGCTACTTTGTTCTATCAAGGAAAGACAGCCTTTGACTTTAACTCAGGATTCCATATTGGTGGTATCCAAGCAAATAGTCCTCAACTAATTGATGCGATTGATGCTTATCCGATTCCAAAAGTAAAAGAATCAGATAAAGATTATGGTATTGAAACTTCTAATATTCCATTGGTAGTTTGGAAGAATTCAAAACATCCAGAAGTAGCGAAGGCATTCTTAGAATCTTTGTATGAAAAGAAAGACTACATTCGTTTCTTGGATTCAACTCCTGTTGGAATGTTGCCTGCCATCAAAGGAATTAGCGATGATCCAGCCTATAAAGATAATGACATCCGTAAGAAATTCCAACATGCAGAAGAAGTTATTACAAAAGCAGCAGAAAAAGGTACAGCTATTGGATATGAAAATGGTCCAAGTGTTCAAGCTGGAATGTTAACAAACCAACATATCATTGAACAAATGTTCCAAGATATTATTACAAATGGTAAAGATCCAATGGAGGCTGCTAAGGATGCAGAAAAACAATTGAATGATTTATTTGAAACTGTAGCAGTTGATGTTAAATAATGATAGCAGAGGCTACAATTATGTGGCCTCTGTTTTTAGAGAGGAATAAGCATATGGTCAAAAATAGAAATTTGACTCGATGGGTGTTTGTATTACCTGCTATTATCATTGTTGGACTATTATTTGTTTATCCATTTTTCTCCAGCATCTATTTTAGCTTTACAAACAAACATTTGATCATGCCAAGGTATAAATTTGTAGGATTGGCAAACTATAAAGCAGTTTTATCGGACCCTAATTTCTACAATGCCTTCTTTAATTCCCTTAAGTGGACAGTCTTTTCTCTTTTGGGACAAGTGCTTGTTGGTTTTGTATTAGCACTTGCATTGCATAGAGTAAGACGCTTTAAGAAGTTATATAGGACATTGTTGATTGTTCCTTGGGCGTTCCCAACTATTGTCATTGCCTTTTCTTGGCAATGGATCTTAAATGGAGTATATGGTTATCTACCTAACTTGATTGTGAAATTAGGACTGATGAATCACGTCCCTGGATTTTTGACAGAAAGTACGTGGGCTTTCATCTGTTTAGTGTTTATTAATATTTGGTTTGGTGCCCCTATGATCATGGTCAATGTTCTATCTGCCTTACAAACGGTTCCGGAAGAACAGTTTGAAGCCGCTAGGATAGACGGAGCTTCCAGTTGGCAAGTTTTTCGATTTGTAATTTTACCTCATATTAAAGTAGTAGTCGGATTACTTGTTGTACTGAGAACAGTATGGATCTTTAATAACTTTGATATTATTTATCTGATTACTGGTGGTGGCCCTTCAAACGCAACAACAACATTGCCAATATTTGCATATAATCTCGGTTGGGGAACAAAACTTCTTGGGCGTGCCTCAGCGGTAACAGTCTTGCTATTTATTTTCTTATTGGCAGTATGTTTCATTTACTTTGGAGTTATCAGTAAATGGGAGAAGGAGGGTAGAAAATGATGAAGAGAAGAACAAATGTACTCCTTGATATTGGATCCCATGTTATTTTAGTTATTTCAACTATTATTGCAATTTTTCCTTTAGTTTGGATCCTCCTATCTTCTGTAAAAGGCAAAGGTGAATTAACCCAATTTCCAACAAGATTTTGGCCTAAACAGTTTACTCTAGATTATTTTACGCATGTCATTAATGATCTACATTTTATAAACAATATAAAAAATAGCCTGTTAATCGCATTAACGACAACAGTTATCGCTATTATCATTTCTGCAATGGCTGCTTATGGTATTGTTCGATTCTTTCCAAAATTAGGGGCGATTATGTCCCGATTGCTGGTAATTACCTATATCTTCCCTCCGATTTTGTTGGCAATTCCTTATTCAATTGCCATTGCAAAAGTTGGATTGACCAATAGTTTAATTGGTTTAATGATTGTTTATCTTTCATTTAGTGTTCCTTATGCGGTGTGGTTGTTAGTAGGGTTCTTCCAAACAGTTCCAATTGGAATTGAGGAAGCAGCAAAAATAGATGGTGCGAATAAATTTGTTACCTTCTATAAAGTGGTATTACCAATTGTAGCGCCAGGAATTGTTGCTACAGCGATCTATACCTTTATCAATGCCTGGAATGAATTTCTTTATGCATTGATCTTGATCAACGATACAAGTAAAATGACTGTTGCGGTGGCTTTGCGTTCATTAAATGGCTCGGAAATACTGGATTGGGGAGATATGATGGCGGCATCCGTAATTGTGGTATTGCCTTCAATTATCTTCTTCTCAATTATCCAAAATAAAATCGCAAGTGGTCTTTCTGAAGGATCCGTAAAATAGTAAAAATAGAAATAGGAGAAAAACAATGGTTGTAAATTATGGTGTTGTCGGCACAGGATACTTTGGTGCTGAATTAGCAAGATATATGAAAAAAAATGACGGTGCAGTAATTACAGTGGTGTATGATCCGGAAAATGCAGAAGCTGTAGCAGAAGAATTAGGAGCACGAGTGGCTTCGTCACTAGATGAATTGGTTCAAAGTGATGATGTAGACTGTGTGATCGTTGCCTCGCCTAATAATCTGCATAAAGAACCTGTTATTAAAGCTGCTCAGAATGGAAAAAATGTATTCTGTGAAAAACCAATTGCTTTATCATATGAAGATTGTAAAGAGATGGTAGAAACATGTAAAGAAAATGGTGTGATTTTCATGGCTGGTCACATTATGAATTTCTTTAATGGTGTCCATCATGCTAAAGAATTGATCAATCAAGGGGTTATTGGGGACGTTTTATACTGTCATACAGCTAGAAATGGCTGGGAAGAACAACAACCATCCATTTCATGGAAAAAAATTCGTGAAAAATCAGGAGGCCATCTTTACCACCATATCCATGAGTTGGATTGCGTTCAATTTTTAATGGGAGGTATTCCTGAAACAGTTACGATGACAGGTGGAAATGTAGCTCACCAAGGAGAAAACTTTGGTGATGAAGATGACATGATTTTTGTCAATATGGAATTTCCTGGTAAGCGATTTGCCTTGCTTGAATGGGGCTCTGCCTATCGTTGGGGAGAACACTATGTCTTGATTCAGGGAACAAAGGGTGCTATAAAATTAGACCTATTTAATTGTAAAGGTACTCTAAAAGTAGACGGAAAAAAAACTTATTTCTTAATTCATGAATCTCAGGAAGAGGATGATGACCGCACAAGAATTTATCATAGCACTGAGATGGATGGTGCCATTGCTTATGGTAAACCAGGGAAACGAACTCCATTATGGCTATCTTCTGTTATTGATAAAGAAATGAAATATCTTCATGACATAATGAATGGTGCTCCTGTATCAAAAGAATTTGAAAAACTATTAACCGGAGAAGCGGCGCTAGAAGCAATTGCGTCTGCTGATGCTTGTACTCGTTCCATTAATGAGGACCGAAAAGTTAAATTATCAGAGATCATGGGTTAATAACATTACTGATACGACAAAAGGAGGAAAAATGTCAGATTTAAAAAAATATGAAGGAGTCATCCCCGCTTTTTACGCCTGCTATGATGACCAAGGAGAAATTAGCCCGGAGCGGGTGCGTGCGCTGGTAGAATATTTTATCGCGAAAGGTGTGCAGGGCTTGTATGTCAACGGATCCTCTGGCGAATGTATCTACCAGAGCGTGGCCGATCGCAAGCTGATCTTGGAAGAAGTCATGGCAGTGGCTAAAGGGAAATTGACCATCATTGCTCACGTAGCCTGCAACAACACCAAGGATAGCGTGGAATTGGCACGACATGCAGAAGAACTAGGAGTGGATGCCATTGCGGCCATTCCACCGATCTATTTCCGCTTGCCAGAATACAGTGTGGCCCACTACTGGAATGAAATCAGTGCAGCCGCACCCAATACAGACTTTGTCATCTACAATATCCCGCAATTGGCAGGGGTCGCTTTGACACCGAGCCTTTACAAGGAAATGTTGAAAAACCCACGGGTGATTGGGGTCAAGAATTCTTCGATGCCTGTTCAGGACATTCAAACCTTTGCTTCTTTAGGAGGCGACGACCACATCGTCTTTAATGGTCCGGATGAACAATTCTTAGGTGGCCGTCTCATGGGAGCGCATGCTGGGATCGGTGGCACCTATGGTGCGATGCCAGAACTTTTCTTGAAGCTCAATCAGCTGATTGCTGAGAAAGACTTGGAGACTGCGCGTGCCCTGCAGTTTGCCATCAATGACATTATTGGAGTCTTGACGTCTGCTCATGGCAATATGTATGCGGTCATCAAAGCGGTTTTGCGCATCAATGAAGGTTTGGACTTGGGATCTGTTCGCTCCCCTTTGACGCCAGTAGTAGAAGCGGATCAAGAAGTGATTCAACGTGCTGCTCAACTCATTCAGGACACAAAAGCCAGATTCCTTTGATCAAAGGAGGTCTAGATGAATCCATATGTTGTAATTGATATCGGAGGGACCAGTATCAAGTATGGTCTAACCGATGCAAAAGGGCAACTCCTAGAGACCCATGAAATGCCAACGGAGGCCCAAAAAGGAGGACCTCACATTCTTAACACAACAAAGGAAATCGTAGCCCGTTATTTGAAGAAGCATCCCTTGGCAGGGGTTGCGATTTCTTCGGCCGGAATGGTCGATCCTGATAAGGGAGAAATCTTTTATGCAGGCCCACAAATTCCCAACTATGCAGGCACCCAATTCAAAAAGGAAATCGAAGAGACCTTTCAGATCCCTTGCGAGATTGAAAATGATGTCAACTGTGCCGGTCTCGCAGAGGTCACTACAGGCCATGCAAAAGGATCGAACAATGCTGTTTGCCTGACAATTGGGACAGGGATCGGCGGTTGCCTCTTGCTTGATGGTCAGGTCTTTCATGGTTTTAGCAATTCAGCCTGTGAGGTTGGCTATCTTCATTTGCCAGATGGTGCCTTTCAGGATCTAGCTTCAACAACTGCTTTGGTCGAGTATGTGGCAGAACATCATGGTGATCCTGTGGAACAGTGGAATGGTCGCCGGATCTTTAAGCGGGCAACAGAAGGAGATAAAATCTGCATGGCTGGAATTGATCGAATGGTGGCCTACCTCGGAAAAGGACTGGCCAATATCGCCTATGTGGTCAATCCAGAGGTCATCGTTCTTGGAGGGGGGATTATGGCTCAGGAAGCCATCCTCAAGCCAAAAATCTATCAAGCCCTGTGTGCCGAACTGGTTCCTAGCCTAGCAGATAAGATCCGTTTGGAATTTGCCCACCATCAAAACGCTGCGGGTATGTTGGGGGCCTACTACCACTTTAGACAAAAACATGAAACATAAAACAAGTCGCGTTGGCGACTTGTTTTTGATTCATCAAAAAAAGCATGAAAGATGAAGAAAGCCTGATCTTTCATGCTTTTTAAATAGGGAGACCATATTAAGATTTTCGAGAACGTTGATTAGAAAGTTTTTTGTTTTCCCAGTAGCTATTAAAGACAATTTCCTTTTGTTCTCGACTTTTATTAAGGAAATGAGCATAGATCAAATCGACCACAATGAGGAGTGGTAAAATGGCGGAGATTCGATCGATATAGGTACTACTAGGAAGAGGTGCGGCCGGTAACACTTCTGTGAATCCTTGGTGGATGGCAGCCGGGTTAGCGGTCACAAGAACCGTTTTAGCCCCTTTTTCTTTGGCGTCCAGGAGACTATCTGTAATGGAGTTGGTGCCTCCTGACAATGAGAAACCGATGACTAAACAAGAGGAATCGAGAATACTGGTCGTCCAGGCAAAGCCGTCTTGATCAGTCAGGGCTTCACAAACGACGCCTAGTCGCATAAAGCGCAATTTCATTTCTCGAGCGACTAAACCGGAACTACCGATCCCGAAGAAATAGACTCGGTCTACTTGATCGATTAGTTCAGCTACCCGATCTAATTGAGAATCTTTTACCAGACTTTCAGTGACGTTACTGATATGGTGGTAGCGTTGCAAGACGCTCAGCGTCAGTTCGTCATGCACTTGCACCTGTTTTTGATTTTTGGTTTCTTCGTTAAAATGATAGACAAACTCCCGATAGCCGGAAAAACCACATTTTTGAGAGAAACGCGTTAAAGCTGCCTTTGAAACATGGAGTAACTCCGTTACACGAGAAGAGGACAGGGAGTGCTGTCGTGCTTCGGATGATAAAAAATATTGGGCAATGTCTCGTTCCATATCTGTTAACTCAGCTTCATGGCTGGCGATAATGGCGCGTAAATCTTGATCTTGTTTCACAGCAATCCTCCTTTCTCACGAGATGAAATAACAGGATGCTCCTATAATATATTACACATTATAACATGGGTAACCGCTTTATTCAAGTAAAAGCAAGTAAGAAATACTGAAACTAGGAACAGGATATGCGAAAAGAAGAGAACGCTACCAATCTTGGCAGTAGGGGCTTGCTGGCTGTCCAAAATTTTCTGAAAATTCCCGGTTGGGCCTGAACAAACGATATGAATTGTGGTATAATTTAAGATAATTGTACTGTTGTTGGAAGAACAATAGTTGAATAAGGAGGTGTGACGATGTCGAATGCAACACTCGAGATGATGCAAGAGATCGAGCAAGCTGCTCAGGGCGTGATCGTAGGCTATGAAGCTCAAGTTGAACAAATCCGAACGGATTCGCGCGATCGCCTTGCAACAGTGGCGCAGCATTACGATGAGGAAACCAAGCAATTGGTCACAGAGGCAGAAAAAAACGCCCAGGAAAGACTCGTCCGTTTAACGAAAGATCTGGAAGAAACGGTTGCGCGCAATGATGCCAAGGTACAAGAGGCGATGACCGATAAGCGAGCTGGGTTAGTTGAAGCCATTGTAGAAAAGGTGGTAGCAAGCTATGGCCGTTAGTCAGATGCAAAAACTGTCCCTCATCTTACCCAAAGATGACTTGGACAGTCTCCTACTAGCGCTACAGTCTGAGGCAAAAATCCAGATTTATGACCTCAGTGAGCATGAAGAATGGCAGGCTGCCTTTGAGGCAAATACCTTGTCTCAACCCTTGACAGAGGACAATCGTCAAGCCTTGGTAGAGCTGCAAAAACGTCAAGAACAAGTTGAAAAAATGATTCAGACTCTAGAGCCTTACATGCCTGAGAAGAAGGCTCTGCAAGCTCTAAAGGAAGAACCCTTAAGCTTGTCTTTTGATGACTTGCAGGCCCATGGGATGATTCGAGACGAGGATCTCCTATTGACCAAGTTGAAACGCCAATTGCACGTGTTAGATAAGGCTCGTCAGAAGATTGCGGATGCAAAGGGAGAGATAGAGCGCTTAGAAAAATGGCGACCGTTAGAGGTGACGCCAGCTGCTCTCGCTACTTTTCACTATGTGCATGGCTTGATCGGGACCATTCCCAATAGCGATACAGACGCCGTTCGTTCTTCCTTAAAAGCTCATCCTGAGCTGAAGTTAGAAGAAGTCTTTACGTCTGAAACTGAACACGGCTATGTCATCTTGTATCGTTCGGGAGATCGTGTAGCTGTTCAGGAGCTTCTGGAAGACCATGGGTTCAAAGAATTGGACTATGAAGAAGAGCAGGTCCCGGCCGCCTACTTGGATCGCCTAGAAGGAGAAATTAAGGAGCAAGAAGCTGTAGTTGCAGCAACCCTAGCCGAGTTACAAAACTCCCAGAAGGAGTTGGACCAGCTTAAGTACCAGATGGATTACTTGCTGAGTTCGGGAGCTCGTGAGGAAGCCAAGTCGCTTCTTGCCAGCACGCAAAGCTTGGTAGCCCTAGAGGGTTGGATTGAAACCTCCCAAGTGGCCTCATTGCGAGACTTCTTGCAAGAAGGTTTTGGTTCTCGGGTCTTACTAGAGACGCGCGATGTGACGGAAAAAGATTGGGATGACGTTCCGATCCAGTTGCGAAATAATGCCTTGGTAGAGCCCTTTGAATTAGTCACAGAGATGTACGCCCTGCCTAAGTATTACGAGAAAGATCCGACACCGATCGTTTCTCTCTTCTACTTTGTTTTCTTTGGCATGATGGTCGCAGATATCGGTTATGGACTGTTGCTAACGGTAGCGACAGGCTTTGCCCTTAAAGCCTTCAAGCTCAAGCCTAGTACAGCGAAGAACCTTCGTTTCTTCAGTCTCCTTGGAATTTCAGTTGCCCTTTGGGGTGTGGTCTATGGCTCTTTCTTTGGATTTGAGATGCCTTTTGCCCTGATCAGTACGACCAGCAACGCCATGACCATCCTGATCCTCTCAGTGGTCTTTGGTTTTATCACCGTCTTAGTGGGCCTCTTCCTAGGAGGAATGAAAAATGTTCGCCTCAAAGACTACACGGAAGCCTATAATGCTGGCTTTGCTTGGGTCTTGATCCTACTTGGTTTAATGCTTCTAGCAGTAGGCAATATCTTGCCAGGGATGAGCCTTTTAGTTCCGATTGGCAAGTGGCTGGCTATTTTGAATGCCATTGGGATCTTGATTGTTTCCATTGTCAGTGCCAAGAAGCTGTCCGGCTTAGCCTCTGGTCTCTTTAACCTCTACAATGTTAGTGGCTATGTTGGAGACTTAGTCAGCTTCACCCGTTTGATGGCTTTGGGCTTGTCTGGAGCGAGTATCGGTTCGGCCTTCAACCTCATTGTCAATCTCTTTCCACCGCTTGGACGGTTTACGGTAGGGCTTGTGCTCTTTATCGTTCTACATGCCATTAATATGTTCCTGTCCTTCTTGTCAGGATATGTGCATGGAGCCCGTCTGATCTTTGTGGAGTTCTTCGGTAAGTTCTACGAAGGAGGAGGCAAGCCATTTCGTCCTCTCAAACCTTCTGAACGCTATATTAAAACAAAAAAATAAGTATTATCTTTAATAAATAGGAGTATATTCATGGAATCTTTAGCATCATATTTTTCAGCCCATGGGGGCGCCTTCTTTGCAGCATTTGGTGTGGCGATCGCCGTTGCACTTAGTGGAATGGGATCTGCCCTTGGGGTTGGTAAAACGGGTCAAGCAGCAGCAGCGCTCTTGAAAGAACAACCTGAAAAATTTGCCCAAGCCTTGATTTTGCAATTGTTGCCAGGTACACAAGGTTTGTACGGTTTCGTTATCGGGATCTTGATCTGGTTGCAAATTAAGCCAGACATGCCACTTGAAACAGGAGTCGCTTACTTCTTTACAGCTCTTCCAGTTGCGATCGTTGGTTATTTCTCAGCCAAACACCAAGGGAATGTTGCGACAGCAGGGATGCAAATCTTGGCCAAACGCCCTGAAGACATGATGAAAGGGGTTATCCTTGCGGCCATGGTTGAAACCTACGCCATCTTGGCCTTCGTTGTGTCCTTCCTATTGACCCTACGCGTCGGCTAAGAGCTAGCTTTGATGGATTCGCCTTTCGAGGCGAAAAACACAAGACGCATGCAATAGGAGAAAAACGATATGGATGAACAAACCCAATTAAAGGATTCGATCTTGGCCCAAGCCCATGAAAAAGGGCGTAAACTCTTAGAAGAGGCCAAGGAAACCATCCTAAAAGAAGAGACTGCGCAAGAAGAGCGTTTGATTCAAGATAAACTCAATCAACGCTCCGAGCAGCTCAAGCGGATTCAACGTCAATTGCAACGTGAAACCCAACAAATCGAAAATAAAAAACGCCAATCAACCCTTGTCACCAAGCAACGCGTCTTAAAGGATCTCTTTGCAGATGCTTATGAAGCGATGGTGGCTTGGCCCCTTGAAAAGGAAATGCAGTTTGTAGATGCGGTCTTAGATCGCTATCAGGGACAAGTTGTGACCCTGACCTTCGGTGCGGTGAGTGCTAGCAAATTTGATTCAGCAGCTCTCGAGAGATTGAAGCAGACACATCAGAATGTGACAGTTGCAGATGCAACGATCCCAGCTCAAGCAGGATTTGTCTTGTCGGTTGGGAAGATTGATGACAACTATCTCTACCGTGATTTGGTGGATTCCATTTGGGAGCAAGAAAGCTACCAGATGGCAGCCAGCATTTTCACAGATGAAGAGAACTAGGAGGTTGCAATGAGCGAACGGACCTATTCTCAAGTCAATACAGGAATCAGCGTACGTGAGGCTAGTTTTGTCAGTCCCAGTCAATTCGAGCAGTTGCTTGCAAGTCCCTCAAGCGAGAGCCGAGAAGGCTTGCTACAAGGAACACCTTATGCTTTAGACAGCCACGAGATCAAGGATTTATCAGCCCTTGAAGCCCGCCTGATGGCAGCCTTGTTGGCAGAATACCAATGGGCTTTTGAGGTAAGCCCTCAGCCAGACTTGGTTAGCCTGTTTACCTTGAAATACACCTATCATAATCTCAAGGTTTGTCTGAAACACAAGGCAACAGAGCGCAAGTTGGGGCACTTATTGATCCCTATCGGTCCTTATTCTCTCGATGTGCTCGAGCATTTGGTGGCGACCTTTTCTGCGGAGCATTGTCCGGCCTTTATGGCGGAAGAAGTGGCTGCAACCTGGCAAGAATTCCAAGACTATCAGGACTTGCGGGTTCTCGAAATCGGGATGGACTTAGCTTATTTTAAACACCTGAGATACTTAGGGGACAGCCTAGATCATCCGATTCTGAAGCAGTTGGTGGACGTGACCATTGACTTTTACAATGCGATTACAGTTAAGCGGGCCTTGGATCAGCAAAAACCGCATAGCTTTATGCACCAATTACTTTCAGATGAAGGAAGCCTCAGTGCCCATCAGGTGATCGACCTGCTAGAATCCGGTCAGTGGTTGACCTGGTTTTATCAAGTCAATCCGCTGGACTACGATCTCGCCTTAGAGACTTATGAAGAAAAGATGCGCACCGGTCAACTAAAGACCGTAGAGTTGGAGTATTTAGAAAGCTTGGTGAAATTCAGTCTTCTAGACGCTGGCCGTTTTGAAGTCGATGGACCACTCCCTCTTGTCCGTTATCTTTACGGAAAAGAGTTAGAGGTGACCAACCTTCGTTTGGTCATCTCTGGTTTGGACAATGGTTTTCCGCTAGCAGACATCAAAGAAAGGATGAGACCGATTTATGGACAAACTGACCTATAAGATCGCCGTTGTGGGCAATCGGGACGCCATCCTTCCTTTTCGCCTGATTGGCTTTCAAACCTATCCGGTCACGGAGCCACAAGAAGCGATCAATACCCTGCGAAAACTCAGTCGGGAAAACTTCGGGATTATCTACCTGACAGAGGATATTGCTCAGGCCATTCCAGATACAGTGGCTTTTTACGACCAGCAGCTGACACCGGCTCTGATCCTTATCCCGACCCATAGAGGAACTACGGGACTGGGCCAACAGCGGATTCGTGATAATGTCGAAAAAGCAGTAGGACAGGATATTTTATGAGAACAAATGAATTTGGCCAAGCGATTGGCGATGCACTGCCGGATTTTACACCAGGGCGTCTGCCAGCTATTGAGCGGATCGAAGGTCGCTATACCGTGATCGAGCGCCTCTCAAAAGAAAAACATGGAGCAGATCTTTATCAGGTCTACGGGCCGGACTCTCCAGCAGCGATGTGGACCTTTCTGTTCAAAGGCCCTGCCCGCAATGAAGAGGAGTGGGACCATCTATTAGATGATCTCATGACAGCCCAAGGTCGCTTTTACTATGCGATTGTAGACAAAGATTCAGGCAAGGCTTTGGGAACTTTCTCTCTCATGCGGATCGATCAAGCCAACCGGGTGATCGAAGTCGGAGCAGTGACCTACTCACCAGCGCTCCAAAAAACACGCATGGCTACGGAAGCCCAGTATTTGTTAGCGCGCTACGTGTTTGAAGATTTAGGCTACCGCCGCTATGAGTGGAAATGCGATGCCTTAAACCAAGCATCTCGCAAAGCAGCTGAGCGCTTAGGGTTTACCTATGAAGGCTGTTTCCGTCAGGCTGTTGTTTATAAAGGTCGGACCCGTGATACAGACTGGTTGTCCATCATTGACCAAGAATGGCCAGCTATCAAACAGCGGCTAGAAGCTTGGTTGGATCCAAGCAATTTCGATGCCAATGGCCAACAAAAGCAATCTCTAAGAGAGATGGCACAAAAGTAAAACAAAGAAACAAAGGATTCCCAGGAGGAATACATGACTCAAGGAAAAATTATCAAAGTTTCCGGTCCCTTGGTGGTTGCATCAGGGATGCAGGAGGCCAATATTCAAGACATTTGCCGGGTCGGCGATCTTGGTTTGATTGGCGAAATTATTGAGATGCGGCGGGATGAAGCCTCTATCCAAGTATATGAAGAAACATCTGGAGTCGGTCCAGGAGAACCAGTGGTCACAACCGGAGCTCCCCTTTCTGTTGAATTGGGACCAGGCTTGATCTCTCAGATGTTTGACGGGATCCAACGCCCCTTGGAACGCTTCCAAGAAGTGACTGCCAGTGACTTTTTGGTTCGTGGGGTGCAAGTTCCAAATCTAGATCGGGACACCAAATGGGCCTTCGAACCAAGTGTGACTGAAGGGACAGAAGTGGTCGCTGGAGACATCGTCGGTACCGTTCAAGAGACCAATATGGTGGAACACCGCATCATGGTACCCTTTGGTGTCAGTGGACGTGTGACCAAGATCGCAGCAGGTTCTTACACAGTGGAAGAGCCGGTCTATGAGATCGAGCAGGCAGATGGCAGCCTCTTTACTGGTACTTTGATGCAAAAATGGCCGGTTCGTCGAGGCCGTCCTTTTGCACAAAAACTGATTCCAGTAGAGCCTTTGGTCACCGGTCAACGGGTCATCGATACCTTCTTCCCTGTGACAAAAGGTGGAGCTGCAGCTGTTCCTGGTCCTTTCGGAGCTGGGAAAACAGTCGTGCAACACCAGGTGGCCAAGTTTGCCAATGTAGACATCGTAATTTACGTGGGTTGTGGGGAACGTGGAAATGAAATGACGGACGTTCTGAATGAATTTCCAGAATTGATCGATCCAACGACCGGTCAATCCATCATGCAACGGACCGTTCTGATCGCCAACACTTCGAACATGCCGGTAGCGGCGCGGGAAGCTTCCATCTACACAGGGATTACTATTGCCGAATACTTCCGTGATATGGGCTATTCCGTTGCCATCATGGCGGATTCTACTTCTCGTTGGGCAGAAGCTCTCCGTGAAATGTCTGGTCGTCTAGAAGAAATGCCAGGGGATGAAGGCTACCCAGCCTATCTTGGTAGCCGGATTGCCGAATACTACGAGCGTGCAGGTCGGGTCAAGACACTCGGAACCACTGCGCGTGAAGGTTCGATTACCGCTATCGGTGCCGTTTCCCCTCCAGGTGGAGATATTTCAGAGCCCGTAACGCAAAATACCTTGCGAATTGTTAAGGTCTTCTGGGGCTTAGATGCTCAATTGGCGCAACGTCGTCACTTCCCAGCCATCAACTGGTTGAGTTCTTATTCGCTTTACCAAGATGAAGTTGGTCGCTATATCGATTTACATGAACAAATCAGCTGGTCTGAAAAAGTGACCCGCGCTATGAATTTGCTTCAAAAGGAAAGTGAATTGCAAGAAATCGTGCGCTTGGTTGGTCTAGATTCCTTGTCTGAAAAAGACCGCTTGACCATGAATGCGGCCAAGATGATCCGTGAAGACTACCTGCAACAAAATGCCTTTGATGAGGTCGATACCTATACCTCTTTCAGCAAGCAGGTGGCCTTGTTGACCAACATTTTGACCTTTGATCAAGAAAGTCAAAAAGCACTAGAATTGGGAGCTTACTTCACAGAAATCATGGAAGGAACCGTAGCTCTTCGAGACCGTATTGCCCGGAGCAAGTTCATCCATGAGGATCAGTTGGCAACCATTCAAGCCCTGAAAGAAGAAATCGTAGAAACCCTACACCAAATCGTCGCAAAAGGAGGAGTAGACAATGAGCGTGATTAAAGAATACCGTACTGTCAGCGAAGTTGTTGGCCCCTTGATGATTGTCGATCAGGTCGAAGGGGTTCACTACAATGAACTAGTAGAAATCAAGCTTCATGATGGAACGACCCGTCAGGGACAAGTCCTCGAAGTCCAAGAAGATAAGGCCATGGTCCAGCTCTTTGAAGGATCTAGCGGGATCAATTTGGAAAAAGCCAAAGTCCGCTTTACCGGACGTCCCCTAGAACTTCCTGTGTCTGAAGACATGGTCGGACGCATCTTTAACGGAATGGGCAAACCCATCGATGGCGGTCCAGAGATTATCCCAGAGAAGTACTTGGACATTGATGGACAAGCCATCAATCCTGTTTCGCGGGACTATCCAGATGAATTTATCCAGACAGGGATCTCAGCCATTGACCATTTGAATACCTTGGTTCGGGGCCAAAAACTCCCAGTATTCTCAGGTTCTGGTCTTCCTCACAAGGAGTTGGCGGCTCAGATTGCTCGCCAAGCAACGGTTCTTAATTCGGAAGAAAACTTCGCCGTGGTCTTTGCGGCCATGGGAATCACCTTTGAAGAAGCCGAGTTCTTTATGAACGACCTTCGGGAGACAGGTGCGATTGACCGCTCTGTCCTCTTCATCAACCTAGCCAATGACCCAGCTATCGAACGGATTGCCACCCCTCGGATCGCCTTGACAGCTGCCGAATATTTGGCCTATGAAAAAGATATGCACGTCTTGGTTATTATGACCGACATGACCAACTACTGTGAAGCCCTTCGGGAAGTATCTGCTGCCCGCCGGGAAGTTCCAGGTCGTCGGGGCTATCCAGGTTACCTCTATACTAACCTCTCAACCCTCTACGAACGTGCAGGACGCTTGGTTGGAAAGAAAGGATCTGTGACCCAAATTCCGATCCTCTCCATGCCAGAAGATGACATCACCCACCCCATCCCTGACTTGACAGGCTACATCACCGAAGGTCAGATTATTCTGTCCCGTGATCTCTACAATAGTGGTTACCGCCCACCGATCAATGTTCTTCCATCCCTTTCCCGTTTGAAGGACAAGGGTTCTGGTGAAGGCAAGACTCGGGAAGACCATGCGGCGACCATGAACCAGCTCTTTGCGGCTTACGCCCAAGGGAAACAAGCCAAAGAACTAGCTGTAGTGCTTGGAGAGTCTGCCTTGTCAGATACCGACAAGCTCTATGTTAAATTTACAGACCGCTTTGAGCAGGAATACATCAACCAAGGCTTTACCACCAATCGGACGATTGAGGAAAGTTTGGATCTCGGTTGGGAACTCTTATCCATCCTTCCAAGAACAGAGCTTAAACGGATCAAGGATGAGATGATTGACAAGTATCTGCCAAACAAAGAGGATTAGCCTATGGCACGATTAAATGTAAAACCAACTCGGATGGAGCTCAATATTCTCAAAGAGCGCCTCAAGACAGCAACCCGGGGGCACAAGTTGCTCAAGGATAAGCGGGATGAACTCATGCGCCGCTTTATTGAAGCTGTGCGTGAGAATAATCGCCTGCGCCAAAAGGTGGAGGCAGCGCTGGTGGGCAATATGCAAGATTTCGTGATGGCCAAGTCCTTGGAGAGTGACCTCATGGTAGAAGAAATCTTTGCCGTTCCCACTCGAGAAGTGATGCTACACATCGAGGAAGAAAATGTCATGAGTGTGCGCGTGCCCAAGCTCCATGCCCGTATCGATAATCCATACGGAGATGATGAAGGGGACGTGGTTTATAGCTACCTCGCCTCCAACAGTCAAATGGATAGCACGATCCAAGAAATGGGGGATCTACTCCCTGATTTGCTCAAGTTAGCGGAAATCGAAAAAAGCTGCCAACTCATGGCAGATGAAATCGAGAAAACCCGCCGTCGAGTGAACGGACTCGAGTATGCGACCATCCCAGACCTCAAAGAGACTATCTATTATATCGAAATGAAACTCGAAGAAGCCGAACGCGCCAACCTCGTCAGAATCATGAAGGTAAAATAAGATACAAAGCCGTTAAGCAACTCAAAGGAAAATAGGAAATCCAACGACGAAGCGTCCGCTTCTAGTTGGATTTATCTTTTTCCAAAGAGTTGTAGGCGTGTTCAGTTATAAGATACAAAGCCCGTAAAATGCAAAGTGAAAATAGGGAGCAGGACAGAAGCACTGTTGTATAGAATGCTTCGTTGTCCTGCCCCCACAAGGCTGATTAGGATTTTTTCGAGCTCTTAAAGCGAGAGAAAAATCCAATCAGCTACTGTGCCTTTGAAGTTAGTACTATTACAGTTTGCGTTTTTCCCCCAGCTTTTCAGATCGGCCTCAATTACTTAAAAAATACAAGAACCTCATCGAGGAGCCGCTCCTTGATGAGGCTTTTTTTGCGCCCTCGAACTCTTCTTCCAGGACCCTAATTTTATGTTACTAGTTTGTAACAATGTGACAAGAAAGACGAAATGTTACAAGAAAAATACAGTTTTGTTAAATAGCCAAAAAGGCCTTTTATTATTTTTAAATTGTGATAAGATAGTATGGTAGTTAATTTGTCCAAGAAAATCTTGAGCAAAAAAACAAAGAAAAAAGAGGATAAAAGATGAAATTAAAAGTTAATACGAAAGCCTTGATCGCTTCAACAGTAGCTCTTGCAGTGATTCCATTTACAAAAGCCACTGCAGAAACACTTGAAGATTGGGTAGCTCGCTCAGTAGATGAAATCAAACATGATATCCAACAAAGCGGTGAAAACCAACAAACTTATACCATCAAATATGGTGATACATTGAGTTCGATCGCAGAAGCGCTTGGAATCGATGTTCATGTGTTGGCAAACTTAAACAACATCAGCAACATGGATTTGATCTACCCAGGTACTGTATTGAAAACAACAGTAAATGATCAAAAAGAAGTAACTTCAGTTGAAATCCAAACTCCTCAAGCAGGTGCGACAGATGCAACCGTTGCAAGTGCTGACTTGACAACAAACCAAGTGACAGTTGATGACCAAACAGTCGCTGTCAACGATTTGTCTAAACCAGTAAACGAAGATAACAAAGCTGTTCCAGTAGCTCCAGCAGCGGAAACTCAAGAAGCCCCAGCGGAAGCTCCTGTAGTTGAAGTACCAGCAGCAGAAACACCAGCACAACCAGCTGTTCCAGAAACACCAAACTACGGTGCTCCAGCTGTCAATGTTGAAGTACAAAATCAAGAAGCAGCCCCAGCTGCTGCTCCTGAAGCTCCAGCAACTCCTGAAGCTCCAGCTGCTCCTCAATCTGCTCCAGTAGCAGAAGAAGCTCCAGCACAACCAGCAGCAGTAGAAACTGCTGCAGCACCTGAAGTGCAACCAGTAGCATCAACTCCAACAACTGGTAATGCTATTCCAACTGATCCAAATCTTCAACCGCAAGCGGAAGCTTTCCGTCAAGAAATTGCAGCGAAATTCGGTATCACAAACATCGGTGGTTACCGTGAAGGGGATCCAGAAGACCATGGTAAAGGACTTGCAGTGGACGTGATGGTTCCAACAAATTCAGAGCTTGGAGATCAAGTTGCACAGTATGCGATTGATAACATGGACCGTGCAGGTATCTCATATATTATCTGGAAACAACAATTCTACATGCCAGTAAATAACATTTACGGACCAGCTAATACATGGAACCAAATGCCGGACCGTGGTGGAGATACAGCAAACCACAACGACCACGTACATATCTCATTTAACGGATAATAAAACTTTGAACTAGGACAAGTGCCTAGTTCTTTTTTTGTATGCACAAAAAAGGCCGGAAGATGAATCTTCCAGCCAGACGATGATTATAAAATATGATCGACTTTTTCCACCTGATAAAGGGCAATGGCCATGATAATGGTTAAGATCAGGAGCATAAGAATGGCAGGTGTCCAAGAGTGGAAGAGAGATTTGCTGTAGCCGAAGAGGATGGGACCAAAGGCTGCAAAGACGTAGCCTCCTGTTTGGGCAAGACCAGAAAGTTGAGCTGTTTTTTCAGGTGTGCTGGATTTCATGGAGAAAGCGACCATGAGGTAAGGGAAGAGCGAACTAACAGAACTGCCAATTAGGGCATTTAATACCAACCAGTAGAAGAAGTTGCTGGTCGGGATTAAGAGCATGGCTACCCCCAGAATCCCTGCTCCGACAACAATCGCAAGCATCAAGCGTCGATTGCGATCGGATAATCGTGTCGTTAAACTTGGGATCGTCAAGGAGAATGGGAGACTGATCAGGGTGAACACGGAGGCCAGTAGTCCAGATTCAACCTTTGAAAGGCCAGCTTGAACAGCCATGGTCGGAAGCCAGGTCATACTTGTGTAGAAAAGCAGTGACTGCAAGCCTCCGAAAATCATGATAGCCCAGACATATTTATTGGTATACCACTTGCTACTAGATTCTGTAGTGGCCGTCTTTTTTAGATGGTGGTTGTAGCGAAGGTTAGGAATCCAGATGACCAAAGCAAGAGCACACAAGGCTGTCAAGATGTTGACCAAACCTTGCCAAGAAGTGGCTTTGGTGATCGGAACGGCCAAAGAAGAGGCGATCGCTGTGGACATCCCCATAGAAGTGATGTACAAAGTGGTCAGAATGCCTAGTTGACGGGGTCTGTTCGCCTGAATGAGGCTTGGAAGTAGCACATTGAGAAAGGCGATGCCAGCTCCAATCAAGATGGTTCCCAGATAGAGGAAGGGGAGGTTGATAATCCGAATGGCAGATCCGATCGTAATCGCGATCAAAACTAGGAAAAAGAGGCGCTCAATCCCCAACTTTTTAGCAAATTGAATCGCAAAAGGTGAGAAAATGGCAAAGGTGAGAAGTGGCAAGCTAGTCAATAGTCCCAGAGAGCTCACATCCACCTCCAAACCAGCTGCGATGTCAGACAAGACCGTCGGAAGCGTAGTAAATGGTGTTCGTAAAACAATCCCAAGCATAATGATGCCCGGGATGAATAGCATAGAATGTGTTTTTTTCATAAATCCTCCTCAGACAAAAATTCTCTTCATTATAACATAGATGGAGCATAAATTGGAGTATTAGTGCAAATGAAGGGTAAGGAACGTAGTTCTCACTGTCATTCGAACTGCATCAACGTACCTAAGCTCGCTAACGTTCGCTAAAGGAATAAGGAACGTAGTTTTCGCTTCGCTCAAACTGCATCAACGTACCTAAGTTCGTCTACGCCCCTATTGGACTTGACTCACTAAGGTACGTAGAAAAAGCCACCGGTTTTGGTGGCTCTTATAGGGAGATTATTATGAAAAAGTTTAGGATTTTCTATCAAACAAAGTTAGGAGGTCTTTATTTGATGGTTTTATTATAAGGCGGTTTGCTTAAAGAAAACTTAAGAAAAGGCGCTGATTGAAAGAATCGGTCTAAAGTCTGAGACGTCTTTATTCACTGAAGAAATCAATGCCGGTTTTGTTGAGTTCGTTGACCCGTAACATGAATTTTGTCTTGATTTGAACAAGCGGGCTTCCGAAATTTTCAAGTGCAATCAAGCCTTCCAGGGCTTTTAGGACCTGCTTGGCACGGTAGATCCCTTCTTTGTCATTTAAGCCAAGGAGGGCATAGACCTGCATAAATTCTAACTGCATGGAAATACTGGTGTTTAAAATCGGTTTGCGCTTGCGAAGCTGGTTAATTGATTGAAGAAAATTCAGAGCTTCTAGGTAGAGTTCTTTTTTAATAAGATAGTTGGCCAGATTTAACAGCAAAGAGGCCAACGCATTGGCAGAGTAGGCAGAATAACTGCTTTCAAAAAGTTCCAAGGATTCCTTTCGAATCTTAGCGACGACTTCATAGGGCAAGACAGATAAAAGGGCAATGGTGAAGTCTTGCTCAATTTCATTTTGATAGGCAAACGGCACTTCTTGAGCGATTCGTTGAATCGAGACAGGTGCGTCCTCCAGGTGGATTTCTTTTCCCATCGCGTTATTGACATTGATTTCAAGCGAACGCAAATAGAGTTGCCAGAGCTCTTTGTTCTCCTCGGCAACAGGTGATTTTTCGTGCTTTAAGCGCTCAATAATGGACAGAAAATCCATGTTTTCTTGATTGATATGTTTCATCAAAATGGGGCTGAAATTTTGAATAGTTAAGCCAGGATAATGGGACAAAAAGGTGTCCCAATCCACCCCCATAGACAGCAAGAGGCGAGAGAAGGTCTCGATGGTCACTCCTTTTTGAGAACGCTCAAATTGGCTGAGGAACTGAGGAGAGACAATATCTGCAGCGACTTCTTTTAGAGAAAGACCGCGTGCTTCACGAATTTTACGGAATGTTGGACCAAATGGCGAAGATGAGGACATAGGGGAACTTCCTTTCAATTATCATACCATTAGTATACCTCAAAAAAGGCTGGAATTAAACTCAGAGTTTAATTTTTGACAAAAAAACTAGAAATTCTTCGATTTTTAAGAAAAATGAAACTATAGTTTACATGGCCCTTTTTTAGGGAGGGATTTTTGATAAAATAAGGTCAATTCTAGAAGATAAGCTTATAACAAAAGGAGATTTACAATGACGACACAAGAAATTTTACAACTATTAGATGAAAAGCGCGTGCTAACGGCCCCTGCAGCAGTTGCTTGGGATGAAGTTCAACGGCAACAAAACCGATTAAATAAAGCAGCGAAGAGACTCAATGGGCCAATCACGGTCACACTGGCCCTCAATCTTCTTTTCGCCTTTACGATTTTTCTCTTAGAACAAAGTCACCTCATGCACGGTTTTCTACTGATGCTCGGATTGATGGGTGGGTTGATTGCGATCAAATATTTTGTATTTGTAGCCCCAGCCAAGCAAGCTCTTGCCAATGCCCAGGCCCTTTATAACCAGGAAATCAGCCAACCAGCCTACCAACAAGGGATGCAAGGTTTCCCGCAAAAATTTTACAATTACCACGATCTCTTCCGACTGTATAACTTAATTGCAGAAGGACGTGCCTCTACCTTGCCAGAAGCCTACAATCTGCTTGAAATGCAACAATTCCAAGAAACGCAAGTCAATCTGCAAGAAGAAGCCAATGCCCTACAAGCTGATATCGCACGTAGTTCAAGGGTCAGCGCCGTTGCTAATGTAGTCACTGCTTACAATACTTATCGTATCCACAAAGATATGTAATGTCAAAAAGATAAAAGATGAAAAAACCTCCCAAGAGTCATGATCGAAAATCAGAGCTCTCGTGGAGGTTATTTTGTTGTCCTGTAAAAAGTAGTTCCGCAAGGCATCCATGTACTTAAGTTCGCTAACGTATTAAGGACCGTAGTTCTCACTGTCGTTCGAACTGCGTCAACGTACCTAAGCTCACTACCGTTCACTAAGGGAATAAGGAACGTAGTTTTCGCTTCACTCAAACTGCATCAACGTACCTAAACTCGCTGATGCTCGTAAAGGTACGTAGAGAAAAAGCCACCGGTTTTGGTGACTCTTATAGGGAGATTATTATGAAAAAGTTTAGGATTTTCTATCAAACAAAGTTAGGAGGTCTTCATTTGATGGTTTTATTATAAGGCTGATTTCTTAAAGAAAACTTAAGAAAAGACGCTGTTTATAAGAATCGGTCTTAGGTCTGATATTTTTTTACAACAGAAGCTATTTAGATTTTTTTCTAAATAGAGTTGACAAACCCATCCGAAAGTACTAGAATCTATTTAGAAAGATTTCTAAATAGATTAGAGGAGATAGAGAATGAATTTTGCGCAAACATTTAAAGCTTTATCGAATCCGATAAGAAGAAGTATCTTAGAACTGCTAAAGGCGGGGAAATTATCTGCTGGTGATATCGCTGGCCACTTTGATGTAGCAGGAGCGACCATTTCCCATCATTTAAGCCTCCTCAAGCAGGCAGATTTAATTCGAGAGGAAAAAGAGAAGAATTTTATCTACTATGAACTCAATACTTCTGTCTTGGAGGATTTAATGGTCTGGCTCGTTGATTTGAAAGGAGACTCTACTGATGAAAACGAATAAAAAACTATTGCTATTAACTTCTATGGTGATCCTTTTACCCATGCTTTGGGGGTTGATAATTTGGCCACAATTGCCTAACCAAATCCCGATTCATTTCAATTTTGCCGGCCAGGCCAATAACTTCCAATCGAAACCCCTGGTTGTGTTTGGTCTTCCTATTTTCGATCTCATGGTGCATCTGTTTATGATCTTTATGATCGGTCGCGATTCTAAGAATAGCGCTATGAATGAAAAAATGATCAGAGCGATTTACTGGTTGACCCCAATCGTTTCCTTAAGTACCTCCTATCTCATCTATAGCAAGGCGCTAGGATCTACTACCAATCCATCAGTTTTTGTTTCGGTTCTGCTAGGGCTCATCTTTGTAATCATGGGCAATTACATGCCTAAGCTAAAAGTGAATCACACGGTTGGAATCCGTCTGCCTTGGACCTTGCAGAGTGAAGATAACTGGCACAAAACTCATCGCTTGGCAGGGAAATTGTGGGTCCTCGGAGGGTTGATCCTTCTACTTGAAGCAGGACTTCAATTCGCACTTTCTTATGTTTTGGTGCTGGTCATCCTCGCCATTGTGTTTATCCCTATGGTATACTCATATCAATTAAGTCGGAAAAATCGTTAGTATGAAAAAACAACCAGAGAAGAAGCAGTCGTGAACTGTTTCTTTTCCGGTTGTTTTTGCTTGTTCATCACTTTAAATTCAAAATTTTCAGGGAAAGATTTATTTTCGGAAAGTCATAAGTTTCCATGTTCTTTCTATAATGTAGCTAGTATAGTCATTGAAATTTATCCAAAAAAGGTAGTGATTGAACTGAAATGTACTGCATTTGGCAAAAAGAAAAAAGTCGTTGAAATTGATTTTCAACGACTTTTTAAACTCAATTATTTAACTTCTGTAAACACAACGTGTTTGCGAAGTTTTGGTGAGTATTTCTTCAATTGAAGACGGTCTGGAGTGTTACGTTTGTTTTTAGAAGTAAGGTACAAGCGTTCACCAGATTCTTTGTGTTCAAGTGTAATATTTACGCGCATGGTATCTCCCTTCTATTATTCAGCTGATGCAGCTTTAGCGATCTTACGTCCTTTGTAGTATCCTTTAAGTGATACACGGTGTGAACGTGAGTAATCTCCAGTTGCTTCGTCAAAGTTTACAGATGGAGCTGTTACTTTGTAGTGCGTACGACGTTTGTTTTTCTTCGCTTTTGATGTGCGACGTGCAGGTACTGCCATTTCGTTTTTCTCCTTTTAAGATATAAATTCAATTAGGTTTGATTTTCATCAACTGTAACAGTATAACAAAACTTTTTTGTAAAGTAAAGTTACTTGACAAAAAAATTGAAATTTTTGAAAGAAACTTTTCTGTCGTCTGTCTCTTCAAAGTCCTTGCCTATCTTTGTGGCCTCTTTTATGCTATAATGGTAAAAAATGTAACGAGAGGAATGACATGACAGAATTAGACAAACGCCATCGTAGTAGTGTCTACGATAGCATGGTAAAATCTCCCAACCGTGCCATGCTTCGCGCGACGGGAATGACCGATGAAAGCTTTGAAAAACCGATTGTCGGAGTGATTTCGACATGGGCGGAAAATACCCCTTGTAACATCCACCTTCATGATTTTGGAAAATTGGCCAAAGAAGGTGTGAAAGATGCAGGTGCTTGGCCGGTCCAATTTGGCACCATTACGGTTGCGGACGGGATCGCTATGGGGACACCAGGGATGCGCTTCTCCCTAACGTCACGTGATATCATCGCGGACTCTATCGAAGCGGCTATGGGCGGTCACAACGTCGATGCTTTTGTAGCTATCGGGGGCTGTGATAAGAACATGCCTGGTTCTATGATCGCCATTGCCAATATGGATATCCCTGCGATCTTTGCCTATGGTGGTACCATTGCCCCAGGGAATCTTGATGGAAAAGATATCGACCTGGTTTCGGTTTTCGAAGGAATTGGGAAATGGAATCACGGTGATATGACGGCTGAAGAAGTGAAGCAACTGGAATGTAACGCCTGCCCTGGCCCTGGTGGCTGTGGTGGGATGTATACGGCCAACACCATGGCGACAGCGATCGAGGTCCTTGGGATGAGCTTGCCAGGTTCCTCTTCTCACCCTGCTGAATCAGCGGATAAGAAGGCCGATATCGAAGAAGCAGGTCGTGCTGTTGTCAAGATGCTGGAAATGGGACTCAAGCCATCGGACATCTTGACCCGTGAAGCCTTTGAAGATGCGATTACCGTGACCATGGCGCTTGGTGGTTCTACCAATGCCACTCTTCACTTGCTCGCTATTGCTCATGCGGCCAATGTGGATTTGACGCTTGAAGACTTCAACGATTTCCAAGAGCGCGTGCCTCATTTGGCGGACTTGAAACCTTCAGGAAAATACGTCTTCCAAGACCTTTACAATGTCGGTGGTGTGCCTGCCGTCATGAAATATCTTCTTAAGAATGGGTTCCTTCATGGAGATCGCATCACATGTACTGGTAAAACAGTAGCTGAGAACTTGGAAGCCTTCGCTGATTTGACACCGGGTCAAAAAGTCATCATGCCACTTGAAAATCCGAAACGTGCGGATGGTCCATTGATCATCTTGAAAGGGAACTTGGCTCCTGAAGGAGCAGTTGCCAAAGTATCAGGTGTGAAGGTCCGCAACATCACGGGCCCTGCTAAGGTCTTTGACTCTGAAGAAGCTGCCATTGAAGCCGTTCTTTCAGACGAGATCGTGGATGGCGACGTTGTTGTTGTTCGTTTCGTAGGTCCTAAGGGTGGTCCTGGTATGCCGGAAATGCTGTCCTTGTCATCTATGATCGTTGGGAAAGGCCAAGGAGACAAGGTGGCCCTCTTGACAGACGGCCGCTTCTCAGGTGGTACTTATGGTCTCGTTGTCGGTCACATTGCGCCTGAAGCTCAGGTCGGTGGACCAATCGCCTACCTCCACACAGGGGACATGGTAACGGTTGACCAAGATACCAAAGAAATCACCATGCACGTTTCAGACGAAGAGTTAGCGAAACGTAAAGCTGAAACAACCTTGCCACCGCTGTATAGCCGTGGGGTTTTGGGTAAATACGCTCATATCGTGTCTTCAGCATCACGTGGTGCTGTAACCGACTTCTGGAATATGGAACAGTCTGGTAAACAGTAATTACAAGGACGACTTTGTCAAAAGAGAGAGTGGGACAGAAATCGGTAATTCGTTAGAATTCGATTTCGCCGTCCCACCTCCGCACAATTGAGTAGGGCTGTAAAAGCTGATGGAATCAGCGTAGTAGAGCCCACTCAACCACTGCGTCTTGCTCGACAATCCAAAAATAATTGAGAGGCTAGGACTTTTGTCCCAGCCTCTTTTTTGCCTCAAAGTCGCTATTTTTAACCCTGTCGCTGAAGCGTATGAATATTACTTTTTGGGGGATTTGAGTGTATTATCTGTTATTTTTCTTGTAAATCCGTCTATAATTTGCTATAATTGTGACTAATCGAATCAATCCTTTAATACTGTCCAGAGAGGCAGGCAAGGAGCTATGGAAATGAAAGGCCTGGGAAGACCAGCCTATATTTTGTGTATCTCCTTGTTGTGGGGGATTTTTTTGTATAGTTGAAAAGTGGTTTGATGAAAAAGAGAAATCGTCGATGATGGAAGCAGGGAGTCCATCCTTACGATTTGGTCATCGAAGGTAGACGTTTTTGTTCAGCCATAGCTTGTCGCATCTTAATTTTAGGAGGTTTTTACGATCGTGAATGACGTTAAATATGATGTGAATGATATGCCAAAACCTGGTTTATTGGTTGGTTTATCTTTCCAGCATTTGTTTGCCATGTTTGGGGCGACAGTGCTGGTGCCGATTTTGGTTGGGATTGATCCTGCCATTGCTTTGTTCTCATCTGGTTTGGGGACCTTGGCTCACTTAACCGTGACCAAGTATAAGATTCCTGCTTATATGGGGTCTAGTTTTGCTTATATTGCTGCTATGCAGATGCTGATGAAGTCAGATGGAATCGCAGCAGTTGCGCAAGGTGCTATGGCGGGTGGCTTGGTCTACTTGTTTGTAGCTCTGATTGTTAAGCATGCGGGTAAAGATTGGATTAATAAGGTCCTTCCACCAATCGTGGTTGGTCCCATTATCATGGTAATTGGTTTGAGTCTTGCGGCGAATGCAGTCACTGATGCGACAACCTTAAATAAAAGCTATAGTGGTTATGCTCTATTGATTTCGATGGTGACCCTCTTTGCGGTTATCCTCTTTAACATGTATGGCAAGAAGATTGTCGGTGTCGTCCCAATTTTACTTGGATTAATTGTGGGCTATATTTTCTCATTGGCTCTTGGTTTGCTGACAGGACATAGTTTTGTCAATTTCTCAGAGGTAAGTGCGGCGCATTGGATTCAAGTCCCAAACTTTGACATTCCATTTGTGGATTATAGCTTTAAGCTCTATCCAAGTGCGATTTTGACCATGGCTCCGATTGCCTTTGTGACCATGACGGAACATTTTGGCCACCTCATGGTTTTAAACAGTTTGACTGAGCGTGATTACTTCAAGGATCCAGGGCTTGATCATACGCTTACTGGTGATGGCTTGGCACAGATTATTGCTGGATTCTTTGGAGCTCCTCCAGTAACTTCTTATGGGGAAAACATTGGGGTGATGGCCCTTAGTAAGGTCTACTCAGTTTACGTTATTTCAGGCGCAGCAGTGATTGCGGTTGTCATGAGCTTTATTGGGAAGCTATCAGCACTCTTGCACTCTATTCCAACTCCTGTATTGGGAGGTTTGTCTATTGCCCTCTTTGGGGTTATCGCTGCTAGCGGTTTGAAAATTTTAGTTGAACATAAGATTGATTTTGATAATAAAAAGAATCTCTTGATTGCAAGTGTTATTTTGGTATCAGGGATCGGTGGTTTGATGATTGACCTTGGTGGTCTTCAAATTACAGGTGTGGCAACTTCAACCATTCTAGGAATCGTGTTGTACCAAATCCTTCCTGAACCAAAAGCTGATGAGGCTTAGTCCATTCTGGTAGTGAAAAAGTTTGAATGGATTTAAACATTATAAAAAACGAGGAACAAACTCTGATGGCAGAGTTTGTTCCTCGTTTTTTTATTATGGATCGATTTCCAAAGAGGCCTTCCTTTATTAGTTGACTGCGTTTATTAAATGGTAATGATTGTTATCGTGGTGGAAGACCAAGGGCGATGCGCCCGTATCGGCTGATTCGTGTAATTTTCCAAGCGGGTGACCAAGTCACTTCAACCTTGACATCTTCGATCCCATCGATTTCCTTGAGGCGCGAAACGATTTCGATCGGAAGGCTCTCAGCACAGCTACAAGCCGTATCAGTAAAGGTCATAACCACCTTGCAAGTACCGGATTCATCTAGATGGATCTCGTAGATCAGTCCAAGATTATAAACATCTAACTCAACATCGGTATCAAATACAAGCTCCAATTTTTCGATTAATGACTTCTCTAGGGCCAGGGCGCGGTCATTGATTTTGATATCCTCTCTCATCGCAAGATCCTTTCAGTGTAGTATGGCTTCCATTTTCTCATAATT
This sequence comes from Streptococcus parasanguinis, assembly GCF_016648925.1. GTDB lineage: Bacteria > Bacillota > Bacilli > Lactobacillales > Streptococcaceae > Streptococcus. Next base: position 37,490 of record NZ_JACLQX010000010.1, on the reverse strand, counting down.
CGGCTGATAAGGCAAGAAGAGAAAGAGGTTTTGAACGTGTTGAACGAAGGAAATTCGGTCCAGCCTCCATTTCTCTTCGAATTTGTGGTAAAATAGAGGCAAAAGTAAGACAAAGGATGAAGGCTATGAAATTACAAAAACCAAAAGGGACCCAGGATATCCTTCCTGGCGATTCAGCGAAATGGCAATATGTAGAAGGCTTTGCACGCAAGGTCTTTGCGCGATACAATTATGATGAAATCCGCACACCGATCTTCGAACATTATGAAGTCATCAGCCGTTCAGTAGGGGATACGACGGATATCGTTACCAAAGAAATGTATGACTTCTATGACAAGGGAGACCGTCATATCACGCTTCGTCCAGAAGGAACAGCTCCTGTTGTCCGCTCCTATGTAGAAAATAAACTCTTTGCGCCTGAGGTACAAAAACCAAGTAAGTTCTATTACATAGGCCCAATGTTCCGCTATGAACGTCCTCAAGCAGGTCGTTTGCGTCAATTCCACCAAATTGGGGTAGAATGCTTTGGATCGAGCAATCCTGCAACGGATGTCGAAACCATTGCCATGGCAGCGCAATTCCTGAAAGAACTAGGGATTGATAATGTGACCTTGCACTTGAACACCTTGGGAAGCCCTGCTAGTCGTCAGGCTTATCGTCAAGCCTTGATTGATTACCTCTTGCCAATGAAGGATCAATTGTCTAAGGACAGCCAACGTCGCTTAGAAGAAAATCCGCTTCGTGTCTTGGATTCAAAAGAAAAAGAAGACAAGGCCGCGGTTGAACAGGCTCCTTCCATCCTAGACTATCTTGATGAAGAAAGCCAAGCGCATTTTGATGCGGTTCGTCGGATGTTAGAAGACTTAGGTGTAGCCTATGTCATCGATACCAATATGGTGCGTGGCTTGGATTACTACAACCACACGATTTTTGAGTTCATTACAGAAATTGAAGGCAATGAATTGACAGTCTGTGCGGGTGGTCGCTATGATGGTTTGGTTGAATACTTCGGTGGCCCTGCGACAGCTGGTTTTGGATTTGGTATCGGTGTGGAACGGATCCTTCTCGTTCTTGAAAAGAAAGGCATTGAATTACCGATCGAAACAGGCCTAGATGCCTATATCGCTGTCCTAGGAGATGAGGTCAATGAAGCAGCGCTTAGCTTGGTTCAAGCCCTTCGAATCCAAGGCTTCAAGGCAGAACGTGATTACCTTGGACGCAAGCTCAAGGCACAATTTAAGTCAGCAGATGTCTTTGCGGCCAAAGCCTTGATTACCTTAGGAAGTAGTGAAGTTGAGAGCGGTCAAGTTACTGTGAAAAACAACCAAACTCGTCAAGAAGTAACGGTAGCTCTTGAAAAATTGAAGAAAGACTTCCCATCTGTTTTAGCAGAGTTGGGATTAGCTTGATCAAGTCTTGCAGACACCTGAAAAACAGATTCGCATGGGAGTAGGAGCAAAGTCGTTGCGCCTGCTCTCTTTTATCTAGCTTCTGTTTGCCGACCTTTGCCAAGATTTGGTGAAAAGCCGTTAAATTTTCTGACATTTATGATATAATGAGAAGACTACTAGTAAAGGAATGAAACAGTCATGACATTAGTTTATCAATCAACACGAGATGAAAATAATACTGTAACAGCTAGTCAAGCCATCCTTCAAGGATTGGCGACAGATGGCGGTTTGTTTACTCCAGTCTCTTATCCTCAAGTAGAGCTGGATTTTGATACCCTCAAAGACGCTTCTTACCAAGAAGTGGCCAAGCTTGTTTTGTCAGCCTTTTTGGACGACTTTACAGCAGAAGAGTTGGACTACTGTATTTCTCATGCTTATGACAGCAAGTTTGATACCCCAGCTATTGCTCCGCTTGTCAAACTCGATGGTCAATACAACTTGGAACTCTTCCACGGTTCCACCATTGCCTTTAAAGACATGGCTTTGTCGATCTTGCCTTACTTTATGACAACAGCAGCTAAAAAGCACGGCTTGGAAAATAAAATTGTCATCTTGACGGCGACTTCTGGAGATACAGGAAAAGCTGCTATGGCAGGTTTTGCTGACGTCCCAGGAACAGAGATCATTGTCTTTTATCCAAAAGATGGTGTCAGCAAGGTGCAAGAATTGCAAATGACGACTCAAACTGGGGACAATACCCATGTCATTGCGATCGATGGAAACTTTGACGATGCCCAAACCAATGTCAAACACATGTTCAATGATGTGGCGCTCCGTGAAAAATTAGCAGCCAACAAGATGCAATTCTCATCAGCCAACTCTATGAACATTGGCCGTTTGGTGCCTCAGGTTGTCTATTACGTATACGCCTATGCGCAATTGGTCAAGACAGGCCAAATCACAGCGGGAGAAAAAGTCAATTTCACTGTTCCAACAGGAAACTTTGGAAATATCTTGGCAGCTTTCTATGCCAAACAAATCGGTCTTCCAGTTGGAAAATTGATCTGTGCGTCAAATGAAAACAATGTCTTGACAGACTTCTTCAAAACACATGTCTATGATAAGAAACGTGAGTTCAAGGTGACCACCAGCCCATCAATGGATATCCTGGTCTCTTCAAACTTGGAACGCTTGATTTTCCACTTGGTAGGCAATGATGCCACAAAGACCAAAGAGTTGATGGAAAGCCTCGTTGCAACAGGTCAGTACCAGTTGTCCAACTTTGATGCAGACATCTTAGATTTGTTTGCGGCTGCATACGCAGATGAAGCAGAAACTGCTGCAGAGATCAAGCGGGTCTATGAAGCGTCTGATTACATCGAAGACCCTCATACAGCCGTAGCATCAGCCGTTTATCAAAAATACCGGAGCCAAACAGGGGATACTGCTAAAACAGTCATTGCCTCTACAGCAAGTCCTTATAAATTCCCAGTTGTGGCAGTAGAAGCGGTGACGGGCGAGACAGGTCTAGGCGATTTCGAAGCCTTGGCTAAATTACACACACTCTCAGGTGTTCCTGTGCCACCGGCTGTAGACGGCCTTGAAACTGCACCAGTTCGCCATCGTACAAGCGTGGCAGCCAAAGACATGCAAGCAGCCGTAGAAGACTACTTGGGACTTTAATTCTCTGTATTAGAAAGATCAAAAGAGCCGTTTGGCTCTTTTATATACTCATGAATTCATACAAAAAAATCTTAAACATCGCCCTTCCTGCCATGGGTGAAAATTTCTTACAAATGCTGATGGGCATGGTGGACTCTTATTTAGTGGCTTACCTGGGCTTGATTGCCATTTCAGGTGTTTCCGTCGCAGGGAATATCATCACCATTTATCAAGCCATCTTTTTGGCACTGGGTGCGGCAGTTGCCAGTGTTATGTCCAAAAGCTTGGGTGAAAAAAATCAAGACAATATTGCCTACCATGCGACAGAGTCACTGAAGGTGACCTTGTTGTTGAGTGCTCTCTTAGGAGGGGCTTCGCTGTTATTTGGACGCCAGATGATTTCGCTGTTGGGGACTGAAGCTGCAGTAGCCGAAAGTGGGGGGATTTACCTTTCCTTGGTTGGCGGGACCATAGTTCTCTTAGGATTGATGACGACCTTGGGCTCCTTGGTTCGGGTGGCCAACAATCCACGTATTCCTATGTATGTGAGCCTGTTGACCAATCTATTAAACGCTCTGTTCTCCTCTGTGGCCATTTTCCTTTTTGGCTGGGGCATTGTCGGCGCGGCTTTGGGGACAGTGCTGGCCCGTCTGGTGGGGGTCATCCTCTTGTGGCAAAAGGTCCAGCTACCTTTTGCCCCCCTTGGTTGGGGATTGGATCGTAAGCTCTTGAACTTAGCGCTTCCAGCTGCCGGGGAGCGGCTGATGATGCGAGCTGGAGATGTGGTGATCATTGCGATCGTGGTTGCTTTTGGGACCGAGGCAGTCGCAGGAAATGCTATTGGAGAGACCCTGACCCAGTTTAATTATATGCCTGTATTTGGGGTGGCCACAGCGACGGTTATGCTCGTAGCACGGAGCCTGGGTGAAGGTGATCTTGAGCAGATTGATCGCCTTCGAAAGCAGTCTTACTGCTTGTCCTTCGTGTTCATGTTACCCATTGCCTTGGGAATCTTTTTCGGTGGCACCCTTCTGACCCATCTCTACACACAAGATACAAAAGCAGTAGAAGCTAGTTTATCGGTTGTACTCTTTTCTTTGTTGGGAACGCCGTTTACAGCAGGAACGGTCATCTATACAGCCGTTTGGCAAGGCTTGGGAAATGGGAAACTTCCATTTTATGCAACGACGATTGGCATGTGGGTCATTCGAATTGGAGCCGGTTATCTGCTTGGAGTAACCCTTGGCTTTGGCCTTCCAGGGGTCTGGACTGGGACCTTGCTCGACAATGGCTTTCGTTGGCTATTTTTGAGTCAGCTATATAGACGAAAAGTAGGAGAGAAAAAATGACAAAACGAGCCTTTATTTGGGATTTGGATGGGACCTTGCTGGATTCCTATGATGCTATTTTAGCAGGTCTTGAGGAGACCTATGCAACTTATCAGCTTCCGTTTGACCGAGCGAGCATTAAAGATTACATCTTGAAGCATTCGGTTCAAGATCTTTTAGTAGCCGTGGCGGAGGAGTATCATCTGGATGTGACGGACTTAAATCATCGCCGAGCAGAAAGTCTAGCAGAGAAAAATGCCCAGGTCCTTCTGATGGAGGGGGCGCGTGATGTCCTGTCCTGGGGGAAGGATGCTGGGATCGAGCAGTTTGTCTATACCCATAAGGGAGAGAATGCCTTTGTCATCCTGCGGGACTTGGGTTTGGAAGCTTTTTTTACAGAAATTTTGACCAGTCAAAGTGGTTTTGCTCGCAAGCCTGACCCGGAAGCTGCCGTGTATCTGATGGATAAGTACAGGTTGGAGCCAGAAAATACCTACTATATAGGGGATAGGAGCCTGGATATTGACTTTGCAAGAAATAGCCGGATTCAGAGTATCAATTTCTTGATGTCTGACTATGAAGGTAATCATCAGATGGAAAGTTTATTAGATATTCCAGCTATTTTAAACGTTGAAAAGAATCTGTAAAGAATTTGTTTTCATTTTGAAATAAAGTCGTAAGCTTTCTTTAAGAAATGTCCGCTATAATAGAACCATAAACAAAGACCTCCTAACTTTGTTTAGAAAAATCCTAAAACTTTTCTTTTTCATAATAATCTCCCTAAGAGTCGCCAAATCAGGCGGCTTTTTTTGTGCGAAAAAACAGTACAAGCTCTTTTCCTTGCCAGGATAAAAGAAAAAGTTTATAATTGACTTATCAATTATTGATTTATCAAAAATAATACGGAGAAGGAATATGGCAGAAATAAATGATTTGCTCTACCAACTACGTTTGGCAGATCAATCAACTACGCAACTCTTTGAAAAGCGCCTAGGGATTAGCTTAACGCGTTACCAAATCTTGCAGGATTTGTTAGAACAAGCGCCTTGCAATCAGATCGCGGTTCAGGAGCGCTTGCAGATTGATCCAGCGGCTTTAACCCGGCATTTCAAAATATTAGAAAAGGAAGGATTTGTCCATCGGAGTCGAAATCCAAAGAACCAGCGGGAAATCTTAATTCATTTGACGGATACGGCCTATAATCGTTTGGTCAAACATCCCCCTCGCCATCATGTAGCGGTGAAAGAACAGATGAGTCGGATTTTGACTGCTCAAGAACAAGAGCAATTTTCTTACCTGCTGGACAAATTAGTATCTGGCATTGAACAAATAACAGTTGAATAAAAAGGAGAATCTACGATGTCATTACTGACGATTATTTTAGCAAGTCTTGCTGCACTGGAGCATTTATATATTTTTTATTTGGAGAGCATCAGAACCACATCTGATACCACAAGTCGGGTTTTCAACATGGATAAAGAAGAACTCGCTCGCCCATCTGTGACCTCTTTATTTAAGAATCAAGGGATATACAATGCCTTGATTGGTGTGTTTCTCTTGTATGGATTGTTTGTTTCTAAAAATAGTGAAGTTGTTACAATTTTTGTGCTTTTTATTATTGGAGCTGCGGCCTACGGTGCGATGACAGCCAATAAAAAGATTATCTTGACCCAAGGTGGTCCTGCAATTTTAGCTTTATTGAGTATCCTATTGTTGGGATAAAAAGGACGGGCCGCTAGGGCTCTTTGAGCTGATTTTATTAAATAAGTGTAGAAAAAAGTATAAAAAAAGACTAAAAATTTTATTGACTTTCTAAGAAAAAGGGTTATAATGGTAGCAACAGAAAAGTAATGAGTCAGCTATTTTCAGGGAGCTTGTGGGAATTGTGAACAAGCAATAGCGACTGATGAAAATTGGACTGTTGTTATCAATGAATTCTAACCCATGTGAATTCGGTTGGCACCCCTTACCGTGCAACTCCTTGATAGAGGAGATAGAGATGTAGGGAAAGACCAGCTATTTTTCCCTATAAAAGAGGTGGCACCGCGGACACTACGCCCTCACACAGTTTTTGTGTGAGGGCTTTTCTATGTGCCTTAGCAAGCGTGCACATTGATCCCAAAGCGGAAATAGAGCGTGGGATAACCGTGATCGCCTTAGCAAGCCAAGGTGCGGTTGAATTTATTAGAATAAAAGAGTTCTAGAAGAGAGGTTTCTGATATGAAAAAAGTTTTATCTGCTGATGTGTTGAGTCCAATTTTGGCTTATATGCGTTTGGATGCGCCCCATAAAATGATCTTGGAGTCGATCCCTCGTGAAAAAGAGAATGCGCGTTTTTCAATTGTAGCCTATCGGCCAGTCAGTGAAGTCAAGTTTGAAAATGGCGTCCTCTATTACAATGATCAAATTGTTGAAGAGGATCCTTTGGACTTTTTGAATCGCATCACGGTCAAAACGAAAACTTCTGAAGAGCTTCCTTTTAACGGTGGGGCGATTGGATTTGTCGGCTATGACTTGATTGGCCTCTATGAGAACATTGGTTCCATTCCTGAAGATACGATCGGCACACCAGATCTTCACTTTTTCTTATATGAGAGCTATGTGATTTTTGATCACAAAAAGGAAAAGGTCTATGTGGTGGAAGAGAACCTCTATAGTGGACGGAGTGAAGCAGAGCAAACGTCGAGCTTGGAGCAAGTATTAGCACAATTGGCAAGACCTGCAAAAGAAGAGTTTCAGGACAAGGACCTGCATGCGCTTCATTTCCACAATCATTTGGAGCAAAAAGAGTTTGAGGAAATGGTGGCCCTAGCGCGGGACTATATTCGAAAAGGGGATATGTTCCAATGCGTGCTTAGTCAACGTTTTTCAGCTGATTTTTCAGGTAAACCATTGGATTATTACCGCAATTTGCGCGTGACCAACCCTTCGAATTATCTCTACTTTTATGATTTTGGGGAGTACCAAATTATCGGTGCTAGTCCAGAAAGTCTGGTGTCGGTCAAGGATCGAGTGGTGACAACCAATCCTATTGCTGGCACGCGTCCAAGAGGGATCGATGAAGAGGCTGATCGGCAATTGGCAGCTGATTTGGCAGGGGATCCAAAAGAAGTCGCAGAACACCGGATGTTGGTGGATCTAGGGCGAAACGATATTGGGCGTATCGCCCAAAATGGGTCGGTTGAAGTGACCAAATATATGGAGGTGGAGTTCTTCCGTTATGTGATGCACCTGACGAGTGTGGTCAAGGGTCAATTGCTTCCTGGACTAGCCTCCATTGAGGCTCTGAAGGCAACTCTTCCAGCGGGGACCGTTTCGGGTGCTCCCAAGATTCGAGCCATGAAGCGAATCTATGAAGCAGAAAAAGAAAAACGAGGCGTCTATGCGGGTGCTATTGGCTATCTCTCTGTGACGGGGGATCTCGATTTTGCTATTGCGATTCGAACCATGATCCTCAAAAATAAGAAGGCTTATGTGCAGGCTGGAGCAGGAATTGTTTATGATTCGATCGCTGAAAATGAATACCAAGAAACCGTCAATAAGGCAAAATCAATGACTAGGATTGGAGAAGAAGGATGATTTTATTAGTCGATAATTACGATTCATTTACCTACAATTTAGCACAGTATATCGGAAAATTTGATGAGGTCCAGGTGCTTCGAAATGATGATCCGGATTTGTACCAGGTTGCCCAAGAAGCAGATGCCTTGGTCTTTTCTCCAGGTCCAGGTTGGCCAAAGGATGCGGGCAAGATGGAGGAGATGATCCGAGATTTCGCAGGGGTCAAACCAATCTTGGGGATTTGCCTGGGACATCAAGCGATTGCGGAAGTTTTTGGAGGGCGCTTGGGATTGGCACCACAGGTCATGCATGGCAAACAAAGCCAGATACAGCTAGAAGCTCCCTCTCCTCTATACGCGGGTGTCGCAAAAGAAGTCCCAGTCATGCGTTACCATTCGCTGACGATTGAAGACATGCCAGAGGATTTTGTCATTACCTCTCGGACGACGGATGATCAAGCCATTATGGGAATTCAACACCGCAGCTTACCGATTTATGGTTTTCAATACCATCCAGAAAGTATCGGGACGCCAGATGGGCTCAAGACCATCGAAAATTTTGTCAAACTAGTCAAGGAGCGGAAGATGAAACAAGTGCTTGCAAAAGTAGCAGAAGGCATGGATCTTAGCGGTGCAGAGTTAGAAGCGGCCATGGAGGAAGTCGTTGCTGGTCGTGCTTCAGAAGCACAGGTGACGGCCCTTCTTCTAGGTCTCAAAATGAAGGGAGAAATTATTGAAGAGCGGACAGCTATTGCAAAAGTGATGCAGGCCTATGCAGTCGCTATTCCTACAGAAGTTCAAGGAGCAATGGACAATTGTGGAACGGGGGGCGATCGTTCGTATAGTTTCAATATTTCAACAACAGCTGCCTTCGTCCTTGCTGGTGGTGGCATCAAGATGGCGAAACACGGAAATCGTTCGATCTCTTCTAAATCTGGTTCTGCGGATGTATTAGAAGCTCTAGGGATTAACCTTGATTTGGGTCCAGAAGACTTGGGACGAGTGTTTGAAAAGGCGGGGATTGTCTTTCTATTTGCTAAAAACCTGCATCCTGGCATGCGCTATATTATGCCCGCTCGCTTGGCGCTAGGGGTTCCAACAGTGATGAACTTAACCGGTCCTCTTATCAATCCGATTCCTCTAGAAACCCAGCTATTGGGAACCAGTCGTCCAGATATGCTGGAAAGTACGGCGGAGATTCTAAAGAATTTGGGTCGAAAACGCGCAGTGGTGGTGAGTGGCCCACAAGGCTTGGACGAGGCAGGCCTTGATGGGGAAACCCAGCTCGCTGTTCTGGAAGATGGACAGGTTACCTTATCCAGCTTTCAACCAGAAGATATTGGAATGGAGCGCATCGAAATTGATCAAGTACGAGGTGGAGACGCCAAACGCAATGCGGAAATTTTGCTCAGTGTCTTGAAGAATGAAGCGAGTCCCTTCTTAGAGGTGACTGTCTTGAATGCTGGCCTTGGTTTTTATGCCAACGGCAAAGTAGATTCTATCAAGGAGGGGATTGCCTTGGCACGTGAAGTGATTGCCAGTGGGGCTGCCCTTGAGAAATTGAGATTATTACAGGAGTATCAAAAATGAGTCAAGAATTCTTGCCAAAGATTCTAAAGGAAAAGGCGCGTGAAGTGGCTGCGATGAAGGAAGAGGAGCTCCAACCTTTGCGCGAGACCTACCGCTTGTATGATTACCTAAAGAGTCATCCAGAAAAGCTTCAGGTCATTGCGGAAGTGAAAAAGGCTAGCCCGAGTCTGGGAGATATTCATGTCGATGTGGATATCGTCGCGCAGGCTAAGACTTACGAAGAAAATGGGGCCGTGATGATTTCTGTCTTGACCGATGAAGTGTTTTTCAAGGGCAGTATCGAGTATCTCCGGGAAATATCTAGTCAGGTGCGTATCCCCACCCTCAATAAAGATTTTATTGTGGATGAAAAACAAGTGATTCGGGCGCGAAATGCAGGGGCGACCGTGATCTTGTTGATTGTTGCAGCCTTATCAGAGGCTCGTCTGAAAGAACTCTATGAGTTTGCGACCCATCTTGGCCTGGAGGTCTTGGTGGAGACCCATAATCTGACAGAACTAGAGGTTGCTCACCGGATTGGGGCTCAGATCATAGGGGTCAATAATCGCAACTTGGTGACCTTTGAGACAGATCTCCATACTAGCCTTGAATTAGCGACCAATTTTGAACAAGAACCGGTCTACATCTCTGAGTCTGCTATTTTCACAGCAGCAGACGCGCGTATGCTGGCTCCTTATTTTAATGGTATTCTCGTTGGGACAGCCCTCATGAAGGCAGACAATGTGGCTGAAAAAGTAAAGGAGTTGCAGATTGACAAAGGTTAAAATTTGCGGACTGTCCACTCCAGAAGCTGTCCAGACAGCTGTTGAAGCTGGTGCAGACTACATTGGTTTTGTCTTTGCACCAAGCAAACGGCAAGTGACGCTGGAGCAAGCCCGGGAGTTGGCTACAGGGATTCCAAAGGGGGTTCAAAAAGTCGGTGTTTTTGTATCACCACAAAGAGAAGAAGTGGAGCAAGCTTGCCAAGTTGTGGGCTTGGACCTGATACAAGTGCATGGATCGATGGATGATGCCATCTTGCAAGAGTTTCCCCAACAAACGATTCGCGCTGTTCAAGTGGGGAAAGATGCAGCTCTTCCGGAGACCAGTGCCGATTATCTGCTCTTTGATGCTCCTGTAGCAGGAAGTGGAGAGACTTTTAACTGGCAAGAACTCGAAAGTCAAAACGTTACAAAGCCCTTCTTTATTGCAGGAGGCTTGACGGTAGATAATGTAGCAGATGCTATTCGCTTCTTTCATCCTTATGCGGTGGATGTATCCAGTGGGGTCGAGACAAATGGAATAAAAGATCAAGAAAAGATAAAACGATTTATAGAAAGGGTCAAGCATGGCATATAAACAACCAGATAAAAACGGATTTTACGGGCGGTTCGGGGGACGATTTGTCCCTGAAACCTTGATGACAGCAGTTTTAGAATTAGAAGAAGCCTACAGAGAAAGTCAAAAAGATCCTTCTTTTCAAGCCGAATTGGATCAGCTTCTGAAACAATATGTCGGTCGGGAAACACCGCTCTATTACGCTAAAAATCTTACCAAGTACGTCGGTGGAGCCAAGATCTTTCTTAAAAGAGAAGACCTCAACCATACAGGGGCTCATAAAATTAATAATGCCCTAGGACAAGTTTTATTGGCACATCGGATGGGCAAAAAGAAGATCATCGCAGAAACAGGGGCCGGACAGCACGGTGTTGCAACGGCAACGGCGGCTGCTTTATTTGATATGGAATGTACGATCTACATGGGGGAAGAAGATGTCAAACGCCAAGCCCTCAATGTCTTTCGGATGGAATTGTTGGGCGCCAAGGTTCAATCAGTAACAGATGGGTCACGGGTTCTCAAGGATGCGGTCAATGCTGCCCTTAGAGCCTGGGTAGCAAATGTGGAGGATACCCACTATATCATGGGATCTGCTCTAGGACCTCATCCATTCCCAGAGATTGTCCGTGATTTTCAAAGTGTCATTGGGAGGGAAGCTAAACGCCAATTTGCAGAGCAAAATGACGGGGCGCTGCCAGATGCCGTCCTAGCCTGTGTAGGAGGCGGATCGAATGCCATTGGGCTCTTTTATCCTTTTGTTGAGGATGCGTCTGTCGCCATGTATGGGGCGGAAGCTGCTGGACTTGGAGTAGATACAGACCAGCATGCAGCAACCTTGACCAAGGGGCGTCCGGGAGTCCTTCACGGTGCCTTGATGGATGTTTTACAGGATGCGCATGGACAGATTTTAGAAGCTTTCTCGATTTCAGCAGGTCTCGATTACCCAGGGATTGGGCCAGAGCATTCTTATTTCCATGACATCAAGCGGGCGACCTATGTGCCAGTGACAGACAAAGAAGCCCTAGAAGCCTTTCAATTGCTTTCGAAAGTAGAAGGAATCATTCCAGCCCTGGAATCGAGCCACGCTATCGCCTATGCGGTGAAATTGGCCAAGGAAATGGGGCCTGAAAAATCTATGATCGTTTGCTTATCAGGTCGTGGGGATAAAGATGTGGTACAAGTCAAAGACCGCCTTGAACAAGAGAGAGGAGAGTAAGATGGGAAAGACCTTAACAGAGCATTTACAAAAGCTGAAAGACCAGCAGCAAGGGATCTTTGTTCCTTATATTATGGCAGGAGATCATGAAAAAGGCTTGGCAGGTTTGCAGGAAACCATCCAATTTTTGGAGGAGCTTGGTGTCTCAGCTATTGAGGTTGGCATTCCTTTTTCGGATCCGGTGGCAGATGGTCCTGTGATTGAAGAGGCGGGACTACGAAGTTTAGCCCATGGGACGACGACAGAGGAACTGGTGCAAACGATCCAGCGTCTGGAGACAAGTGTTCCTTTGGTCATCATGACCTATTTCAACCCCTTGTTCCAATATGGGCTCGAAAACTTCTTTAGAGATGTAGAAGGAACAGCGGTCAAGGGAGTGATTATTCCGGATCTTCCTCATGAGCATGCGGATCTGGTAGAACCTCTATTAGTGGATAAAGACATCGCTTTGGTGCCGCTAGTGAGTCTAACCACAGGAATCGAGCGCCAGAAGAAATTGATCCATGATGCAGAAGGATTTATCTATGCCGTTGCTGTCAATGGGGTGACGGGGAAAGCTGGTAGCTATCGAGATGATTTGGATCACCACTTGGCCCAATTACACGGAATAGCGTCCATTCCTGTTTTAACAGGTTTTGGAGTTTCCAGCATGGAGGATGTTCACCGTTTCAACAAGGTCTCAGATGGGGTTATTGTGGGGTCCAAAATCGTTAAGGCTCTCCACCAAGGAGAGACAGATGCCATCGCTCGTTTTATTTCTCAAGCAGTGAAGGGCTAGAAGGTTCATTTTATTCATCATCAGCTTGATTCTCCTAGATCAAGCTCTTTGTCTACTATTTTAAACATTCCCCTTGTTTGTCTTTACAAACGAGGGTTTCTCGTTACAATAGAGGTAGTAACAAGAAAAAAGGAGAAGAGAATGATAAGCCTTGAAGAGATTGATCAAGTTGTCCAGTCAGGTCCTTTTGAACCAACCTGGGACTCTCTTAGCCATCAAGTCTGTCCAGATTGGTATCGGGATGCCAAATTTGGAATGTTTATCCACTGGGGCGTCTACAGTGTACCTGCCTTTGGTTCGGAATGGTATTCGCGAAATATGTATATCCAAGGGAATCCTTGCTATGACTATCATCGAGAGCATTTTGGAGACCAGGCTATCTTTGGCTACAAGGATCTCATTCCTCTTTTTACAGCCGATCAATTTGATCCGGCATCTTGGCTAGATCTCTTTCAAAAAGCGGGAGCTCAGTATCTTTTCCCAGTTGCGGAGCACCACGATGGTTTTCAGATGTATGCCTCTACTCTCTCGCCTTATAATAGCTTAGAAATGGGGCCGAAACGAGATGTCTTAGGGGAGTTGAGGGAGGAAGCAGAAAAACGTGGCCTGCACTTCTGTACGTCTTCTCACCGGGCAGAGCACCAGTTTTTCTTTTCACATGGCAAGGAATTCGTCAGTGACATTTCGCAGGAAGTCCCAAGAGACAGTCTTTATTGGCCAGCGGAGCCAGAGCCCAAGGATCATTTTGATCTGACTTCCAAGCCTTATCCAAGCAAAGAATTCTTGGAAGATTGGCTTTTGCGAACCTGTGAACTGGTGCGGGACTACCAACCAGAGCTCCTATATTTTGACTGGTGGATCCAGCATGAGAGTTTCCGTCCCTACTTGATGCGCTTTTTGGCTTATTATTACAATCTAGCAGCACAAGAGGATCGCAAGGTGGCTGTTTGTTACAAACAGGATGCCCTCCCTTTCGGTTCAGGAATCGTTGAGATGGAGCGGGGAGGATACGGAGAGACGCAAGCCTTTCCGTGGCAAATGGATACCGCGATCGCCCGTAATTCTTGGTGCTATACCCAGGATCTAGCCTACAAGACCAGTAAGGAATTGCTACAAAATTTAGTTGATGTTGTGGCAAAAAATGGCAATCTTCTGCTCAATATTGGCCCCAAGGCAGATGGTACCATCCCTGAGCAAGACCGAGACATCCTCACAGAGATCGGGGACTGGCTGGCGGTAAATGGAGAAGCCATTTATCAGAGTCGGCCTTGGCGGGTGTCATCGGACGGACCAACCGAGGCCCAGGAAGGTTCCTTCTCAGATGGAGAAGCGCCACTCTATACCAGCCAAGATTTCCGCTATACCATGCGTGATGGCTTTCTTTATGCTATCCAGCTGGAACCAAGTGGAAGGATAGAAGAGCTGACCTTACCGTCTCTCGCCTATGATCTCAAGCAACCGAGAATTCTTCATGCGCGCATTCAAAAACTAGAGCTCCTTGGAGAAAATCAGCCCCTTTCTTGGAGCCAAGATGAGACAGGGCTCCATCTTCAGTTACCAGCTTGCAGCAAAAAACAACCGCGTGTTTTGCGCCTCAGCTTTTAGTTTTCTTGAAGCTTTCTATAAGGAATCGTTTAGGTTTCTCTTGTATACTGTACTCATCCAATAAGAAATGAGGTACAGAAAATGAAAATCTCAGTTAATTATCCAAAACGCTTTAAGAAATTGCCACAACAAGGTTCTTGTTACGGCGAATAAACACTTCTCTTCATTTTTCATAAGACACTCCTAAAGAAGGCTCTACCCGAAAGGGTAGAGTTTTTATGTACCAGAGACCTTGTGATTCGTGGTATAATAGGCCTATGGAAAAAAAGAATAAATTACTACTCATCGACGGGTCTTCCGTCGCTTTTCGTGCCTTTTTCGCACTCTATCATCAAATTGATCGCTTCAAAAATGCCAATGGTTTGCATACCAATGCGGTCTATGGCTTTAACCTCATGTTGAGCCATCTATTGGAGCGCATCCAACCAACCCATGTCCTCGTTGCTTTTGATGCAGGAAAGACGACCTTCCGGACAGAGATGTATGCCGACTACAAAGGGGGCCGTGCAAAAACTCCAGATGAGTTCCGTGAGCAGTTTCCTTTCATTCGTGAGCAACTGGATCATTTGGGAATCCGCCATTATGAGCTGGCCCAGTATGAAGCGGATGATATTATTGGGACGCTAGATAAGATGGCAGAAACTAGCTCGGTGCCATTTGATGTGACCATTGTCTCTGGGGACAAGGATTTGATTCAGCTGACAGATGACAATACGGTGGTTGAAATCTCTAAAAAAGGGGTAGCGGAGTTTGAGGAATTCACTCCATCCTACCTCAAAGAAAAGATGGGGCTGACACCAGAGCAATTTATCGACCTCAAGGCCTTGATGGGAGATAAGTCGGATAATATCCCAGGTGTCACAAAGATCGGAGAAAAGACCGGGATCAAACTACTCCTAGAATACGGCTCTCTCGATGGCATTTACGAGCATATCGACGAGATGAAGGCTTCTAAGATGAAGGAAAACCTCATCAACGACAAGGAGCAGGCCTATCTGTCTAAGACTCTCGCAACCATCGATACCAATGCGCCTATTGAAATTGGCCTGGACGATATCACCTATACGGGCCCTCATCTAGAAAATCTCGCCAAGTTTTATGAGGAGATGGGCTTCAAGCAACTCCGTCAGGCTTTGGATCTCAGTGGAGAAGAAGCAGCTCCTGTAGCCATTGACTATACAGAAGTCGAGCAAGTCACTTCAGATATGCTCACGGAAGATAGTTTCTTCCATTTTGAGATTTTTGGGGACAATTACCATACGGAACCCATCATCGGTTTCGCATGGGGGACCAAAAGTCAGCTCTACGCGAGTACAGATACTGGTCTTTTACAAACACCGATTTTCAAAGAATTTCTCGAAAAAACGCCCCTCAAGGTCTATGACTTCAAGCGGGCCAAGGTCTTGCTCAGCCACTTGGGCATTTCCCTTCAAAATCCCGCGTTTGACAGTCGATTGGCCAAGTATCTCTTGTCGACCGTAGAGGACAATGAAATTTCAACCATTGCGAGTCTCTATAGTCAGATTGCGCTGCCGCTGGACGAAGTCGTTTATGGCAAGGGAGTCAAAAAAGCTATCCCAGAGAAGGCGGTCCTATTAGAGCATTTGGCACGGAAAGTCGCTGTTCTACTGGATACCGAAGAGCCCATGGTGGAACAGTTGCAAGCCCATGACCAGCTAGATTTGCTCTATGATATGGAGCAACCACTAGCAGCTGTTTTGGCCAAGATGGAAATCGCAGGGATTAAGGTAGAACGCCAGACCCTAGAAGACATGCAGGCGGAAAACGAAGTGGTTTTGGAGCGCTTGACTCAAGAAATCTATGAGCTTGCTGGAGAGGAATTTAACATAAATTCTCCAAAACAATTGGGGGTCATCCTCTTTGAAAAATTGGAACTTCCTCTTGAATATACGAAGAAGACCAAAACCGGCTATTCAACAGCTGTTGATGTCTTGGAACGCCTGGCTCCAATTGCACCGATTGTGTCTAAGATTCTTGAATACCGCCAAATTGCTAAGATCCAATCGACCTATGTCATTGGTCTTCAAGACTGGATTTTGGAAGATGGGAAGATCCATACCCGCTATGTACAGGATTTGACGCAGACAGGCCGTTTGTCCAGTGTGGATCCCAACCTGCAAAACATTCCTGTCCGTTTGGAACAAGGTCGTCTCATTCGTAAAGCCTTTGTCCCAGAAGAGGAAAACAGTGTCTTGCTGAGTTCGGACTATTCACAAATCGAATTGCGCGTCTTGGCCCATATTTCGGGAGATGAGCATTTGATTGATGCTTTTAAGCATGGGGCAGATATCCATACATCGACTGCTATGCGAGTTTTCAATATTGAAAAACCAGAAGACGTGACGCCGAACGACCGTCGCAATGCAAAAGCAGTAAACTTCGGTGTGGTTTATGGAATTTCCGACTTTGGACTGTCTAATAACCTAGGGATCAGTCGAAAAGAAGCCAAGGCCTACATTGAGACTTACTTCAAACGCTACCCTGGCATCAAGGACTATATGGAGAGAGTGGTACGGGAAGCGCGTGACAAAGGCTATGTGGAGACCCTCTTCAAGCGTCGTCGGGAGATTCCAGATATCAATTCTCGCAACTTCAATGTTCGAGGCTTTGCGGAGCGGACAGCTATCAACTCACCCATCCAAGGATCGGCAGCAGACATCTTGAAAATTGCTATGATCCACTTGGACCAAGCGCTAGAAATAGGAGCATACAAGACCAAGATGCTCCTTCAGGTGCACGATGAAATCGTTCTGCAAGTACCAAGTGATGAACTGGCAGCGATCAAAGAACTCGTCAAAGAGACCATGGAATCCGCTATTGAACTTGCAGTACCACTGGAAGCTGATGAGAACGAAGGCAAAACATGGTATGAAGCCAAATAAAATGGAAGTCGTACAAGTACGTCCAGTACCATATAAATTCTTAAGACAAGAAACACAAAAAGGAGATTCTTATGGCTTATTCATTTCGCAATCCTAGTGATGGCATTATCAAACATTACCTAGAAACCAGCAAGATCATCGCTGTGGTTGGATTATCTGACCGTGAAGAGACGACCAGTCATCGTGTCAGTAAGGAGATGCAAGAGCGGGGCTATCGGATTATTCCTGTCAACCCTCGTGCAGCTGGTGGCCAGATTCTTGGAGAAACGGTGTATGCTAGCCTGCAGGAGATTCCTTTCCCAGTAGATATCGTCGATGTATACCGTCGCAGTGAGTTTTTACCAGATGTGGCACGTGATTTTATTGAGACGGATGCGAAAATTTTCTGGGCACAATTGGAGCTGGAAAATCAAGAAGCAGAAGAAATCCTTCGTGGAGCTGGACGAGAAGATATCGTCATGAACCACTGTATCAAACGGGAACACACCCGACTGATCTTAGGAGACTCCCTATACGGTTTATAAATGATAAACAATTGATCATAGAAGAAAACCCCAGCTTGCTGGGGTTTTCTTCTTACTCTTATTCAGTTTCATGGCTTGGATGGCCTGTAAAATGGAGCGGCCCTTGTTTGATCTGCTTGATTTGATCATAAAAGGCAATTTGGCAGTTGATAAAGTAAGGCATGGTATAAAAGCCGATGACATCGCGCGTGAAGTAATTCAAGAAGTACCAACCAATCAAGGTTAGATCGAGCACTAGGCGATTGCTGCGGAACCCTTTCATGGTTTCACGACTTTGGCGAAGGACTCCAAAGGCTCCCTTGTAGTCGCCGTCTCGTAATTGCTCATAGAGGATCAATTCGACCAAGCTGAGACTGTAGTATTGTGGCAGGTAAAAGAGGAGGCCGATCAGGCCAAGTACGACGCCAGCAGTCATCAGAGGCATTTGTTGCATGAGAGATTGAAATTCAGGACTGGAAGCACTCAGAGTGCTAGGGTTGCTCACCTTATCGTAGATCGCCAAAAATCGAATGCTGGCGTAGGTGCTGATGAGACTCCCCACATAGAGGATGAGTCCCCATAAAAAGAGGACGGCTTGCTTCAAAATCAAGGTGGCAAATACAGAGGTAAAGCGATCTTGTTTAAAGATATCTAAGACGCGTGTTCGGTGTTCAATCTTGGGATTAATCGTATCTAAATAGCTAAAAGTCGCACCGACCACTAAAATGGAGATGACAAAGGAGACGACGGAAGGAAAGAGCTGTCGCTGGATCATGTAAATACTTGCTTGCTGCAAGGTCATGTCCGGTAGTAGATCGGCCAGATCTTGCCCACTTAAGAGAAAGTTAGCAAGAATGGTCAACAGGACCGGAAGAGCAAAAAGGATAGCTAAGCCCGGTTGCTGGACTTGCATGGTACGTGCCCGGAGGCGAATCAGTTTAAGGTTCATAGATGATACTCTCTTCATAGTAGTACTTTTTATTATAACATAAGTCCGTGACAGAGCCGGTAAAATTTGGTACAATCGTACAGGTGCTCACAGGAAAACTGTGACAGGAATAAGAAGGCTGGGACTGTTTTTCCCAGTACGGAGGTAACCATGACAGATTCACCGATTCAATATCGATTAATCAAAAAAGAAAAGCATACAGGTGCTCGTCTGGGAGAAATTATCACCCCTCACGGGACCTTCCCGACCCCAATGTTTATGCCTGTAGGAACTCAGGCAACCGTTAAGACCCAATCGCCAGAAGAACTCAAGGAAATGGGCTCCGGCATTATCTTGGCCAACACCTACCATCTCTGGCTTCGTCCCGGGGACGACTTGGTCGCAAAAGCAGGAGGACTGCACCAGTTCATGAACTGGGATCAGCCGATTTTGACAGATAGTGGAGGCTTCCAGGTCTATTCATTAGCGGATACCCGCAACATCACTGAAGAAGGGGTAACCTTTAAAAACCACCTCAACGGCTCGAAGATGTTCCTTTCTCCAGAAAAAGCCATCTCCATCCAAAACAATCTAGGGAGCGACATCATGATGTCCTTTGATGAATGCCCGCAGTTCTATCAGCCCTATGATTATGTGAAAAAATCAATCGAACGGACCAGTCGTTGGGCAGAACGTGGCCTGAAGGCTCACCGTCGTCCTCATGATCAAGGTCTTTTCGGGATTGTTCAAGGGGCTGGATTTGAAGACTTGCGCCGTCAGTCTGCTCAAGATTTGGTCAGCATGGACTTTCCAGGCTATTCCATCGGTGGCTTAGCTGTTGGGGAAAGCCATGAAGAGATGAATGCGGTGCTGGATTTCACAACTCCGCTCTTACCGGAGAACAAGCCTCGCTATCTCATGGGAGTAGGAGCTCCAGATAGTCTGATCGATGGCGTTATTCGTGGAGTGGACATGTTTGACTGTGTCTTGCCGACGCGGATTGCGCGAAATGGTACCTGTATGACCAGCCAAGGACGCCTAGTAGTGAAAAATGCGCAATTTGCAGAAGACTTTACACCGCTGGATCCTGAATGTGATTGCTACACTTGTAAAAATTACACCCGAGCTTATCTTCGCCACCTCCTCAAGGCAGATGAGACCTTCGGCATTCGCTTGACCAGCTACCACAACTTGTATTTCTTGATCAACCTCATGAAGAAGGTCCGTCAAGCCATCATGGATGACAATCTCTTAGAATTCCGTGAGCATTTCGTTGAAAAATATGGCTATAACAAATCAGGACGGAATTTCTAGGATGGATCGCGAAAGACTAGTAGACTCCTTGGTAAAAAAGATCCAGGCAAAAGAATTACAGACCCTTGGGATCTATGGTCATGGTGGTTCAGGAAAAACAACCTTTACAAGAGCGCTCTGTGAGCGATTGGACCCCACAAAAGTTAACCTTTTAGAGACGGATCCCTATATTATTGGAAGCCCAAGAGGATTGGTTGTGCCAAAAGACTTACCGGACCAAAAAGTAACCGCATGTTTGTCAAGTGCCCATGAATTGGCTAGTCTAGAACGAGATATTCGAGCCCTTCAAGCAGGAATGGATATACGGACAATTGATCAGCCATGGTCTCCAAGCCACATATTATCTGGCAACAAGCCTATTCTCATCGTAGAAGGGATGTCAGTAGCTTTTTTACCCAAATCTTTGTTTGATCAAACCATTTGTTTTTACACAGATGATCATACGGAGCTAGAAAGACGATTAAGCAGAGATGTCGCCCAACGGAATCGAGAAATAGACTTCATCTATCGAACTCACCAAATCAGACGAGAACAATACCATCAGTACTACCAACCTATGGAAGGTGAAGCGGATATCCTGGTCAATACATCACAAGATCAGTTTCGTATTGAAAAAGAATAAAAAGTTCTACAAAGAAGCAATATTTAGAACATTGCTAAACTATTTTTTATCTAAAACAATTTAAGTGATGATAAAAAAGGTTAAAATGATATACTAGAAGATTCATTTAAACATATACTGAAACTTTCTGCTGTGAGAAAAGTGGTAGAAACATGATTGTTTCTACCACTCGGTAGTTTTGAAACATTAGGTTCAAAACTAAGTCATGGAACTTCTTCGAAGTTCGCTGACGTCCGTACTCACCTAAAGAAAGTTTCTAAAATAACTTTGTTTTCAATCTGAAGTTCTACGGAAAAGTAGAACTTTTTTCTATATAATGGCAACATTTTTAGCATTCTATATTTTTCGAAAACACTTTCATTAAAAAAACGAAAAAAATCTTCTCAAATCCCTTGCATTGGGCCTTTGTTTGTGTTAAACTACTATGGTGCTGTGAAAAACAGCTATTAGCTTTGATGCAAGAGGTTGCGACACGCTCGGTTGCATTGCCACGCAACGCGCGTCGGTTTTCTTGTGGAGCTAGCCTATTATCTTAAATAGACGAAAAGGAGAAAAAGATGGCAAACAAAAAAATCCGCATCCGTTTGAAAGCGTACGAACACCGTACACTCGACACAGCGGCTGCAAAAATCGTAGAATCAGCTACTCGTACAGGTGCACAAGTTGCGGGTCCAATCCCACTTCCAACTGAACGTAGCCTCTATACAATCATTCGTGCGACTCACAAATACAAAGATTCTCGCGAACAATTCGAAATGCGTACACACAAACGTTTGATCGATATCATCAACCCAACTCAAAAAACAGTTGACGCTTTGATGAAATTGGATCTTCCAAGTGGTGTAAACGTAGAAATCAAACTTTAATCTAAAGCTTGATCAAGAGCATGAAAAACGCTCGTTAAAAACTTTTTGAATAAAAAACTATAGAAAAGGAACTATTTTCTCATGACAAAAGGAATCTTAGGGAAAAAAGTGGGAATGACTCAAATCTTCACTGAAGCTGGCGAATTGATCCCTGTAACAGTTATCGAAGCAACTCCAAACGTTGTTCTTCAAGTTAAAACTGTTGAAACAGATGGTTACAACGCTATCCAAGTTGGTTTCGATGATAAACGCGAAGTATTGAGCAACAAACCTGCTAAAGGACATGTAGCAAAAGCTAACACGGCTCCTAAGCGCTTCATTCGTGAATTCAAAAACGTTGAAGGCTTGGAAGTTGGTGCTGAAATCACAGTTGACACTTTCGAAGCTGGAGACATTGTTGATGTAACTGGTACTTCTAAAGGTAAAGGTTTCCAAGGTGTCATCAAACGCCACGGACAATCACGTGGACCTATGGCTCACGGTTCTCGTTATCACCGTCGTCCAGGTTCTATGGGACCTGTTGCACCTAACCGCGTATTCAAAGGTAAAAACCTTGCAGGACGTATGGGTGGCGATCGTGTAACAATTCAAAACCTTGAAGTTGTACAAGTTGTTCCAGAAAAGAACGTTATCCTTATCAAAGGTAACGTACCAGGTGCTAAGAAATCTCTTATCACTATCAAGTCAGCAGTTAAAGCTGGTAAATAATAAGGAAAGGGGAATACAGTCAAAATGGCAAATGTAACATTATTCGACCAAACTGGTAAACAAGCGGGCGAAGTTGTTCTTAACGATGCGATCTTTGGTATCGAACCAAACCAAGCAGTTGTATTTGATGTGATCATCAGCCAACGTGCTAGCCTTCGTCAAGGAACTCACGCAGTTAAAAACCGTTCAGCCGTTTCAGGTGGCGGACGCAAACCATGGCGTCAAAAAGGAACTGGACGTGCTCGTCAAGGTTCTATCCGCTCTCCACAATGGCGTGGTGGTGGAATTGTCTTCGGACCAACTCCACGTAGCTATGCGTACAAACTTCCTCAAAAAGTTCGTCGCCTTGCACTTAAATCTGTTTACTCAGAAAAAGTTGCTGAAAACAAATTTGTAGCCGTTGATTCTCTTGAATTTACAGCTCCAAAAACTGCTGAATTTGCAAAAGTTCTTGCAGCTTTGAGCATCGATTCTAAAGTCCTTGTTATTCTTGAAGAAGGAAATGAATTCGCAGCTCTTTCAGCTCGTAACCTTCCAAACGTGAAAGTTGCGACTGCTACAACTGCAAGTGTTCTTGACATCGCAAATAGTGACAAACTTCTTGTTACTCAAGCAGCTATCTCTAAAATCGAGGAGGTTCTTGCATAATGAATTTGTATGATGTTATCAAAAAACCTGTTATCACTGAAAAGTCAATGGCTCAACTTGAAGCAGGCAAATATGTATTCGAAGTTGACACTCGCGCTCACAAACTTTTGATCAAACAAGCTGTTGAAGCTGCGTTTGAAGGTGTAAAAGTTGCGAATGTGAACACTGTAAACGTAAAACCTAAAGCAAAACGCGTTGGACGTTACACTGGTTTTACTTCAAAAACTAAAAAAGCTATCATCACGCTTGCAGCTGATTCTAAAGCAATCGAGTTGTTTGCTACTGAAGCTGAATAATCTAAGGAGGAAATATCGTGGGAATTCGTGTTTATAAACCAACAACAAACGGTCGCCGTAATATGACTTCTTTGGATTTTGCTGAAATCACAACAAACACACCTGAGAAAACTTTGCTTGTTTCTCTTAAAAACAAAGCAGGTCGTAACAACAACGGTCGTATCACTGTTCGTCACCAAGGTGGTGGACACAAACGTCATTACCGTTTGATCGATTTCAAACGTAACAAAGATGGAGTTGAAGCAGTCGTTAAAACGATCGAATACGATCCAAACCGCTCAGCTAACATCGCGCTTGTACACTACACTGACGGTGTGAAAGCTTACATCATTGCCCCTAAAGGTCTTGAAGTAGGTCAACGCATCGTATCAGGACCAGAAGCAGATATCAAAGTCGGAAATGCTCTTCCACTTGCTAACATCCCAGTTGGTACTTTGATCCACAACATCGAATTGAAACCTGGTAAAGGTGGAGAATTGGTACGTGCTGCTGGAGCTTCTGCTCAAGTATTGGGTTCTGAAGGTAAATATGTACTTGTTCGTCTTCAATCAGGCGAAGTTCGTATGATTCTTGGAACTTGCCGTGCTACAGTTGGTGTTGTCGGAAACGAACAACATGGACTTGTTAACCTTGGTAAAGCGGGACGTAACCGCTGGAAAGGTGTTCGCCCTACAGTTCGTGGTTCTGTAATGAACCCGAATGATCACCCACACGGTGGTGGTGAAGGTAAAGCACCAGTTGGACGTAAAGCGCCATCTACTCCTTGGGGTAAACCTGCGCTTGGTCTTAAAACTCGTAACAAGAAAGCGAAATCTGACAAACTTATCGTTCGTCGTCGCAACCAAAAATAATCATAAGCAACTAGCTTACACTTTCCGCCAGCTCGGTAGCGCTGCATAGCAGCGCAAGCCGCTGTGGTACTAAATTTTAAAGGAGAAAATTACAAAATGGGACGTAGTCTTAAAAAAGGACCTTTCGTCGATGAGCATTTGATGAAAAAAGTTGAAGCTCAAGCAAACGACGAAAAGAAAAAAGTAATTAAAACTTGGTCACGTCGTTCAACGATCTTCCCAAGTTTCATCGGATACACTATCGCAGTTTATGATGGACGTAAACATGTACCTGTTTACATCCAAGAAGACATGGTAGGTCACAAGCTTGGTGAATTCGCACCAACTCGTACTTACAAAGGTCACGCGGCAGACGACAAGAAGACACGTAGAAAATAAGGAGAACATAAATGGCAGAAATTACTTCAGCTAAAGCAATGGCTCGTACAGTGCGTGTTTCACCTCGTAAATCACGTCTTGTTCTTGACAACATCCGTGGTAAAAGCGTAGCCGATGCCATCGCTATTTTGACATTCACACCAAACAAAGCTGCAGGGAT
This sequence comes from Streptococcus parasanguinis, assembly GCF_016648925.1. GTDB lineage: Bacteria > Bacillota > Bacilli > Lactobacillales > Streptococcaceae > Streptococcus. The sequence continues at coordinate 12,866 of NZ_JACLQX010000010.1, read as the reverse complement.
CATCCTTAAAGTGTTGAACTCAGCAGTAGCAAACGCTGAAAACAACTTTGGTTTGGAAAAAGCTAACTTGGTAGTATCTGAAGCATTCGCAAACGAAGGACCAACAATGAAACGTTTCCGTCCACGTGCGAAAGGTTCAGCTTCACCAATCAACAAACGTACAGCTCACATCACAGTAGCTGTTGCAGAAAAATAAGGAGGTAAACTCGTGGGTCAAAAAGTACATCCAATTGGTATGCGTGTTGGTATCATCCGTGATTGGGATGCCAAATGGTATGCTGAAAAAGAATACGCGGATTACCTTCATGAAGATCTTGCAATCCGTAAATTCATTCAAAAAGAATTGGCTGACGCAGCCGTTTCAACTATTGAAATCGAACGCGCAGTAAACAAAGTTAACGTTTCTCTTCACACTGCTAAACCAGGTATGGTTATCGGTAAAGGTGGAGCAAACGTTGATGCACTTCGTGCAGCTCTTAACAAATTGACTGGTAAACAAGTACACATCAACATCATTGAGATCAAACGTCCTGACTTGGATGCTCACCTTGTTGGTGAAGGAATCGCTCGTCAATTGGAACAACGTGTTGCTTTCCGTCGTGCACAAAAACAAGCAATCCAACGTGCTATGCGTGCTGGAGCTAAAGGAATCAAAACTCAAGTATCAGGTCGTTTGAACGGTGCAGATATTGCCCGTGCAGAAGGATACTCTGAAGGAACTGTTCCACTCCACACACTTCGCGCTGATATCGATTACGCTTGGGAAGAAGCAGACACTACTTACGGTAAACTTGGTGTTAAAGTATGGATCTACCGTGGTGAAGTTCTTCCGGCTCGTAAAGACGCTAAAGGAGGTAAATAACCAATGTTAGTACCTAAACGTGTAAAACACCGTCGCGAATTCCGTGGTAAAATGCGCGGTGAAGCAAAAGGTGGAAAAGAAGTAGCATTCGGTGAATACGGTCTTCAAGCTACAACTAGCCACTGGATCACAAACCGTCAAATCGAAGCTGCTCGTATCGCCATGACTCGTTACATGAAACGTGGTGGTAAAGTTTGGATTAAGATTTTCCCACACAAATCATACACCGCTAAAGCTATCGGGGTACGTATGGGATCTGGTAAAGGGGCTCCTGAAGGTTGGGTAGCACCAGTTAAACGTGGTAAAGTGATGTTCGAAATCGCTGGTGTATCTGAAGAGATCGCACGCGAAGCACTTCGTCTTGCTAGCCACAAATTGCCAGTTAAAACTAAATTTGTGAAACGTGAAGCAGAATAAGGAGAGGTCATGAAACTTACAGAAGTAAAAGAATTTGTTAAAGAACTTCGTGGTCTTTCTCAAGAAGAACTCGCGAAGCGTGAAAATGAATTGAAGAAAGAATTGTTTGAACTTCGTTTCCAAGCAGCTGCTGGTCAATTGGAACAAACTGGACGTTTGAAAGAAGTGAAAAAACAAATCGCTCGTATCAAAACTGTTCAATCAGAAGCTAAATAATAGACTAGGGAAGGAGAATTTCAATGGAACGCAATAATCGTAAAGTTCTTGTTGGACGCGTTGTGTCTGACAAAATGGACAAAACAATCACAGTTGTAGTTGAAACTAAACGTAACCACCCAGTCTATGGTAAACGTATCAACTATTCTAAAAAATACAAAGCTCATGATGAAAACAATGTTGCTAAAGAAGGCGATATCGTTCGTATCATGGAAACTCGTCCGCTTTCAGCTACAAAACGCTTCCGTCTTGTAGAAGTCGTTGAAGAAGCGGTCATCATCTAATCATACCTGAAAGGAGAAAACGTAAATGATTCAAACAGAAACTCGTTTGAAAGTCGCTGACAACAGTGGCGCACGCGAAATCTTGACAATCAAAGTTCTTGGTGGTTCAAAACGTAAATTCGCGAGCATCGGTGATGTAATCGTTGCATCTGTAAAACAAGCTACTCCTGGTGGTGCGGTTAAGAAAGGTGACGTTGTAAAAGCTGTTATCGTTCGTACTAAATCAGGTGCTCGTCGTAAAGATGGTTCATACATCAAGTTCGACGAAAATGCAGCAGTGATCATCCGTGACGACAAAACTCCTCGCGGAACTCGTATCTTTGGTCCAGTTGCACGTGAATTGCGTGACGGTGGATTCATGAAGATCGTATCACTTGCTCCAGAAGTACTTTAATCAATCAAAAACAAACACAGTCCCCTGGCTCAGCCAGGGTGCCCATCGGGCGTAAGAATAAAAGGAGAATAAAATGTTTGTAAAAAAAGGCGACAAAGTTCGCGTTATTGCTGGTAAAGACAAAGGCGTAGAAGCTGTTGTTCTTACTGCTCTTCCAAAAGTAAATAAAGTTGTTGTAGAAGGTGTAAACATCATTAAGAAACACCAACGTCCAAATAACGAAAACCCTCAAGGTGCGATCGTTGAAAAAGAAGCTCCAATCCATGCTTCTAACGTTCAAGTTTTGGACAAAAACGGTGTTGCTGGACGTGTTGGCTACAAATTTGTAGACGGCAAAAAAGTTCGCTACAACAAAAAATCAGGCGAAGTGCTTGACTAATCACGAAGGAAAGGAGAAGTATAATGGCTAATCGTTTAAAAGAAAAATACCTTAATGAAGTAGTACCATCATTGACTGAACAGTTCAACTATTCATCAGTTATGGCTGTGCCAAAAGTTGATAAAATCGTTTTGAACATGGGTGTCGGTGATGCAGTATCAAATGCTAAGAACCTTGAAAAAGCTGCTGAAGAGCTTGCTTTGATCTCAGGTCAAAAACCATTGATCACTAAGGCTAAAAAATCAATCGCCGGCTTCCGTCTTCGTGAAGGTGTTGCGATCGGTGCAAAAGTTACCCTTCGTGGTGAACGTATGTACGAATTCTTGGATAAATTGGTAACAGTTTCACTTCCACGTGTACGTGACTTCCATGGTGTTCCAACAAAATCATTTGATGGACGCGGAAACTACACACTTGGTGTGAAAGAACAATTGATCTTCCCAGAAATCAACTTTGATGATGTTGATAAAACTCGTGGTTTGGATATCGTAATCGTAACTACAGCGAACACAGACGAAGAATCACGTGCATTGCTTACTGGCCTCGGTATGCCGTTTGCAAAATAATATAGGAGGTAAAACTAATGGCTAAAAAATCTATGATTGCTAAGAACAAACGCCCAGCGAAGTTCTCTACTCAAGCATACACTCGCTGTGAACGTTGTGGACGTCCACACTCAGTTTACCGCAAGTTTAAACTTTGCCGTGTTTGCTTCCGTGAATTGGCATACAAAGGTCAAATCCCAGGTGTCACAAAAGCATCTTGGTAATTTAAGATATCAAGGGCGTTAAAACTCCAAGTGAAAATAGGAAACTTGACGAAGAAACTTTAGTTTCTAGGAAAGTTTATCTTTTTCACACAGAGTTTAGCCCGGGTTCAGTTGGGCTTGCCAATTTGAACACGAGCTACAGCTTTGGCAAAAAAGACCAATTTTCTTTGGAGCATCGCTCCTGCATCAAATTGCCTATTTTTGCTCTCGCTGTTACGCTCTCTGTATCATGTATTAACTAGCAAGTGCAACTTGCAAACTACTAGTAAGAGGAGAAATTATAATGGTTATGACTGACCCAATCGCAGACTTCCTTACACGTATTCGTAACGCTAACCAAGCAAAACACGAAGTACTTGAAGTACCTGCATCAAACATCAAAAAAGGGATTGCTGAAATCCTTAAACGCGAAGGTTTTGTAAAAAACGTTGAATTCATCGAAGATGACAAACAAGGTATCATCCGTGTATTCTTGAAATATGGACAAAACGGTGAAAAAGTTATCACAAACTTGAAACGTGTATCTAAACCAGGTTTGCGTGTTTACAAAAAACGTGAAGATCTTCCAAAAGTTCTTAACGGACTTGGAATTGCTATCCTTTCAACTTCTGAAGGTTTGCTTACTGATAAAGAAGCACGCCAAAAGAACGTTGGTGGGGAAGTTATCGCTTACGTTTGGTAATATTTAGCTTCCAATTTCGTTGTGACTCTTCGTTGTTGTCTCTTGTCTAACCCAAAGTTATGTCTGTGAGACAATGCCTCGATTCACTTAGAAAATGAGACCTAAACATTAACTTTTAAATCAAAAAGATTTAAACCCCGTGAAAACTGGCCCGCAAAGGCCTGACAATTTAACAGGAGAATAAAAAACATGTCACGTATTGGTAATAAAGTTATCGTGTTGCCTGCTGGTGTTGAAATCACTAACAATGACAACGTTGTAACTGTAAAAGGACCTAAAGGAGAACTTACTCGTACGTTCTCAAAAGATATTGAAATCCGTGTGGAAGGTACTGAAGTAACACTTCACCGTCCAAACGATTCAAAAGAAATGAAAACAATCCACGGAACAACTCGTGCCCTTTTGAACAACATGGTTACTGGTGTATCAGAAGGATTCAAGAAAGAACTTGAAATGCGCGGGGTTGGATACCGTGCACAACTTCAAGGATCAAAACTTGTTTTGGCTGTTGGTAAATCACACCCAGACGAAGTTGAAGCTCCAGAAGGAATTACTTTTGAACTTCCAAACCCAACAACAATCGTTGTTAGCGGAATTTCAAAAGAAGTAGTTGGTCAAACAGCTGCTTATGTACGTAGCCTTCGTTCACCTGAACCATACAAAGGTAAAGGGATCCGTTATGTTGGTGAATACGTTCGCCGCAAAGAAGGTAAAACAGGTAAATAATGTAGTTTGGTTGTTTTTCAACCAAACTTCATCTTACCAACTCAGTGCTTAGCACATGATTTTAAAATTAAGAGGTGAAAATTGTGATTTCGAAACCAGATAAAAACAAAATCCGTCAAAAACGCCACCGTCGCGTTCGCGGAAAACTCTCTGGAACTGCTGATCGCCCACGTTTGAACGTATTCCGTTCTAATACAGGCATCTACGCTCAAGTAATTGATGACGTAGCGGGTGTAACGCTCGCAAGCGCTTCAACTCTTGACAAAGAAGTTTCAAAAGGAACTAAAACTGAACAAGCCGTTGTTGTCGGCAAACTTGTTGCTGAACGTGCAGTTGCTAAAGGTATTTCTGAAGTGGTGTTCGACCGCGGTGGATATCTATATCACGGACGTGTTAAAGCTTTGGCTGATGCAGCTCGTGAAAACGGATTGAAATTCTAATAGGAGGACACTAGAAAATGGCATTTAAAGATAATGCAGTTGAACTTGAAGAACGCGTAGTTGCCATCAACCGTGTAACAAAAGTTGTTAAAGGTGGACGTCGTCTTCGTTTTGCAGCTCTTGTAGTTGTTGGTGACCGTAATGGCCGTGTTGGATTTGGTACTGGTAAAGCTCAAGAAGTTCCAGAAGCAATCCGTAAGGCTGTTGAAGATGCTAAGAAAAACTTGATCGAAGTTCCTATGGTTGGAACAACAATTCCACACGAAGTAACATCAGTATTTGGTGGAGCTCGTGTATTGTTGAAACCAGCTATCGAAGGGGCTGGGGTTGCTGCAGGTGGAGCAGTTCGTGCCGTTGTCGAATTGGCAGGTATTGCAGATGTTACATCTAAATCACTTGGATCAAACACTCCAATCAACATCGTTCGTGCAACTGTTAACGGTTTGGCACAATTGAAACGCGCTGATGAAGTTGCTGCCCTTCGTGGTATTTCAGTTTCTGACTTGGCTTAAGAAAGGAGATTCAAATGGCTCAAATTAAAATTACTTTGACTAAGTCTCCAATCGGACGCATCCCGTCACAACGTAAAACTGTTGTAGCACTTGGACTTGGCAAATTGAACAGCTCTGTTATTAAAGAAGATAACCCAGCAGTACGTGGTATGATCACTGCTGTATCTCACTTGGTAACAGTTGAAGAAGTAAAATAATCTATTTAAAATAGAAACAAAGTTTTCAGGGGTATGAGAAGTTCTCATCCCCTAAAACTAAATATAAGTATAGGCGAGTTTGTAGTTAGGACACCTTTTCCTGATTACATGCGTTAGCAATTTACAAAAGAGGAGAAAATAAATAATGAAACTTCATGAATTACAACCTGCTACAGGTTCACGTAAAGTCCGCAACCGTGTTGGTCGTGGTACTTCATCTGGTAATGGTAAAACTTCTGGCCGTGGTCAAAAAGGTCAAAAAGCTCGTAGCGGTGGCGGTGTACGTCTTGGTTTTGAAGGTGGACAAACTCCATTGTTCCGTCGTCTTCCAAAACGTGGATTTACAAACATCAACGCTAAAGAATATGCTATTGTGAACCTTGATCAATTGAACGCCTTTGAAGATGGTGCTGAAGTAACTCCAGTAGTACTTGTAGAATCAGGAATTGTAAAAGCTGAAAAATCAGGTATCAAAATTCTTGGTAACGGAGAATTGACTAAGAAGTTGACTGTTAAAGCAGCTAAATTCTCTAAATCAGCTGAAGAAGCTATCACTGCTAAAGGTGGTTCAGTTGAAGTCATCTAAGTGAGGTGACCTATGTTTTTTAAATTATTAAAAGATGCATTTAAGGTGAAACAAGTACGGTCGAAGATTTTATTTACGATCTTCATCATTCTTGTTTTCCGCATTGGGACCACGATTACAGTGCCTGGTGTAAATGCGAAAATTCTGAACAACCTTCAAGATGTGTCCTTCTTGAACATGCTCAGTTTGGTTTCTGGGAATGCCATGAGGAACTTCTCAGTTTTCGCATTAGGGGTTAGCCCATACATTACAGCTTCGATCGTCGTGCAACTTTTGCAAATGGATCTGTTGCCTAAGTTTGTTGAATGGGGCAAACAAGGGGAAGTTGGTCGAAGAAAGCTCAACCAAGCAACACGCTATATTTCTTTGGTTCTAGCCTTTGTTCAATCCATCGGGATTACAGCCACCTTCCACACTTTGTCTCAGGCGAAATTAGTCGCAACTCCAAATACCAAGACCTATCTATTAATCGGTGCGATTCTGACGACCGGTTCCATGATTGTGACCTGGCTTGGAGAACAAATCACAGATAAAGGGTACGGTAATGGTGTTTCAATGATTATCTTTGCAGGGATTGTGTCATCAATTCCTGAGATGATTAAAGAAATCTATGAAAATGCATTTGTGAATGTTCGTTCTGGTCAAATGACCAATTCCCTCATTTTTGTTGGGGTATTAATCCTTGCTGTCTTGGTTATTGTTTACTTTACAACCTTTGTGGAGCAAGCACAATACAAGATTCCAATCCAATATACAAAGATTGCACAAGGAGCTCCATCAAGTTCTTACCTACCTTTGAAAGTAAACCCAGCAGGAGTTATTCCTGTCATCTTCGCTAGTTCGATTACAGCAGCGCCTGCTGCAATTTTCCAAGTGATTAGCGCTATGGGTTACAATGCAGGATGGGTGAAAACAGCTCAAGCCATGTTGGCTACAAACACACCAACTGGTGTGGCAATGTATGCCTTATTGATCATTCTCTTCACCTTCTTCTACACGTTTGTTCAGATCAATCCTGAAAAAACTGCAGAAAACCTTCAAAAGAGTGGTGCCTATATCCCAGGCGTCCGCCCTGGTAAGGGGACAGAAGAGTTTATGTCTCGTTTGCTACGTCGTTTAGCAAGCGTCGGATCAGTATTCCTTGGCTTTATTACCATCATTCCAATCCTGGCTCGAGATTTATTTGGTTTGACAGATGCAGTTGCTCTTGGAGGAACTAGTTTGTTAATCATTATTTCAACAGGTATTGAGGGAATGAAACAATTAGAAGGCTACTTATTAAAACGTAAGTATGTCGGATTTATGGACACAACAACAGAATAGAATAAGGTTGACTTTGTCAGCCTTCTATTTTGTTTTTAAATGGAAATAGGAATTCGCTCCTGCTTCCATTTAAAAACAAAATAAGGAGAATTCATCATGAATCTTTTAATTATGGGGTTGCCTGGAGCAGGTAAAGGAACTCAAGCAGCTAAAATCGTTGAAGAGTTTCACGTAGCGCATATCTCCACTGGAGATATGTTCCGCGCAGCGATGGCTAACCAAACTGAAATGGGTGTGCTTGCAAAATCATACATTGATAAAGGTGAGTTGGTACCAGATGAAGTAACCAATGGAATTGTAAAAGAACGCCTTGCTCAAGATGATATTAAAGAAACAGGTTTCTTGTTAGACGGATATCCACGTACCATTGAGCAAGCTCATGCTTTAGATAAAACATTGGCTGAACTTGGTATTGAGCTTGAAGGTGTTATCAACATCGAAGTAAATCCAGACAGTCTTTTAGAGCGTTTGAGCGGACGTATCATTCATCGTCAAACTGGAGAAACTTTCCATAAAGTATTCAATCCACCAGTTGATTACAAAGAGGAAGATTACTACCAACGTGAAGATGATAAACCTGAGACAGTAAAACGTCGTTTGGATGTTAATATTGCCCAAGGTGAACCAATCATTGAATTTTATCGTTCAAAAGGACTCGTACATGACATCCAAGGGAACCAAGATATCAATGATGTATTTTCAGACATTGAAAAAGTCTTGTCAAATTTGAAATAAAAGCGTTTTTCATGCTTGCAATATTGGACAACTAGTGTTACAATTAGTTAGTCTGACTTATAATTGTTACCTCTGTGCTCAGAGGAATGAATCGAAATTTATGGAGGTACTTTTGCGTGGCAAAAGACGATGTGATTGAAGTAGAAGGCAAAGTAGTCGATACAATGCCGAATGCTATGTTTACGGTTGAACTTGAAAATGGACATCAGATTTTAGCAACAGTTTCTGGTAAAATTCGTAAAAACTATATTCGTATTTTAGCGGGAGATCGTGTTACAGTGGAGATGAGTCCGTACGATTTGACACGTGGACGTATCACATACCGCTTTAAATAATCGAAAAACTTGGAGGGATAAAAATGAAAGTAAGACCATCGGTCAAACCAATTTGCGAATACTGTAAAGTAATTCGTCGTAATGGTCGTGTTATGGTAATTTGCCCAGCAAATCCAAAACACAAACAACGTCAAGGATAAGATAGAAAGGAGAAAACATGGCTCGTATTGCTGGAGTTGACATTCCAAATGACAAACGTGTAGTAATTTCATTGACTTATGTGTACGGTATCGGACTTCCAACATCTAAGAAAATCCTTGCTGCTGCAGGCGTTTCTGAAGATATTCGTGTTCGCGATCTTACACCAGATCAAGAAGATGCTATCCGTCGTGAAGTTGACGCAATCAAAGTTGAAGGTGACCTTCGTCGTGAAGTAAACTTGAACATCAAACGCTTGATGGAAATCGGTTCATACCGTGGTATCCGTCACCGTCGTGGACTTCCAGTTCGTGGACAAAACACTAAAAACAATGCTCGCACTCGTAAAGGTAAAGCTGTTGCGATTGCAGGTAAGAAAAAATAAAATAAAATAAGGAGGTAAAAATCTTGGCTAAACCAACACGTAAACGTCGTGTGAAAAAGAATATCGAATCTGGTATTGCTCATATTCACGCTACATTTAACAACACAATTGTTATGATTACTGATGTGCATGGTAACGCAATCGCTTGGTCATCTGCAGGTGCACTTGGATTTAAAGGTTCTCGTAAATCTACACCATTTGCTGCTCAAATGGCATCAGAAGCTGCTGCAAAAGCTGCTCAAGAACACGGACTTAAATCTGTTGAAGTAACTGTTAAAGGTCCTGGTTCAGGTCGTGAGTCTGCTATTCGTGCACTTGCTGCTGCTGGTCTTGAAGTAACTGCAATCCGCGATGTAACTCCTGTACCACACAATGGTGCTCGTCCTCCAAAACGTCGCCGTGTATAATCATCAACAATTACACAGCTTTTCGTTTAAGAGGGAGTATAGCAAATGATTGAGTTTGAAAAACCAAATATAACAAAAATTGATGAAAACAAAGATTATGGCGTGTTTGTCGTAGAACCACTTGAACGTGGCTATGGTACAACACTTGGAAACTCACTTCGTCGTGTACTTCTGGCTTCACTTCCAGGTGCAGCTGTCACTTCAATCAACATTGAAGGTGTACTCCACGAATTTGATACCGTTCCAGGAGTCCGTGAAGACGTTATGCAAATTATTCTTAACGTTAAAGGAATCGCCGTTAAATCTTACGTCCAAGACGAAAAGATTATTGAACTTGATGTAGAAGGACCTGCAGAAGTAACTGCTGGAGATATTCTTACTGATAGTGACATCGAAATTGTAAACCCTGATCATTATCTATTTACAATCGGAGAGGGAGCATCTTTGAAAGCGACGCTTACTGTAAACAGTGGACGTGGCTATGTTCCAGCTGATCAAAACAAAAAAGATGATGCACCAGTGGGAACACTTGCTGTAGATTCAATCTATACGCCAGTGACTAAAGTCAATTACCAAGTTGAACCAGCACGCGTTGGTAGCAACGATGGCTTTGACAAGCTAACCCTTGAAATTTTGACAAATGGGACAATCATTCCAGAAGATGCCTTAGGTTTGTCTGCTCGTATTTTGACAGAACACCTAAATCTATTCACAAACTTAACTGAAATTGCTATTGCAACAGATGTTATGAAGGAAGTAGATACAACTTCTGATGATCGCATTTTAGAACGTACGATCGAAGAATTAGATCTTTCAGTTCGTTCATATAACTGTTTGAAACGTGCTGGCATTAATACTGTTTACGATTTGACTGAAAAATCAGAAGCAGAAATGATGAAAGTTCGTAACTTGGGACGTAAGAGTCTTGAAGAAGTTAAAATCAAACTTGCCGACTTAGGCCTTGGGTTAAAAAACGATAAATAGAGGAGGAATACATGGCTTACCGTAAACTAGGACGCACTAGCTCACAACGTAAAGCGATGCTTCGCGATTTGACTACAGATCTTATCATCAATGAAGCAATTGTAACAACTGAAGCACGTGCGAAAGAAATCCGTAAATCAGTTGAAAAAATGATTACTTTGGGTAAACGTGGTGATTTGCATGCACGTCGTCAAGCTGCTGCATTCGTACGTAACGAAGTTGCATCACAAAACTTTGATGAAGAAACAGGTAAATACTCAGAAACAACTGCACTTCAAAAATTGTTCTCTGAATTAGCACCTCGTTATGCTGAGCGCAATGGTGGATATACTCGTATCCTTAAAACTGAACCACGTCGTGGTGATGCTGCGCCAATGGCTATCATCGAATTGGTATAATATCATCAATTTTGTTGAGTGTTATGATGATGGAATACACTGTTATTCTTAGTCTAGCTCTGGTCTACCGCTGGGGGTTTTCCCCAGCGGGAACACTCATCATATTGAATGAATGGTAGACGCTTGTTTACGAAATTGCTTTAATTTAAAACAATTTCGTAAGCAGGCGTTTTGTCTTGCTTTTCATGAGTAGTCGAGAATAGCAAAAAATGATATAATGGAACCCATATCTCCAATAGAAGAAAAAGGATTCAATGACAAAACAACAAGCAATTAAATTACTAAAAGAGAAGTACCTTAGTAATATGAAAGAGGATTCGGAACTCTTTGTCGGAGTTGAATTAGAGTTTCCGATTGTAGAAACAAATGGAAACAAAACAAATATAGAGGTGACGAAAAATCTTTTTCGAACCTTAGCCAACTTATCAGATTTTGAAGTTGAAAAAATAGATGACGATCAAAATCCCATTCAATTGATTCACTGCTCTTCTAAAGATCGTATTCTATTCGAGTTGAGTTACAATACAATTGAATTTGCATTTGAGAGAGCTCATTCTATAAATGAGGTAGCCAAACGTTTTGAGGCCTATTTAAAGATCATTCAACCGATTTTGCAAGAAAATAATCACGAAATCCAAGGGCGCGGAATCCATCCTTTGTGGAAAGAAAATGATAATAGCCCAGTGAAAATCGAACGATACAAGATGTTAATGGCTTTCCTTGCAATGAATGGTACAGGGATGAAAACACACTCCTATCCTTCGTACGGAGCATTTATATGCGGAAACCAGGTTCAATTGGATGTAAGGCGCGATAACTATCTTCGCATCATTAATGCATTTAATAAAATTGAAGCAGTAAAAGCATATTTGTTTTCTAACTCAGAATTTTCAGCAGAGGTTTGGGATACAAAAATTGCCAGAGATATTTTCTGGGAAGAATCCTTACATGGTTATTATAAGGAAAATGTAGGGATGTATCCTAAGGACTACCAAAGCGAAGAAGAGTTTTTTAATAATCTCGCTAGAACAGCTATTTTTACGGCAATTAGAGAGGGCAAATCATATTATTTTAAACCAATTCGAGTGGAAAACTATCTAGATCAAAAAGAAATTACGGCCTATACGGCTGATGGAAATGAGAAGATCATTAACCCTGTAAAAGAAGATCTAAAACAACATCGAAGTTACCAATTACAAGATTTAACTGCTCGTGGGACTGTGGAATTTAGAAGCGTTTGTACACAACCATTAGAAACCACCTTTGCCCCGATAGCCTTTGAGTTGGGCTTGTTTGTAGAATTAGAAAAACTGGAAAACTATTTAGAAGAATGTTCATTTTTTAAAAATGAAGAACAGGACTATCGAAAACTTAGAAAGAAATATTCAAAGAAAAATCTAAGTGAAAAGGAAAAAGAAGCGATACAATCCTTTTCAAAAGATCTTCTGGACATAGCTAAAGCAGGATTAATTAAAAGAGGTTATGGAGAAGAAAAATTTCTCATCATTAACAAAGAACTAGACTAATAGAAAAGCCTGTAATACAGGCTTTTCTTTGTTTATTTCAAAAAAACTTTCAAAAAAATAAAAAATTTTTAAAAAAAGTGTTGACAGTAAGGGTAGGTCATGATATACTAATATAGTTGTCGCGCGAGAGCGACAAAGACCTTTGAAAACTGAACAAGACGAACCAATGTG
>NZ_JACLQX010000001.1:20585-182698 GCF_016648925.1 Streptococcus parasanguinis | reverse complement strand
GACTCCTTTAAAATAAATGATAAATAGATTATAATACTTTACAAACTACCTGAATAGTAGGCACATTTTTGTAAGGAGAAAAAATGTTAACAAATAAAAATTGGAACTGTAGTATGTCTCGAGTCTTAGATGTGGTTGGTGGGAAATGGAGGATGAATATATTATGGGTTATAAACAAGCATAAGAGAGTTCGTTTCAATCAATTGAGAAGAGAAGTTGAAGGGATAACAACTATCAGTTTGACACGTGGCTTAGACGTTTTAATAGAGAACCAATTGGTTGAGAAATATGATTTTGAAACGATGCCACTCCATACAGAATATGAGCTGACAGAAAAAGGCAAATCACTGATGCCGATTTTAAAGGACTTGAATCAATGGGGAAAAGAATGGTTGCAATGAATTTTTCCCTCATTTTAATCTCTTCTATCTCGCCACTCATCTCTTCATTTTAACCACTTATCCCCAAAAGCCGTTTTTTAAACGGCTTTTTTGCTAGACTGGTTCTATCAAAAGGAGAGAGAACATGATATTACAAGCTAAAAACATCAGTAAACGATATGGAAATCATTTAGCCGTAAACAATATTCATTTACAGTTTGAAAAGGGAACCTTTAATGCGATTCTAGGACCAAATGGGGCGGGGAAATCAACAACGATTTCCATGTTGATTGGTTTGAAACAACCAACGCAAGGTGAAATCATCTATGAACCAGGTACGAAAATTGGTGTGGTCTTCCAGACTAGTGTCTTAGATGAGATGCTAACGGTTAGGGAAAATCTGACCATTCGTGCGAAACAGTATAAAGGCTTAAAACCTGATCGTGTGTCTGATCTTATTGATCGGCTAGGCCTATCAGCTTTCCAAAAGCAGAAATACGGGACGCTTTCAGGTGGTCAAAAGCGTCGGGTTGACATTGCGCGTGCTCTACTACACAGTCCAGACCTTTTGTTCTTAGATGAGCCAACGACAGGTTTAGACATTCAAACCCGGAAGTCCATTTGGGATTTGCTCTATCAATTGCAGAGAGAAGAGGGAATGACCGTTGTATTGACCACGCATTATCTTGACGAAGCAGATGAAGCTGATCAAATTTATATTGTAGACCATGGGGAAGTGATTGCTCAAGGATCGGCACTAGATATTAAGAGCCAGTATGCAAAAAATATCTTGAAGATTCGTTTCAAGGAGATGCAGCAGATAGAAAGTCTCAAATCTTCGGGAATGTCAGTAGAGCAACAAAGTCAATTGGAGTATATTTTTCAACCCAAGAGTGAAAGGGAAGCCATTGATTATCTGGCGCAAGTTAGAGATAATCTAGCCCATTTTGAGTTTCGTCCAGGGACCATGGATGATGCCTTTATTGCACTTACAGGAAGGGAGGTCCGCTAATGCTAGCCGTACTAAAGCGAAATTTTTTATTGTATTTTAGGAATCGTTCAGGAGTTTTCTTCTCCCTGTTGGGAGCCTTGATTTCCTTTGTTCTCTATATTATTTTTCTTCAAAAAAATCTGACAGATGCTTGGGCTCAGCTCCCAAATAGTGGTCCTGTGTTAAATAATTGGTTAATGAGTGGGACGCTGGCTGTGACAGGGATTACGACAAGTCTGGCTGCCCTGACTCAGTTAGTAAAGGACCGTGAACATCAAGTAGATCAGGATCTTTATTTATCGGATCAAGGAAAGTGGCGGTTACCATTTTCGTATCTAACGAGCGCAATCATCATCTCTTTTTTCATGCAAGTCCTTATGTATGTGCTGATGTGTGGCTATTTTAGAGAAGCTCCAGCACTATCTTTATTACCTGAAGTACTCCTCATCATGCTGTTTAGTAGCCTGCTTTCTAGTTTAGTGAATGCCATTTTTGTTTATTTTTTCCAATCCGTAGACAGTCTTGGAAAGTTTGCGACCATAGTGGGTACAGCTTCCGGTTTTTTGGTAGGGACTTATGTACCTTTAGGTGTTCTACCTGATTTTGCACAACTACTAATGAAATGTACTCCAGCAACTTATATTGCTGCACTTTATCGACAAGTACTCATGAAAGAAGCAGTGAGCGAAACCTTTAAGGGGCGAGATGATCTTCTTCGAGATTTTCAAGAAAAAATGGGCGTTCAGCTCAAATGGCAAGCTTTATTGACAAAGGAACAAACATACCTTATAGTGTTAGGAGGTATTCTTCTAGCTTTGGGGATTTGGGTTTCCTTAGCAAAAAGATCGAATAAAAGAAAGTAAGTGAGAATTGGAGTAGGAATGAAGATTCGTTTTGAGGAAAAACAGGATATCCCAGAAAACGACCCCTGTGTGGTCGTTCAAGCCAAGCAATTATCTGATCAAGCACGAGAGGTGATGGACTATCTCGAACAATTTTCGACAGTGAATCAAGTAGTGATTCCTATCAAAACAGATGATCATTTGATTATGGTGAAAATTGATGACATTATTCTAGCCGAGATTGATAAGAATCAGCTAACCATTTATACGACAGACAAAACGTTCACCGTCAGAGATACTTTGACAAATTTTCAACATCGGATTAATCGTCGTAATTTTTTACAGATATCACGCCACGCGGTGATGAATATCGACCATTTAGAATCGCTATCGGATAGTTTTTCAGGCAATATGATGGCTAAACTGACACGCGGAGTGAAATCAAGTGTCAGTCGGAAATATGTCAAATCCTTGATGGATTATTTAGGGGTATAGGAGAAAGTGATGAAACGAGTTATAGCTTATTTTGTATCTGGTATGAGGACAGGATCCTTCTTTTATTTGTGTTTGGTGTTATTATCCCATATCTATCCCAACATCGTCTATCCCGCTGTGAATGTACGCAACATCCTAGCGATCTTTTTAATGAGTGGAACAATGGGAGTTTTGACGTTCATTCTTGAGGAAGAAGAGTTTTTGACCTATAGTTTGCGTGTGGTCCTGCATTTAGTTGTGACAGCTACCATCTTAGCATTGACCTACTTATTTTTTGGCTGGGGGGCAGCCTTACGGAGCCCGATTCCTTGGTTGATCTTTCTAGCCATTTACGGCCTGATCTGGCTTTACCAGATTTGGCAACTCCATAAAAAAACTCAACGAATCAACCAAGCATTGTTGTATCGCAGAAAAGGGAAATAGTCCCAGAAAAAAGTGTATAAGAAAACCACGAAGTTTCGTATTAACTTCGTGGTTTTACTTTCTTAATAAGTCAAAACAAAGTATTTTTTCTTACCGCGGCGGATAACGGTCAATTCATTTTCTAATTTATCGCTATCGCTCAAGACATAGTCAAGGTCTTGAATGCGTTCGCCGTTGACGTAGATAGCTCCGTTTTGAACATCTTCGCGGGCTTGGCGTTTAGAATTTACCACACCAGCTGTGACCAAGAGTTCAACAATGTTGAGGTTGTCTTCTGCTTGGACCTGGTAGTTTGGCACACCACGAAGGCCTTGTTTGAGTTCTTTTACAGAAAGGTTTTTGATGTTTCCTGCAAAGAGTTGTTCGGTGATGTTGAGGGCTTCCTTGTAGGCTTCTTCGCCGTGGACGAGGGTAACCACTTCACGCGCCAAGATCTTTTGAGCCAAGCGTTCATGAGGAGCGGCCTCAAACTGTTTGCGGATCTCTTCAATCTCATCAAGTGACAAGAAAGTGAAGATCTTCAAGAAACGCACAGCATCCGCATCCATCACATTCATCCAGAATTGGTACATTTCGTATGGAGATGTTTTGTCTGCATTGAGCCAGACCGCATTACCTTCTGATTTACCGAATTTCTTACCAGTTGCATCTGTGATCAAAGGCACAGTCATAACATGACCAGTTTTATCTGCTTTACGACGCATCAACTCAGTACCGGCTGTCATGTTTCCCCATTGGTCAGATCCACCGATTTGAAGGGTTACATTGTGTTCTTGGTTGAGGACGTAGAAGTCATAGCCTTGCATGATTTGGTAGGCAAACTCTGTGTAAGAAATCCCTGTTTCAATCCGTTTTTTAACAGATTCTTTACTCATCATAGCATTGACCGTAAAGTATTTTCCGACATCACGAAGGAAGTCAATAAAGCTAATGCTTCCAAACCAATCGTAGTTATTGACCATTTCGGCTTTATTGTCCCCATTTTCAAAATCGAGGAAACGAGACAATTGCCCTTGAATAGAGCGAACCCATTCTTGTACAGTTTCTTTTGTTTGGAGACTACGTTCAGCATCTTTGAAGGACGGATCACCAATGAGACCAGTCGCACCGCCAACGAGCGCATAAGGTTTGTGGCCTGCTAGTTGAAGACGACGGCTCGTCAAGATGGCAACCAAGTGACCAAGGTGAAGGCTGTCAGCAGTTGGATCATAACCAGTATAATAAGAAACCTGACCTTCTTCCAGTGCTTTGCGTAAGGCTTCTTCATCCGTCGTTTGAAATACCAAACCACGCTCTTTTAGCTCATCAAAAATGTGCATGTGTCTTTTCTCCTTTATAAGTTTATTCATTTCTCTATTCTACCATAAACCACGGAAATGGCAATGCTTTCCATCATTTTCTTGTCCTTACCCAGGCAGAATGAGTGACGATTTCTACGCTCTTGTGATTGAAAACAAGGGGTCTAATCTGCTATAATATAGGGAACAAGGAGAAAGAATCAGTGAATCAATTAAAAGAGAAGCTGCAAGAGTTTTGGAAGAAGGTTCAAAAATTCTTTGCAAAGATGTATACAGAAACTCCGAATAAGGAAAAAAATGAGGAAAGTAGCTGGTCTGTCGGCGATATTTTTGCGACCTTTTTGCGAACCCTCAAACTCTTGTGGGATGTGATGATCGCCCTGTTCGTGTGCCTCTTTTTATTTGGCGCAGGGATCGGGATTGGTTATGCGGCGAGCCTCTTTAGCAATGTCAAGGTTCCAAAGACAGAAGAATTGGTCCAGCAGGTCCGCAACGTTAGCAGTGTTTCAAAACTGACTTATTCCGATAAGAGCTTGATTGCAGAAGTGGACAGTGATTTGATCCGCACGCCAGTCGCAGGAGACGCCATTTCAGATAATGTCAAGAAGGCTGTGATCGCTACTGAGGATGAGAATTTTGAAAGCCACAAGGGGGTTGTACCTAAAGCCGTTCTTCGGGCAACACTTGGATCCGTAGCCGGTGTGGGTTCCTCTAGTGGGGGATCAACTCTGACCCAGCAGTTGATCAAACAGCAAGTCGTGGGAGACGCTCCAACCTTTACTCGTAAGGCGACAGAGATTGTTGATGCCCTAGCTTTAGAGCGGGGAATGGATAAAAATGAAATCCTAACCACCTACTTAAATGTTTCGCCTTTTGGACGAAATAATCGAGGACAAAATATTGCAGGTGTGGAAGCTGCAGCTCAAGGGATCTTTGGCGTCTCTGCAAAAGACTTGTCTGTTCCACAAGCGGCCTTTATCGCTGGCTTGCCACAAAGTCCGATTGTCTACTCTCCTTATGCTGCAGACGGTAGCCTAAAGAGCAAGGAGAACCTCGAGTTAGGTCTGGCGCGTGCCAAAGACGTTTTGTTCAATATGTACCGGACGGGAACCTTGTCGAAAAAAGACTACGAGACCTATGCTCAGTACGACTTGACCAAAGACTTCATCGCTCCAGATGGCATCGAGAAAACACCGCATGACTACCTCTACTTCCAAGCCATGGCAGAAGCCAAAGAAGCCATGTATGATTACTTGATCAAGCGAGACAATGTCACCAAGCAAGACTTGAAAAATAATGAAACCGTCAAGGCTTACCAAGAATTAGCTGAGAGCGAATTGCGCGAAGGTGGCTACACCATCCAAACCACGATCAACAAACCGGTTCACAATGCGATGCAGGCCGCGGTAGCGAATTTTGGAAGCGTCTTGGATGATGGGACGGGTCTTGTAGAAGTTGGGAATGTCCTTATGGACAACCGAACGGGTGCCGTTTTAGGATTTATCGGTGGACGGAATTTTGACGGCAACCAAAACAACCATGCCTTTGATACAGAGCGTTCCCCAGGGTCTACAATCAAACCACTGTTGGCCTATGGGATTGCCATCGACCAAGGCTTGATGGGAAGCAATAGCATCCTTTCTAACTACCCGACTAATTTCTCAAGTGGGGAGCCGATCATGCACGTGGATAGCCGAGGGACAGCCATGATGGATCTCCGTGAGGCCCTCAATACCTCATGGAATATTCCAGCTTACTGGACTTACCGGACTCTTCGTGAAAAAGGTGTGGATGTCCCATCCTACATGAAGAAAATGGGCTATGATATCCCTGAATATGGCATTGAGAGTCTGCCGATGGGGGGAGGAATTGAGGTCACTGTTGCCCAACATACCAATGGTTTCCAAACCATTGCTAACAATGGGAACTACCTCAAACGCTACATGGTAGAGCAAATCATTGATCGAGATGGAGATGTGGTATACAAGCACGAGGCAGATCCTGTTCGTGTTTACTCTCCAGCAACGGCAACGATTATGCAGGATCTCTTGCGCGGGGTTATTACGTCTGGTGCAACAACGACCTTTAAGTCACGGATTAGCCAAGTCAACCCAACGCTGGCAGGTGCAGACTGGATTGGAAAAACCGGTACCACTAACTCAAATGGAGATATGTGGTTGATGCTGTCCACCCCTAATGTTTCTTTAGGAGGTTGGATCGGTCATGACAACAATGCTTCCATGCAGACCTTGACTGGATACAACAACAATGCCCAATACATGGCGCAGTTGGCGAATGCAATCTACCAAGCAGATCCAAGTCTCTTTGGGATTCAGGATAAATTCACTCTCGATAAGAGTGTGATCCGCTCTGAAGTGCTCAAATCGACTGGTGAAAGACCGGGCCGCGTCAATGTCAATGGCCGGGATATCGATGTGAGCGGTCAAACGGTAACCAGTCTTTGGGCTAAAAACGGAGCGCCAACCACTCAATACCGCTTTGCCATCGGGGGATCGGATAGCGATTATCAAAGTGCTTGGGCAGCAATTCTCGGCAATACCAGTGGCAATCAGTCGAATAATAAGAACAATTCGACAACCAATAGTTCATCAAGCAATAGTTCAAATCGAAATAGTTCCAATCGCGGCAATCGACGCTAGTCTGATCCAGTAGAAAACCTAGAGAAAGCCTTGATTTTTGGAGCAAAAAACGATATAATAGTGATAACTAATTTGTCGTGTGCTTTATTTGAAATATTGTCCAAATAAGAGCTTACAGCAGTTAAATCTTACTTGAATAAGTCGATTTAGCTGCTCTTTTTGTGCCTATTTTTCAGGAAAACCCTAGTTTGTTACACAAATTTAATTTTTCTAAAAATTACAAAAAGCGACGAATAAGGTGAAGAGACAGCTCTTCACGTGATGCAAATCACAAAATTGTAGTTAAAACCGGATAGGTGGTAGGAGTGATGTTACCAAGCTATCCTAGTATAGAAAAAGGAGCTAAAAACTTTGGCAGGACATGACGTTCAATACGGGAAACATCGGACCCGTCGTAGTTTTTCAAGAATCAAAGAGGTTCTTGATTTACCAAACTTGATTGAAATCCAGACAGACTCATTCAAAGATTTCTTGGATCATGGCTTGAAGGAAGTATTTGAAGATGTGCTTCCAATCTCAAACTTCACGGATACAATGGAATTGGAATTTGTGGGTTATGAAATCCGCGAACCCAAGTATTCGCTTGAAGAAGCGCGCATTCACGATGCCAGCTACTCAGCACCAATCTTTGTGACCTTCCGTTTGGTCAACAAAGAAACAGGTGAAATCAAGACCCAAGAAGTTTTCTTTGGTGATTTCCCAATCATGACTGAAATGGGAACCTTCATCATCAATGGTGGAGAACGGATTATCGTATCTCAGTTGGTCCGCTCACCAGGTGTCTACTTCAATGATAAGGTGGACAAGAATGGTAAGATTGGTTATGGATCTACTGTTATCCCTAACCGTGGAGCTTGGTTAGAGCTTGAAACTGACTCAAAAGACATCGCCTACACACGCATCGACCGCACACGTAAAATTCCATTTACAACGCTTGTGCGTGCTCTTGGATTCTCAGGAGATGATGAAATCATCGATATCTTTGGGGATAGCGAATTGGTTCGCAATACCATCGAAAAAGATATCCACAAAAATCCAATGGATTCACGGACAGATGAAGCCCTCAAAGAAATCTATGAGCGTCTTCGTCCAGGTGAACCAAAGACAGCGGAAAGCTCACGTAGCTTGTTGGTGGCCCGTTTCTTTGATCCACGTCGTTATGACTTGGCACCAGTTGGTCGCTATAAGATCAACAAGAAACTCAATATCAAGAACCGCTTGTTGAACCAAACGATTGCAGAACCGTTGGTGGATGCTGAAACAGGAGAAATCCTTGTAGAAGCTGGTACCGTGATGACGCGCGATGTCATCGACAGCATCTCAGGACAATTGGATAACGGTTTGAACAAAATCACTTACATTCCAAATGATGCTGCTGTTTTGACAGAACCAGTTGAATTGCAAAAATTCAAAGTTGTCGCTCCAACAGATCCAGACCGTGTTGTCACCATCATCGGAAATGCTAATCCATCTGACAAAGTACGCATCGTAACTCCAGCAGATATCTTGGCAGAGATGAGCTATTTCTTGAACCTTGCAGAAGGAATTGGCCGTGTAGATGATATCGACCACCTTGGAAACCGTCGGATTCGTGCCGTTGGTGAATTGCTTGCCAACCAAGTGCGTCTTGGACTTTCACGGATGGAACGAAACGTTCGCGAACGGATGTCTGTGCAAGATAACGATATCTTGACACCACAACAAATTATTAACATTCGTCCAGTAACTGCAGCGATCAAAGAATTCTTTGGTTCTTCACAGTTGTCACAGTTCATGGACCAACATAACCCACTTTCTGAGTTGTCTCACAAACGTCGTTTGTCTGCCTTAGGGCCTGGTGGTTTGACACGTGACCGTGCCGGATATGAAGTGCGTGACGTGCACTATACCCACTATGGTCGTATGTGTCCAATCGAAACACCTGAAGGACCAAACATCGGTTTGATCAACAACTTGTCTTCATACGGACACTTGAACAAATATGGTTTCATCCAAACGCCATACCGGAAAGTGGACCGTGAAAAAGGTGTAGTGACCAACGAAATCGTTTGGTTGACAGCCGATGAAGAAGATGAGTACATCGTCGCTCAGGCCAACTCTAAGTTGAACGAAAAGGGTGGCTTTGCTGAGCCAATCGTTATGGGACGTCACCGTGGTAACAACCAAGAGTTCCCATCTGATCAAGTCGACTACATGGACGTGTCTCCAAAACAAGTAGTTGCCGTTGCGACAGCATGTATTCCTTTCTTGGAAAACGATGACTCCAACCGTGCCCTCATGGGTGCCAACATGCAACGTCAGGCTGTTCCATTGATTGATCCAAAAGCCCCTTATGTGGGTACTGGTATGGAATACCAAGCAGCCCATGACTCAGGTGCTGCAGTTATTGCACAACATGGTGGTAAGGTTACCTATGCAGATGCGGATAAGGTGGAAGTCCGTCGGGAAGATGGTTCTTTGGACGTCTACCATGTTCAAAAATTCCGTCGTTCAAACTCCGGTACAGCCTACAACCAACGTACTCTGGTTAAAGTTGGTGAAACCGTTGAAAAAGGTGACTTTATCGCTGACGGTCCATCAATGGAAAAAGGGGAAATGGCCCTTGGTCAAAACCCAATCGTCGCTTACATGACTTGGGAAGGGTATAACTTCGAGGATGCCGTTATCATGAGCGAACGCTTGGTGAAAGAAGATGTCTACACATCTGTTCACTTGGAAGAATTCGAATCAGAAACACGCGATACCAAGTTAGGCCCTGAAGAAATTACCCGTGAAATTCCAAACGTTGGGGAAGATGCTCTTCGTGACTTGGATGAAACAGGTATTATCCGTATTGGTGCTGAGGTTAAAGAAGGCGATATCCTTGTCGGTAAGGTAACACCGAAAGGTGAAAAAGACCTTTCTGCTGAAGAACGTCTCCTTCACGCTATCTTTGGGGATAAATCTCGTGAAGTGCGTGATACATCACTCCGTGTACCTCACGGTGGAGATGGAGTCGTTCGCGATGTTAAGATCTTTACCCGTGCAAACGGTGATGAATTACAATCTGGTGTCAACATGTTGGTTCGTGTTTACATTGCACAAAAACGCAAGATCCGCGTCGGAGATAAGATGGCCGGTCGTCACGGAAACAAAGGGGTTGTGTCTCGTATTGTTCCAGTTGAAGATATGCCTTACCTTCCAGACGGTACACCGGTTGATATCATGTTGAACCCTCTTGGGGTGCCATCACGTATGAATATCGGTCAGGTTATGGAACTTCACCTTGGTATGGCAGCTCGTAACTTGGGTATTCACATCGCGACACCAGTCTTTGATGGAGCAAGCTCAGAAGATCTCTGGGATACTGTGAAAGAAGCTGGTATGGATAGCGATGCCAAGACCATTCTTTACGATGGACGTACTGGTGAGCCGTTTGACAACCGTGTCTCTGTCGGTGTCATGTACATGATCAAGCTTCACCACATGGTTGATGATAAACTCCATGCCCGTTCAGTTGGACCATACTCAATGGTTACCCAACAACCACTCGGAGGGAAAGCTCAGTTTGGTGGACAACGTTTCGGGGAAATGGAAGTGTGGGCCCTTGAGGCTTATGGTGCATCAAATGTCCTTCAAGAAATCTTGACTTACAAGTCAGATGATGTCAACGGACGTTTGAAAGCCTATGAAGCGATTACCAAAGGTAAACCAATTCCAAAACCAGGTGTACCAGAATCCTTCCGCGTTCTTGTCAAAGAATTGCAATCACTTGGTCTTGACATGCGTGTCTTGGACGAAGATGATCAAGAAGTGGAACTTCGTGACCTTGATGAAGGGGAAGACGATGATGTGATTCATGTGGATGACCTTGAAAAAGCACGTGAAAAAGCAGCAAAGGAAGCAAAAGCAGCCTTTGATGCCGAAGAATCAGAAAAATAATCAGTAAAAATGATTGTCCTGTGAGCAACCAATGCTTCTAGCAGGATGATTCGATAACAAGATACAGACACAAGGAGGTGGCAAGAAAGTTTCCTTTCTTCCTCCACCTAAGCTGTATCCAAATAAAACAAGTATGAAAACAAGGAAAGGTAAGAAATAGTGGTTGATGTAAATCGTTTTAAAAGTATGCAAATCACCCTAGCTTCTCCAAGCAAGGTCCGTTCATGGTCTTATGGAGAGGTCAAGAAACCTGAAACAATCAACTACCGTACATTGAAACCAGAACGCGAAGGTCTCTTTGATGAAGTCATCTTTGGACCTACAAAAGACTGGGAATGTGCGTGTGGGAAATACAAACGAATCCGTTACAAAGGGATCGTTTGTGACCGCTGTGGGGTTGAAGTAACACGTGCGAAAGTTCGTCGTGAACGCATGGGGCATATCGAGTTGAAAGCACCTGTATCACACATCTGGTACTTCAAAGGAATCCCTTCTCGTATGGGATTGACCTTGGATATGAGTCCTCGTGCCCTTGAAGAAGTCATCTACTTCGCAGCTTATGTGGTGATCGATCCAAAAGATACTCCACTTGAGCACAAATCCATCATGACAGAACGTGAATACCGTGAACGCTTGCGTGAATACGGACCAGGTTCCTTTGTAGCTAAGATGGGTGCAGAAGCCATCCAAGACCTCTTGAAACAAGTGGATCTGGAAGCTGAAATTGCTCTCTTGAAAGAAGAATTGAAGACTGCAACTGGTCAAAAACGTGTGAAGGCTGTGCGTCGTTTGGATGTCTTGGACGCCTTCTACAAATCTGGCAACAAGCCAGAATGGATGGTCCTCAACATCCTTCCCGTTATTCCACCAGATCTTCGTCCGATGGTCCAATTGGATGGTGGCCGTTTTGCCGCCTCTGACTTGAATGACCTTTATCGCCGGGTAATTAACCGGAACAACCGTTTGGCACGTTTGTTAGAATTGAATGCCCCTGGTATCATCGTGCAAAACGAAAAACGGATGCTCCAAGAAGCGGTTGACGCTTTGATCGACAACGGTCGTCGTGGTCGTCCAATCACAGGACCAGGTAGTCGTCCACTCAAATCATTGAGCCACATGCTCAAAGGGAAACAAGGACGCTTCCGTCAAAACTTGCTCGGTAAACGGGTGGACTTCTCAGGACGTTCCGTTATCGCCGTTGGTCCAACTCTGAAGATGTACCAATGTGGTGTGCCACGTGAAATGGCCATCGAGCTCTTCAAACCATTTGTTATGCGTGAAATCGTTGCACGTGATATCGTACAAAACGTTAAAGCTGCAAAACGCTTGGTCGAACGTGGAGATGAACGTATCTGGGATATCTTGGAAGAAGTCATCAAAGAACACCCAGTTCTCTTGAACCGCGCACCGACCCTTCACCGTTTGGGGATCCAAGCCTTTGAACCTGTCTTGATTGACGGGAAAGCCCTTCGCTTGCACCCCCTTGTCTGTGAAGCCTACAATGCCGACTTCGATGGAGACCAAATGGCCATCCACGTACCGCTTTCAGAAGAAGCTCAAGCAGAAGCTCGTATCTTGATGTTGGCTGCTGAGCATATCTTGAACCCTAAAGATGGTAAACCAGTCGTTACGCCATCTCAGGATATGGTATTGGGGAACTACTACCTCACGATGGAAGAAGCTGGTCGTGAAGGTGAAGGAATGGTCTTTAAAGACCGTGATGAAGCCGTGATGGCCCTTCGCAATGGCTATGTTCACTTGCATACACGTGTCGGAATTGCGACGGATAGCTTGAACAAACCTTGGACAGAAGCACAACAACACAAGATTCTCTTGACAACTGTTGGTAAGATTCTCTTTAACGATATCATGCCTGCAGAGCTTCCATACCTTCAAGAGCCTAATAATGCCAACTTGACAGAAGGTGTTCCAGCTAAGTATTTCTTGGAGCCTGGTCAAGATGTCAAATCAGCGATTGAGAAATTGGAATTAAACGTTCCATTCAAGAAGAAAAATCTTGGAAATATCATCGCCGAAATCTTCAAACGTTTCCGTACAACTGAAACGTCTGCTTTCTTGGACCGTTTGAAAGACTTAGGTTACCATCATTCAACCCTTGCTGGTTTGACAGTGGGGATTGCCGATATTCCGGTCGTTGAAGACAAGGCAGAAATCATTGAAGAATCTCACAAACGTGTGGAACAAATCACCAAACAATTCCGTCGTGGTTTGATCACAGATGATGAACGCTACAATGCCGTTACAGCTGAATGGCGTGCAGCCCGTGAGAAGTTGGAAAAACGCTTGGTGGATAACCAAGATCCGAAGAACCCAATCGTTATGATGATGGACTCTGGAGCCCGTGGTAACATCTCAAACTTCTCGCAGCTTGCCGGTATGCGTGGTTTGATGGCCGCTCCAAACGGACGGATCATGGAATTGCCAATCCTTTCAAACTTCCGCGAAGGTTTGTCAGTACTCGAAATGTTCTTCTCAACTCACGGTGCCCGTAAAGGGATGACCGATACGGCCCTTAAGACAGCCGACTCAGGTTACTTGACTCGTCGTTTGGTTGACGTGGCCCAAGACGTCATTATCCGTGAAGATGACTGTGGAACAGACCGTGGACTTGTGATCCGTGCCATTACTGATGGTAAGGAAATGATCGAGCCACTCGAAGAACGCTTGACAGGTCGTTATACCAAGAAATCTGTTAAACATCCTGAAACAGGTGAAGTCATCGTTGGTCCAGATACCTTGATTTCAGAAGACCTAGCACGTGAAATTGTTAATGCTGGTGTGGAAGAAGTCACTATCCGCTCTGTCTTTACATGTAACACCCGCCATGGTGTCTGCCGTCACTGTTATGGTATCAACTTGGCGACTGGTGATGCGGTTGAAGTGGGTGAAGCAGTCGGAACCATCGCTGCCCAATCTATCGGGGAACCTGGTACACAGTTGACCATGCGTACCTTCCACACGGGTGGGGTTGCCTCAAATACCGATATCACTCAAGGTCTTCCTCGTGTCCAAGAAATCTTTGAAGCCCGCAATCCAAAAGGGGAAGCGGTCATCACTGAGGTCAAAGGGGAAGTCACAGCGATCGAAGAAGATGCTTCTACACGGACCAAGAAAGTCTTTGTTAGCGGAGCAACTGGTGAAGGTGAATACGTTGTCCCTTACACTGCCCGCATGAAAGTCGAAGTAGGAGATCAAGTCTCTCGTGGTGCGGCTCTGACAGAAGGGTCTATCCAACCAAAACGTCTCCTTGCCGTTCGTGATGTCTTGTCGGTTGAAACTTACCTTCTTGCAGAAGTACAAAAAGTATACCGTAGCCAAGGGGTAGAAATCGGCGACAAACACATCGAGGTAATGGTTCGTCAAATGATCCGTAAAGTACGTGTCATGGATCCAGGAGATACAGACCTTCTCATGGGTACGCTTATGGACATTACAGACTTTACAGATGCTAATAAGGATGTCCTTATCTCTGGTGGAGTTCCTGCGACTGCTCGTCCAGTCCTTATGGGAATTACCAAAGCCTCACTTGAAACCAACAGTTTCTTGTCTGCGGCTTCCTTCCAGGAAACAACTCGTGTTCTTACAGACGCAGCGATCCGCGGTAAGAAAGACCATCTCCTTGGACTTAAGGAAAATGTTATCATTGGTAAGATTATTCCTGCAGGTACAGGTATGGCTCGTTACCGTAACTTGGAACCACAAGCGATTAATGAAGTTGAAATTATCGAAGAAGTGCCATTAACAGATGGAACAGTCGATGAAGTTCAAACAGCTGAAGTCGTAGAAGAATAAGAAAATTAGTCGGAACTACAAGTTCCGGCTTTTTTTGAAAAAATTATAAAAATTTATTATTTGAAAAATAATTGTATAATTATTGAATTATTTTTTTACCAAAAATATTAGCCCGGTAAAAGTCGTGCTGTAAATACTTACAATTAGTGATT
Organism: Streptococcus parasanguinis; assembly: GCF_016648925.1. Taxonomy (GTDB): domain Bacteria; phylum Bacillota; class Bacilli; order Lactobacillales; family Streptococcaceae; genus Streptococcus. The sequence continues at coordinate 167,723 of NZ_JACLQX010000001.1, read as the reverse complement.
ATATGGATATGTATTCTAAACGTCAAAATAATAAAATGACTAACTATTAGTAATTTCTTTATAAAACCCAAAATCGGTTTGACATTTAAAGTCATTGGCGGTAGAATGAAAAAAGATGTACACAAATTAAAAAAATGTCGAATTACATGCATGTCGACGGGGGAAGTTTATGGGAAAATTGAAAATAATGGTTGTGTTTGGGACGCGACCGGAGGCCATTAAAATGGCCCCTTTGGTGTTGGAGTTGCAAAAACAAAAGGAGGTTATTGAGACAATTACGGTGGTCACTGCCCAGCACCGTCAAATGCTGGACCAGGTTTTAGAAACCTTTAACATCGTACCTGATTACGATTTGGATATTATGGGGAAAAGCCAGACCTTATTAGACATTACCTCTAAAATTCTGAATCAATTAGATCCAGTTATCAAAAAAGAAAAGCCGGATATGGTGCTCGTCCATGGAGATACGACCACTACCTTTGCGGCTAGTCTGGTTGCCTTTTACAATCAAGTCCGCATTGGTCACGTCGAAGCTGGTTTGAGAACCTTTGATAAATATTCTCCATATCCAGAAGAGATGAACCGTCAAATGACGGATGATTTAGCGGATCTGTATTTTGCGCCGACGGGCGAAAGTAAGGCCAATCTCTTAAAAGAAAATCATCCGGAATCCTCTATTGTGGTGACAGGAAATACTGCCATTGATGCGCTGAAACTCACGGTTCAAGAGGACTATCATCACGAAGTGTTAGATCAATTAGATCCAGTTAAAAAAGTCATCCTGGTGACCATGCATCGAAGAGAAAATCAAGGCCAACCCATGCGAGCGGTCTTTGGAGCTCTGAGAGAAATGGTGGATCAAGAACCGACGATTGAAGTGGTTTACCCAGTGCATCTTAGTCCAGCGGTCCAAGAGGCGGCAAACGATCTATTAGGAGATCATGATCGGATCCACCTCATTGAGCCTCTAGATGTGCTGGATTTCCACAACTTAGCTTCGAGAAGTTACTTTATCATGTCGGATTCAGGTGGAGTGCAAGAGGAGGCACCATCATTAGGAAAACCGGTATTGGTATTGCGCGATACAACGGAACGCCCAGAAGGGGTCAAAGCGGGAACTTTGAAATTAGTTGGAACGGATCCTACCGTCGTCAAAACGACGATGACAGAGCTCTTAACCAACGAAAGCCTGTATCTTCAAATGGCAAATGCCCGAAATCCTTATGGGGATGGAAGAGCTTCTGAGCGAATCGTACAAGCCATTAAACATTACTTTGGCCAGGGAGAGGCTGCCGAAGAATTTCATGAGGGAGAGAAAGAATAAATGAAAAAAACGGAAAAGTTAAGTAGATGGTTGCTGATTTTGATTGTTTTCGAAGTACTTCTTTTACTTTACTGCTTGTTTTTTGCAAGAGAGATTCTGATTGAAGAAGGATTGTTCTTTGTTTTAGGATTATTTTCTGCTATTGTCTTATCGGATTTATTGTTGACATGGACCATCCTGTTGTCATTTGCCCTTGGGATTGTCTTTTTGGTGGCGGGTGTTGTCTATATCCCATTTCATCAAGCCTTGCTCTTGCTCTTTAGTTTTCCGATCTTGATTGGAATCTTGACCCGAATTCGCTATCACCTCTTTAAAGAGATTGCAAAAGTGAAGGATCAAGAGCCAGAAGCTTACGCAGATTACCGCAACCGCATCGCTTCTTATGGCGGACAAACCAATGATACGATTCAGGCCTTACTCATTCACTGGTCGCACGAGGAATTGTTCTTCCAATTGCAACCGAGAGAATACAATCGGACCTTGAACCAAATCAACTATTTGGTAACGCATCATCTAAAGCCAAATGAAAGCTTGTATTATGTATCAGATGGTAATTTCTTGATCTTATCTTCTGATAGCGAGCGGGATCTGAAGGGCGATTATATGACAGTCTTAAAACCACAGTTGGAAGGACTGGTTTTCCAAGGAGAAGATGGGGTTCAGGGCATCCAATTTCAGTCCGGCTTTCTTGTAGTAGATCAATCAAATCGCACCAAATACCATCGCTATAAAGAAATGATTCGTTACTTAAAACGTCAACTTGAAACAGATATTATTGTGGAATATTAGGAGGAAGACATGTCTCTTACAAATATATTTTTTAATATAGCTGTAGGCATCAGTGTATTTTTTGCCTTGTGCTTTATTGTATTATTTGTAGCTTATACGGTGATTTACCGCCGTGTCAATAAAAACTTTAAGGCGGTGGACCATGATTAGTCAAATTGTGATGATTATTGCCTTGATTTCGATTTGGCTGTCCTTAGCCTGGGGCCTAGTAATCCTCTTTTCAGCCGTTCATTTTTGGTTTAAACACAGTGATTTTCGTGTCAATACGGATCCGCTTCCTTATTATCCAAAAGTGACGATCGTCGTACCTGCCCATAATGAGGATGTGGTTATTGCACAGACAGCCAAAGCGATCCTTGATTTGAACTACCCACATGATCGTGTAGAATTACTACTGTTTGCGGATAATTGTTCCGATCGCACCTATGAAGAGTGTTTGGCAGTTAAAGCATTGCCAGAGTACGCAGGACGGGATTTGACCATTATCAATCGAAGCGGGACAGGTGGGAAAGCCGGTGTGCTAAATGACGCTTTGGCGATGGCGACTGGAGACTATATCTGCGTCTATGATGCAGATGCCATGCCTGAAAAAAATGCTCTTTATTTCCTTGTGAAAGAAGTGCTCAAAGATCCAGAACGCCATGTGGCTTCTTTTGGTCGCAATAAAACGCGGAATGCCGGTCAAAACTTCTTGACCCGCTGTATCAACCAAGAAATTGTCGTCACCCAACGGGTTCACCATGTGGGCATGTGGCACCTCTTTAAGATTGGACGGATTCCAGGAACCAACTTCATTATTCAAACTGAATTTGTCAAGAGTATTGGGGGATGGAAAAACGGTGCCTTAACAGAGGATACGGATATTTCCTTTAAGATTATGCAAAGTGGGAAGTTGATTGCTCTAGCCTATAATTCAGAAGCATTTCAACAGGAACCTGAGACCCTGAAGAGTTATTATATGCAACGGAAACGTTGGGCCAAAGGGAATTATGAAGTGGTTCTTTCCAACTTCAAACATTTATTTGGTAAGGGAAATTGGCGCGTGAAGTTAGAAGTGACCAACTATTCCTGTATCTTCTTCTGGTTCAATGCAGCTATCGTCTTATCAGACTTGATCTTTTTTGCCAATATTCTGGCCATGTGTCTCCATACAGTGGTGCCAGGCGTGCAAATTCCATTTGCCTTTGATTCAGAAAATATCTATATTGCGCAATTGATGTTGTTCAATTGGATCTTGATGATTGGGCTCTACTTACTTCAGATTAATGTGGCTCTTGCCTCACAATTTGGTCAAGCAACTACCAAGCAAATTTGGTTAGCCTTAGCTGCCTACTTCACCTATTCTCAACTGTTTATCATTGTATCGATTGATGCCATCTCTTCGATTGTGATGGATAAACTATTGCACCGGAAAGAAACTAAATGGGTTAAAACAAAACGATTCGCAGGATAGGAGAAATTATGAATACGAAAAAGATGAGATATGTATGGTTTCTAGTCATCCTTTGCATTTTCTGTTTGACCTTGTTTTTAGCGAGAACGAGAAGTAAAGTGGACATGCGAAATCGAATTTACCGTCAGTGGAATGAGCATTTTGTTGTTTCAAAAGGGAAAGAATCCTATGTTCGAACCACCAATGATAGCAATCAAACGGTGGTTTTATCCGAAGCGCAAAGTTATGGAATGCTCATTACTGTTGCGGCTGCTAAAAAAGGACAAGCCCAACAAGCAGACTTTGACAGACTCTATCAATATTATCTAAATCATCGCTTGGAAGGTACCCAATTGATGTCTTGGAAACAAACCATCAGCAATGGAAAAGCAAAGGATGAGGATCATAACGCTACAGATGGAGATCTCTACATCGCCTATGCTCTTCTAAAAGCCGCTCAGAAATGGCCAAAGCAAGCCAAAGACTACCAGGCTCAAGCCAAAGCGATTTTAGAAGATATTCTCGCACACAACTACAATGAAGAAACGGGTGTGTTAACGGTGGGGAATTGGGCCAATCAGGACTCGGAGTTTTATCATTTGATGCGGACGTCTGATACACTGCCAGCGCAATTCCAGATCTTTTATGAAGTGACAAAAGATTCAAAGTGGTTGGACATCAAAGAAAAGATGTTGCAACAACTCCAAACGATCAGCTCCCAAACAAAAACAGGTTTACTACCTGATTTCATCTGGGTAGATGAGCAAGGAACGCGCGTAGCGGATCCAAAGACGATTGAATCCAAGTATGATGGTGCCTACTCGTATAATGCTTGTCGCCTTCCATACAACCTTGTTCAAAGTAAGGACAAAACCAGTCAACAATTGGTGAAAAAGATGCTTAACTTTTTCAAGAGTCAACGAAACCTGTATGCAGGTTATGACTTGAAAGGGAAGGCCTTGAACAATCATCAGGCAGCAAGCTTTTTGGCACCGATTGTCTATGCCTCTGAACATGAAAAAGGCTATTTGAAGTTGGTGCAACAGAACAAGTATATCTTTACACAAGATCTACCTCTGAACAACTATTACGATGCAACCATGACAACCATGATTGCACTTGAATTGTTCTAAATACTTGAGAAGAGAGAGTTCCCCAGGATGGTCTGTCCATTTTGTTGGGACTCTCTTCTTTTGATTCTCGAAAAAAGGAACCAATAGCAATTAGGCAGTCTATTTTTGAAAAATAATTGTGAAAATCACCTGAAAACTACCTGAAAAATCATGTTCTGAGCAGAAAACTTTTATTCTCAAAGGATTTTCTATATAATAGAGGATACAAAGGATGGAAGAGTTTATGTATCGAGTGATTGAAATGTACGGGGACTGTGAACCCTGGTGGTTTTTAGAAGGTTGGGAAGAAGATATCGTGAGTAGTCGGAAGTTTGAAGACTATTACCAGGCTTTGAAATACTACAAGCAGAAGTGGTTGGAGTTAAATGAGCACTTTCCAAGTTATAAGAGTCGGAGTGACCTCATGACGATCTTTTGGGATACCAAGGAGCAAGAGTGGTGTGAGGACTGCAGTGAAGATGTGCAGTTTTTCCATTCGATTGTCCTCCTAGAAGACGAGCATAAGATCCCTAAAAGCAAGCTCCGCCCAGGCTACGAAAAGGAAAGAGGCAGTCGCAAACACCGTTCTTGTCAATATACACTCGATTCAAAAAAGGGGACGACCCTGTCATAAGAGAAATGCGGAAGATTTTTTAGAGCGATCTAGAAAGTCTTCTTTTTTTGTCTTCTTTTTCGAATAGTATAAGTGAGAGGAGGAACTATGGTTCAAGAAATTGCAAAAAAACTGATCCGTATGGGAAAGAAGGAAGAGGCTCAGGATCTTTACTTCATTCCTCGGAAGGAGGAGTACCAGGTTTTTATGAGGGTGGGAGACGAGAGGCGCTTTGTGCAGTCCTTCCCTTTTGAGGACATGACGGCTATGATTAGCCACTTTAAGTTCGTGGCAGGGATGAATGTGGGAGAAAAAAGGCGCAGCCAGCTAGGGTCGTGTGATTACCCATTAGAGGATGGAATGGTTTCGATTCGCTTGTCGACGGTGGGGGATTATCGTGGTTATGAAAGCTTGGTCATTCGGCTCTTGCATGATGAGGAACGTGAATTGCGGTTTTGGTTTGATCAGTTGCCAGACTTGCAGAAGAAATTGGCCGGTCGTGGTCTCTATCTCTTTGCAGGTCCTGTTGGTTCGGGAAAGACCACTCTCATGCATGCTTTGGCGCAAGAGCGCTTTGCGGACCAGCAAGTCATGTCTATTGAAGATCCTGTCGAGATCAAGCAGGACAATATGCTTCAGCTTCAGCTGAATGACCAGATCGGCATGACATATGACAACCTGATCAAACTCTCCTTACGCCATCGGCCGGACCTTCTCATCATTGGAGAGATCCGAGATAAGGAAACAGCTCGTGCAGTCGTACGAGCTAGTTTGACAGGAGTCACCGTCTTCTCTACTATTCATGCCAAGAGCGTTCGAGGTGTTTATGAGAGGCTCTTAGAACTTGGAGTGAGTGAGGAAGAGCTCAAGATTGTTTTACAAGGTATTTGCTACCAACGATTAATTGCAGGAGGAGGTGTGGTCGATTTTGCGACGGAAAACTACCAAGAGCACTCAGCCAGCCGCTGGAACCAACAAATGGATCTCTTGGCTCAATCGGGATATATCCAGCTGGCTCAGGCGCAAGCCGAAAAAATTATCTACCGCTAAACAAAAGCAAATCATCGAATTGTTTTTGAATCTTTATTCGAGTGGTTTTCATCTGTCTGAGATTGTCGATTTTCTGGATCGCTCTCACCTAGTGGAGAGTCGTTTGGTTTCCCAGATGCGAGAGGACCTCTCGAGGGGGCGGAGTTTTTCAGAGATGATGGCGGGGATCGGTTTTTCAGATGCGGTCACGACACAGCTGTCTCTCGCTGAACTCCATGGCAATCTTGCATTGAGCTTGGAGAAAATCAGTGCTTACCTAGAAAACATGCGCAAGGTCAAGAAAAAGCTGATTGAGGTGAGCACCTATCCTCTCATCTTGCTTGGATTTTTAGTTCTGATTATGCTAGGCTTGCGCAATTACTTGCTTCCTCAAATGGATGCTCAAAATATTGGGACGCAATTGATCAGTTCCTTCCCCCAACTCTTTTTGGCCTTAGGAGCGGGACTGGTGATCTTCTTCTTACTCAGCTTTCTCTATTATCGAAAGTCAGGCAAGATCAAGGTTTTTAGAACCTTGTCTCATCTGCCTTTCGGGAAAGGCATGATTCAAGCTTATTTGACAGCCTATTATGCCAGAGAATGGGGTAATCTGATTGGACAAGGATTGGAATTGTCTCAGATTTTTTCCATGATGCAGGGGCAAAAATCCCAGCTTTTTCAGGAAATTGGAAGGGACTTAGCTCTTTCTTTAGATCGTGGCCAGTCCTTTTCAGAGACGGTCAGGGGGTATTCTTTTTTCAAAAAAGAATTGTCCCTTATGATTGAATACGGTGAAGTCAAATCAAAGCTCGGAAGTGAGCTAGAGATCTACGCTGAAAAAACATGGGAAGATTTCTTTCGTCGGGTTCACAAGGCCATGAATGTGATACAACCCTTGGTGTTTGTCTTTGTGGCTCTTGTGATTGTCTTACTCTATGCAGCCATGTTGCTGCCGATTTATCAAAATATGGAGGTCCATTTATGAAAACATTAAAAACCTATAAGGTTAAAGCCTTTACACTTATTGAAATGTTGGTGGTCTTATTGATCATCAGTGTGCTCTTATTGCTCTTTGTGCCGAATTTGACCAAGCAAAAAGACTCCGTGAAAGAGACAGGAAATGCAGCGGTTGTGAAGGTGGTCGAAAGCCAGGCTGAATTGTACGAGCTCAATCATACCAATGACCAAGCTACTCTAGCAAAGCTGATTGCTGATGGAAATATTACCAACAAACAAGCAGAGTCCTACCGTGCCTATTATGCGAAAAATAGTGGAGAAACTCGTGCGGTTGCAGATTAAGGCCTTCACCTTGGTGGAGACTCTTCTGACCTTGATGATCGTCAGTTTTATCTATCTGGGCTTATCGGGATCGATCAAGACGAGCTTTCAGCAGGTGGAAGAAAAAGTATTTTTTGCAGAGTTTGAACACCTCTATCAAGAAAGCCAGAAAATAGCGCTGGCAAGGCAAACGGAATTGGATGTTGAAGTGACTGCAAGGAAGATTCAAACGCCTTACCAGACGGTGGAGATTCCTGATTCTGTCATTTTGCAAGATCCTAAAACTATTCGTTTAGACCGTGCAGGTGGCAATTCATCCCTGGCCAATGTTCACTTTCAGACACAGAGAGGAGTGGTGACCTATCAGCTTTCGCTTGGAAATGGGAAAATTAAAAAAAGCATCCGTTCCCGCTAGTATTCTCATAGAATCTTTGGTAGCCTTGGGTTTATTTGTCATGATTACGACCTTATTGTTAGGGGAGATCCGGCGTTCGCGCAAGGAGCGACTAGCGGATTTCAAAGAGGTAGAGGTCTTATCTGTCGCTCAAATGGCGCTTCAGACAGGGCAAAATCATCTAGAGGCCAATGGCATTCAGGTTCAAGTCGAAAAAGATGCCGATCAACTCACGGTCTATCATCAAGGGAAGGTGGTACTGCATGTGGAATAACGGAAAGGTCAAGGCCTTTACCCTGCTCGAAGCCTTGGTCGCTCTCTTGGTGCTCAGTGGGGGAGTGTTGGTCTTTCAAGGCTTGACCAAGCTCCTGCATGCTGAATTGGACTACCAGGCACATCAAAAGCAGGAAGAATGGATACTTTTTCAGCAACAATTGCAGGTGGAATTGGATCGGAGTCATTTTGAAAAAGTAGCGGACAATCATATCTACTTGGTTCAGGATCAAAAACCAATTGCCATTGGTCAATCGAAAGGGGATGATATCCGAAAAACAGATGATAAGGGCAGGGGCTATCAGCCTATGATTTCAGGGGTTCACTCTAGTCAGATTTGGCAGGAGGGAGAGTCGCTTCATCTGCGGTTGAATTTTGAAGATGGTCTAGAAAGGGAGTATGTCTACCATGTGGTACCAGCGATACAAAATGAAAAAAGTTAAGGCTGGTGTCTTGCTTTACGCCCTCTTGATGGCAGCGATTTTTAGTCTCTTGCTTCAGTTTTACCTGCACCGTCAGGTTGCGGAAAGACGAATCTTAAAGACGAGTCAAGATCGCCTTCGGGCCTATGCTTTGGTGCAAATGGCTCTTGAAAAGAGAAAGAGTGATGAGAAGACATCAGAGATTCATTTAAAATCTGGAACCGTTCAGCTAAAGAAGGATACTGGTTTTCTTCATGCCCAGGCTGAGATGGATGGCGAAAGCTATGAGTTTGTCCTTCCAGTAAGGGAAGAAAAAGAAAGTAAGAAGAGCCAAAAAGAAAAGAAGAAGACACAGAAAGATAAGGAGAAGGCAGGGAGCGAAACGCCTTCTGAAGAGACGCCAAACGAGATCAAGGAACCATCAGAAAATAGCGAAAAAGACTAATTTTTGGTATGATAGGGTGCGGAGGAAATCATGAATTTCGAAAAAATTGAACAAGCTTATACCTATCTATTAGAAAACACTCAAAGTATTCAAAATGAATTGTCGACCAACTTTTATGACGCCTTGATTGAACAGAATGCCATGTATTTGGATGGCAAGACGGATCTAGACATTGTTAAAAACAATAGCAAAAAATTAAAAGAACTAGGTTTAAGTAAGGAAGAATGGCGCAGAGCCTACCAATTCCTTTTTATGAAAGCTACTCAGACAGAACCTTTACAAGCGAATCACCAGTTCACACCAGATGCGATTGGTTTTATCATTACATTTTTGATCGATCAGTTGGCTAAAAGCGACCAACTGGATGTCTTAGAAGTGGGAAGTGGAACCGGAAATCTCGCTGAGACTATTGTCAACAATAGCCGTCTCACGATTGATTACTTAGGATTGGAAGTAGATGATCTCTTGATTGACCTATCTGCTAGTATCGCAGACGTAATGGAGTCTAGTGTTGTCTTTGCACAAGGCGACGCGGTGCGTCCGCAAGTGTTGAAAGAAAGTGACTTGATCGTTAGCGACTTACCGATTGGCTATTATCCAGATGATGCGATTGCACAGCGCTATCAGGTAGCGAGCTCCGAAGGCCATACCTATGCCCATCACCTCATGATGGAACAGGCGCTGAAATACCTGAAACCTCAAGGAGTAGCCATCTTTTTAGCTCCCAACAACCTCTTGACGAGCCCTCAGAGTGATCTTTTAAAGGCTTGGTTGAAAGACAAGGCCCAACTCCTTGCCATGCTGACCTTGCCAGAATCTCTTTTTTCAAATCCAGCCTATGCTAAGACGATTTTCGTCCTACGAAAACAAGAAGAAGAGTCTGTTCAGCCCTTTGTCTATCCTTTTACCGATCTCCAGGATCAAGACCAGGTGGTTCACTTTATGGAAAGTTTCCAAAACTGGTTAAAGGATAGTGAAATTTGATCAAAGATCTGATATAATAGAGGAAGTGAAAACGCTTAATGAGGTGAATATATGTCGAAAACAATTTCTATTAATGCAGGAAGCTCTAGTTTGAAATGGCAATTGTACCAAATGCCAGAGGAAACTGTTCTTGCAAAAGGGTTGATTGAACGGATCGGTTTGAAGGATTCTATTTCAACTGTTAAATTTGATGGACGCTCTGAAAAACAAGTATTAGATATCCAGGACCATACACAAGCTGTAAAAATTTTGTTGGATGATTTGATTCGCTTTGATATTATCAAATCCTACGATGAGATTACAGGTGTGGGCCACCGCGTCGTTGCTGGTGGAGAATACTTCAAGGATTCTGCCTTGGTAGATGACGAAGTCCTTCGAAAAGTAGAAGAATTGTCTTTGTTAGCACCTCTTCATAATCCTGCAAATGCAGCTGGAATTCGTGCCTTTAGAGAGATTTGTCCAAATATTACCAGTGTTGTGGTATTTGATACTTCTTTCCATACAACCATGCCAGAAAAAGCTTATCGTTACCCTCTTCCAACCAAATATTACACAGAAAATAAGGTCCGGAAGTATGGCGCTCATGGAACCAGTCACCAGTATGTAGCTGGTGAAGCTGCTAAACTTCTTGGAAAACCGTTAGAAGAATTGAAATTGATCACTTGCCATGTCGGAAATGGGGTATCTGTTACAGCGGTTGATAAGGGAATTTCTGTCGATACATCGATGGGCTTCACGCCTCTAGGTGGCGTCATGATGGGAACGCGGACAGGGGATCTCGATCCAGCGATTATTCCTTACTTGATGGAACATACAGAGGATTTCAATAAGCCTGAAGACATCAGCCGCATCTTCAATCGTGAATCAGGTCTTCTGGGTGTTTCTGGATCTTCTAGTGACATGCGGGATATCCATACAGCGATGCACAATGGAGATGAAAAAGCTAAATTGGCTTACGATATCTTTATCGATCGTTTGCAAAAATACATCGGTCAATACTTAGCAGTCTTGAATGGTGCAGATGCCATCATCTTTACAGCAGGAATCGGTGAAAATGCAGTAAATGTTCGTTCTTCTATTATCAATGGAATCAGCTGGTTTGGCTGCAAGGTCGACCCTGAAAAGAACGTCTTTGGAGTTGTCGGAGATATTTCTACAGATGATTCCCGTGTGAAGGTATTGGTGATTCCAACGGATGAAGAGTTGGTGATTGCGCGTGACGTTGAACGTTTCAAAAATCAGTAAACTGAAATAAAGTGAGAAGGCTGGAGGCGAAAGCCCCAGTCTTCTTATTTTATACAAGAAAGAGGTTGTCCATTGAAAAATATACAGTCTTTTATTCGAGAGCACCCATTATGTAAGAATGCCCTCTGGCTCCTTCTCTTTGTGCCCTTATTCTTTCTCTCCCAATTTCCCCTCATCGCCATGGTTTATTCCCTTCAAGAAGGAGTGGATGCAAGGTGGGTCACTATCCTCACTCTCTTGGTGACAGTGGTGGTGCTCTTTGTTTTTTATAAGGTCATCAAGATGAGCCCTCTGGAGAACTTAGATGTTCGGGTCATTACCTGGCCGGCTTTGGGGAGAAATTTTCTTTTTCTTCTCTTATTGATGGCTAATAACCTGCTCGCCTATCCCTTGTTGAAACAAGAGGCAGGTGGTACGACGGCAAACCAAGCGGCTCTGAATGAACTGCAATCTCATGCTCCTTTTCTTGCTATGGGTATGGTCGTGATCCTTGTCGCTCCGATTCTAGAAGAGCTGCTCTGTCGGGCCATTATCCCTCGTTTGATCTTTCGAGGGGCAGAACCAATCGGTTATCTAGCCGGTGCTCTCTTTTTTACTTACTTGCATGGACCTAGTACCCTAGGGGAATGGGTAGCTTACGGAGGCATGTCCTTGATCTTAACTTGGGTGGCTTATCGCTACAAGCGGATCGAGTACAGTATTTGCCTTCATATGACCTTGAACGCGCTGGCTTATTATTATCCGGTGGTCATACTCCTTTGTTTATTGCCAGTATGGAGAGTTTTCTTCCATGATAAATTATGATAAAATGGTAGGTACCAATGAGTTTTGATGCAGAACCATCCTACAGAAGGTCAGAAATCCGTATGGAGAGTAGACTCAGAGGTTTAGAACACTTGTTCTAGCCTCTTTTGTTCGCAATCATGCTGTAGGAAGGGAATCAAAGGAGAACGAAAATGATTGATAAAAAATGGCTGAGTGGCCAAGGGACCCTTCTTTGTGGGATCTTAAATGTCACTCCGGATTCATTTTCTGATGGCGGTAAGTATACGAGTGTGGATGCAGCCTTGCAGCAGGCGAGAAAACTGATCCAAGAAGGAGCTCAGATCCTCGATATTGGGGGAGAATCAACCAGACCAGGTAGTCATTATGTAGAGATCCAAGAAGAGATTGACCGTGTGGTTCCAGTGATCGAAGCCATTCGGAAAGAAAGTGATGTCTTGATCTCAGTGGATACCTGGAAGTCCCAGGTGGCGGCGGCGGCGCTCGAAGCTGGGGCTGATATTGTCAACGATATTACTGGTTTTCTTGGAGATTCTCAGATGGCTGCTGTGGTTGTGGAGCATGAAGCGAGCGCTATTCTCATGTTTAATCCAGTGATGGCAAGACCGCATCATCCAAGTTCCACTATCTTTCCACGTTTTGGTTTTGAACCAGTCTTTTCAGAGCAAGAACTTCAACAGATGGCTCAAGAACCGATTCAAGACTTGATGTGGACCTTCTTTGACCGCTCGCTTGCGGTAGCGAAAGCAGCCGGTGTCCAGATGGATCGTATTATGTTGGATCCTGGGATCGGATTTGGGTTGACCAAGCGCGAGAACTTACTCTTATTGCAAGAGCTAGAGACGATTCACCAAAAGGGCTATCCAATCTTTCTTGGAGTCTCTCGGAAACGCTTTGTGGTCAATATTATTGAGGAAGCTGGATTTGAGACAGATCCTGCAACGGAGACTGGTTTTTGGAATCGGGACCTGGCTTCGAGCCATTTGACGAGTATTGCAGCCAGTCAAGGAGTCGAAGTAGTGCGGGTGCATGATATTCCTCTTCACAAGATGGCAGCCAGTCTGGGCCAAGCCATTTTCCAAGCCCAAGAGGCAGCAGATACCAATTTAAAACAATACAAGTAAATGAAGACAAAAGAACATCAGTTGGATCTTCGTTGGCTAGAAGCCTATCGTTCCCAAGATCCACATTTCGGCTTGGAGCGCATGGAAGCTCTCTTGGCTTTGAGAGGAAATCCTCACCTAGACTGTCGGGTCATTCATGTTGCGGGGACCAATGGCAAAGGATCTACCATTGCTACCTTGTCCCAACTCTTGAGGCAGGCAGGTTTACGCGTTGGAGTCTTTACCTCTCCTTATCTGATCTATTACAATGACCAAATCACCATTAATGGCGAAGCCATTTCAGATCAAGACCTGCAAACCTACCTGGATAGTTACCAGCAGCTCCTGCAAGCTGAACAATCAAAGGCCGTCTTTCAAGGGTTGACGGAATTTGAAGTGATGACGGCGATTGCCTATGATTATTTTGCTCATGAGGAGCTGGATTATGTGATCATGGAAGTCGGTATGGGGGGACGACTAGATAGTACCAATGTCTGCCAGCCCGTTCTGACCGCAATCACTTCGATTGGCTTGGATCATGTCGCCCTTCTTGGGCCAGATCTGGCTTCCATCGCCCGTGAAAAGGCTGGTATCATTAAGCCAGGAATTCCTCTGGTTCTAGGGAAATTAGAAGCAGAAGCCAGCCAAGTCATTGAAGGTATTGCGATTCAGAAGCAGGCACCGATAACAGCCTATGATAAGGATTACCAAGTTGAGCTAGAAGCCTCTTGTCTATCGGGTCAATCCTTTTCTTATCACAGTTCCAAAAGAGAAAAAGCCTCTTATCAAGTAGCGCTCTTAGGTCATCACCAGGCCAGAAATGCAGCTCTTGCTATCAGTATCTGTGATGTACTTTTTGAAAGAGAAGGGCGTGAACTCTTGTCAAGAGAGTTAGTGGATGAAGCCTTGCATCAAGTCGTCTGGCCTGGCCGGATGGAAGTGGTCTCGCAAAATCCCATGGTCTTGCTAGATGGGGCCCATAATCCCCATGCCGTTGCGCCTTTGATCGCAAGTCTTCGGGAACTGTTCCCAAGGCAAAAAAAGACCATTCTTTTTACCTGCATCCGGACCAAAGCTTTAGAAGAGATGCTCATTCAGTGGCAGGAACTGGAAAATAGTCGCTTGATCCTCACGACCTTTGAAGATCCAAGAGCCTATTCTCAAGAAGAGATAAGAGCTGCTGCGAAAAACCATCAGCTTGAGGAAGTCAACTGGCAAGAGTTTCTACAAAACTGGCAAGCTGAAGGCGATGAGCTCCTCATTGTAACGGGATCGCTCTACTTTCTTAGCCAGGTACGACCTTATTTATTAAAAACAGAAAAATCCAACTAGGAGATGATATGGATACAAAGAAAATTGAAGAAGCAGTGAAAATGATCATCGAGGCAGTCGGTGAAGATGAGAACCGTGAGGGACTTCAGGAAACGCCGACCCGCATTGCCAAGATGTACCAAGAAATCTTTGCAGGATTAGGGCAGACAGCAGAAGAGCACCTGTCTAAATCATTTGAAATCATTGATAACAATATGGTGGTCGAGAAGGATATCTTCTTCCATTCCATGTGTGAGCATCACTTTTTACCATTTTATGGAAAAGTGCACATTGCCTACATTCCAAATGGCCGTGTGGCTGGGCTTTCCAAACTGGCTCGTACGGTCGAAGTTTACGCTAAAAAACCACAGATTCAGGAACGTTTGACGGTAGAAATCGCAGATGCCTTGATGGAATATCTTGGAGCACAAGGAGCACTTGTCTGGGTAGAAGCAGAGCATATGTGTATGAACATGCGTGGTGTCCGTAAACCTGGGACCGCTACAGTGACAACTGCTGCGCGTGGACTGCTTGCGACAGATAAAGACTTAAAAAATGAAGCCTATAAACTCATGGGCCACTAATGGCTGGCTATAAGAGGTGAACAGAGTGGATCAATTACGGATCAAGGACTTAGAGGTATACGCCTATCACGGTGTTTTCCCAGCAGAAAAAGAATTAGGACAACGCTTTGTCCTAGACCTATGGGTAGATTATGAGATGACTCGTGCTGCCCGCACAGGTGATTTGGAAGCTTCGATCCATTACGGGATCTTGGCGGAACAGTTGACCGAGTGGATGCAGGCAGAAAAGATTGATCTGATTGAAACGGTGGCCTTTCAATTGGTTCAAAAGATTTTCGAAAGCTATGCCTTCGTAGAAAAAGTTCGTCTGGAGTTGAAAAAACCTTGGGCTCCTGTTCCCTTGCCACTCGAGACTTGTTCGGTGACAATCGAACGGGAGAAAAAACGGGCCTTTATTGGGCTTGGCACCAATATGGGAGATAAACAACTGCAACTAGAGACGGCGCTAGAAAAACTCAAGGATCGAGGCATTCGCCTTCTTCAGACATCCACAAGGATTGAAACAGAACCCTGGGGAGGAGTGGAGCAGGACACCTTTTTGAATCAGGTGGCAGAGGTTGAAACCTGGATGACCCCAGAGGATTTATTAGAGACCTTACTTGCCATTGAGCAGGAAATGGGGCGTGTCCGTGAGGTCAAGTGGGGGCCACGTGTGATCGATCTAGATCTGCTCTATATGGAGGACACCATTTGTTACAGTCCGAGCTTGATCTTGCCACATCCTTATGTGGCAGAACGTGCCTTTGTCCTAGAGTCTTTGAATGAAATTGCTCCTCATTTTGTGGACCCTGTTCAAAGAAAGCCAATTCGCCAATTATGGGATGCCGTCAAATAGTCTCTCTTCTTTGCATCATAAAAAAACAATCCCTCGAGCAGGGATTGTTTTTGTTTGTCTTGATTTATTTACGATACAAGCGATCGTATTGGTAGACAGGGTCCATGGTGACGTTGATACCGAGCTTGCGAAGGACATTCTTGTCTTCGTCTGTCAGCATCACGGTTGAATGGGCTTCACTGCCTTTCAACTTGCCTAATTCTTGCATCGCAAGCTTAGCATCTTCGTTACTCATGGCCGTAATGGCTAGGGCAATGAGGATTTCGTTCGAGTGAAGACGAGGATTGCGGCTACCCAAATGATTGATCTTCAAGCCTTGGATAGGTTGGACGTATTCTGGCTCGATTAATTTGGTTTCTTTATCAATATGCGCCAATTTCTTGATCGCATTGATCAAGAGGGCTGCTGTTGGACCAAAGAGATCAGAGGTTTTTCCGGTTACCATCTCGCCGTTTGGCAATTCAAGGGCCAAGGCTGGCTCCCCTGTTTCTTCTTCTTTTTGGCGGGCAAGCACGGTCACTTTCCGGTCATTTGGAGTAATGCCTAAATCATTCATCAAGAGCTCAATCTTCTTGACAGCTCCTTCACCGACGCGTTCAGCTTTGACATCCAAAATGGTTTGGTAATAGCGACGGATGATTTCTTGTTGGGAAGCTTCAATCGCAGCGTCATTGTCCACAATGGCAAAGCCAACCATGTTAACGCCCATGTCTGTTGGAGAAGCGTAAGGGGAGGTTCCTAAGATGCGTTCCAACATGCGCTTCAAGACAGGGAAGATTTCGATATCGCGGTTGTAATTGACTGTTGTTTCCCCGTAGGTTTGGAGGTGGAAGGGATCGATCATATTGACATCGTCTAGATCTGCAGTCGCTGCTTCATAAGCCAAGTTGACTGGGTGGTGCAAAGGAAGATTCCATACCGGGAAGGTTTCAAACTTAGCATAACCTGATTTGATCCCATTTAATTGGTCATGGTACATATTGGACATACAAGTTGCCAGCTTACCAGAACCAGGTCCAGGAGCCGTCACAACGACCAAATTTCGACTAGTTTTGATGTAATCATTTTTCCCCATCCCTTCAGGAGAGATGATGTGGTCCATATCAGTCGGATAGCCCTTGATCGGATAGTGTAGATAAGAGGCGATCCCGCTCTTATCCAGTTGTTTGCGAAAGGCATCTGCTGCAGCTTGTCCAGCATATTGGGTGATGACGACAGAGCCTACAAAAATCCCCAATTCATTGAATTTGTCGATCAAACGCAGTACTTCTTGGTCATAAGAAATTCCTAGATCCCCACGGGCTTTTGAGTGCTCAATGTTATTGGCGTTGATGGCAATGACAATTTCCACCTGGTCGCGCAATTCTTGGAGCAGCTTGATCTTATTGTCTGGTTCGTATCCAGGGAGGACACGAGCAGCGTGGAAGTCTTCTAACATCTTACCACCAAATTCAAGGTAGAGCTTGCCATCGAATTGGTTGATCCGCTCAATAATGTGGTCACGTTGCAAGTTCAAATACTTTTCAGAACTAAAAGCTTGTTTTTTCATGTAAAACTCCTGTATATAAGGGAAGGGTCTACCACACAAATCCAAGGATGAGTGTTCAGTTTCCTACCATTTCATTCTTTCATATTATATCAGAAAACAGATGGAAGATAAAATATTCTAAGATACTTTCCTAAGGGGAGTGTGGATGCCGAGGGGCTCAATGGTGACTCACGCTGGAAAGTTTCAAAGAGAACCTTGTTTTCCCCCTAAAAAAGCCCCTTACGGGGCTTCAGATCGATGTTGTTTAATAGTGTTTGATCAAATCAACTGTAGAGCGATCCAATTTCTTAACCAATGCTTGTAAGAAGGCTTGCGCTTGTAAGAAATCATCCATGGCATAGAGGGTTTGGTGAGAGTGGATGTAACGTGCACAGACACCAATAGTGGTTGATGGGACTCCGCCGTTCTTCAAGTGTGCTGCACCTGCATCGGTACCACCTTTGGCACAATAGTATTGGAATTTGATGCCCGCTTCTTCAGCCGTAGTGAGCAAGAAATCTTTCATATTTGGTAGCATGATGTGACCTGGATCATAGAAGCGAAGCAGTGTTCCTTCCCCAATCGCTCCTTGGTCTCCAAAGACATCGGCTGCTGGCGAACAGTCTACAGCAAGGAAGATTTCAGGATCAAATTTAGTGGTTGAAGTGTGGGCTCCACGAAGTCCCACTTCTTCTTGAACGTTGGCCCCTACATACAGTTCATTGTTTAAGGCTTGTCCGGAAAGGCTCTTGGCCAATTCGCTGACCATCAAGACGCCGTAGCGGTTATCCCATGCTTTAGAGATGACGTTTTTACCATTAGCAGTAAGAATCGCAGAGCTATCTGGGACCAAGGTATCTCCAGGACGGACTCCATAGCTTTCAGCTTCGGCTTTAGAGCTAAAGCCTGCATCAAAGACGATGTCGCTAATGGCAGGTACGGTTGGTCCACCTGTTCCACGTGTCAAATGAGGAGGAACAGATCCTGAAATAGCAGGGTATTCACGTCCGTCACGTGTAAAGAGTTTGAAGCGTTGGCTGCTGACGACCATCGGGTTCCAACCTCCGATTGGGACAACACGGAAAGTTCCGTCAGCTTTGATCTCGCTGATCATAAAACCAACTTCGTCCATGTGGGCAGCCACTAAGATACGAGGAGCATCGGCTGCCGTTGAGTGTTTGACCCCAAAGATCCCACCGAGACCATCTGTCACGATTTCGTCCACATGAGGGGTCAATTGTTGGCGCAAATAATCCCGTACAGGAGCTTCATGACCTGAGATAGCAGGGATTTCAGTTACTTCTTTGATTTTAGAAAATAAATCAGTCATAGGTTACCTTCTTTCTGATGCTATTTTATCACTTTTTCTACAAGGATGGTAGCGTTATTATGGAAATCAGTCCCAAAAAGCGGAGGGAGAGATCTAGCCTAGACCGTTGTCCCTCTGCTTATTTTGTGTTACAATAGGCACTATGAAAGCTAAAAAAATTATTTTGTCTAGTCTGGCTGTAGCAAGTGCAGGAGCTCTTGCGGCCGGTGTTTATAAAATTGCCAAAGATCAAAAGCGTCTCCGTACCCAAGAAGAGTTGGTAGCAGAAGTACGGGAGCAAATGGAAGCCATGGGGACGATTGCGACTCTGTATGTGGAACTCTACGAGTCTAGTGAAGAGCGCTTAGTAGGAGGCGTCATTTTTGAAGATGAGCGCCATTACCGCTTTGTCTATGAGGACGGTCTCTTGCATTACGAAGAGGAAAAATTATGATTACACCAAATTCTCTAGAAGAAATTGCTTCATACGTAGAGCAAGATGGCAAGAAAGTCTTTGTCTTTTCAGCCGACTGGTGTGGGGATTGTCGTTACCTCAAGCCTTTTTTGCCGGAGATTGAAGCTGAAAATCCCGAATTTACCTTTATCTTGATTGACAGAGATGCCTATATGGATCTGGCGAAAGTCTGGGATGTTTATGGGATCCCAAGTTTGGTGGTTCTGGAAAAGGATAAGGAAATCGGTCGGTTTGTCAATCGGGATCGGAAAACCAAAGCGCAGATTACAGCATTCTTAGCAGGATTAAAATAGGAGAAAAACATGATTGTAACATACAATAAAGAACAAGTCGGCGATGTATTGATGCTGACCTTGAAAAATAGTGGGGAAGCAAAGCTCGCGGTGGAGAGAAAAGGGAAAGTGGCTCGCGTTTACCGTGAGGACAACCAAGAAACCGTTGCCTGGAATATCTTTGATGCCTCATCTTTCTTCGCCATCGAAGGCAAGGGCCAAGTCTTTTTGACAGATGAGCAAGTAGCTCGTTTGAACCAAGAATTGGAAAGAGAAGGCTTCGCAGAACGTTTGGTCAACGATCGGGAACCAAAATTTGTGGTGGGAGAAATCCTTGAAATGGTGGCCCATCCAGATAGTGACCACTTGAATATCTGCCAGGTAGCAGTTGGACCAGATAAGACGGTTCAGATCGTAGCTGGAGCTCCAAATGCGCGGGTGGGTCTAAAGACCATTGTCGCTCTTCCAGGTGCCATGATGCCGGATGGTAGCTTGATTTTCCCAGGTGCCCTTCGTGGAGAAAAAAGCTATGGCATGATGTGCAGTCCGCGTGAATTGCACTTGCCAAATGCTCCTCAAAAACGAGGCATTATTGAATTGGATGACGCAGAAGTAGCAGGGACACCTTTTGATCCTGCTCGTCACTGGCATGAATAAAGAGAAGAATCTAGGATGTTTTGAATCCTAGATTTTTTTGATTTTGGTTTGTCACCCCCATTTTTTGAAATTTTTTCGAATAAATAGATAGGAGGTAAATGATGTATAATAAAGTTATTTTAATCGGTCGCCTGGTGGCGGCCCCAGAATTGCATAAAACCAGCACAGACAAATCCGTTGCCCGAGTGACCGTTGCGGTCAATCGTCGCTACAAGGATCAAAACGGGGAGCGAGAGACTGATTTTGTCAATGTCGTTGTCTGGGGGAAATTGGCTGAAACCATGGCTAGTTATGCCAGCAAAGGGAGTTTGATCTCTTTGGATGGAGAGATTCGGACGCGCCGCTACGAGAAAAATGGCATCATGCAGTATGTGACAGAGGTCCTCTGCCAAAGTTTTCAGTTATTAGAGAGCCGCGCTCAGCGAGCGATGCGTGAAAATGGTGGAACGGGAGATTTAGCCGACATCATTTTAGAGGAGGAAGATCTTCCTTTTTAGAAACAAAAAAAGAAAGCTGGTTCGTTTATAGACCAGCTTTTTTTGATACTTGGTAGGGATTTCATTCGGGAACAAGTCTTTTAAAAATAAATCAAAAATATGCATCTGTACAATAAAAGCCAGCACTTTTCTTGAAAAAGTAGTAAAATAAAGTAATATATATTCAAAATTTTCAGAAAAGGAACGGAGTTTGAAGGGGAAAGAAGAAAGAAAAGAACGGTTGAAATGGCTGATAAAACGGGTTTTACTGGTGATTCCAGTGGCTTGCATCCTCTTGTGGATCTATGCCGTTTGTCAAACCAGTAGCATCAAGGATCAGACCAAGATCGGTGTCACCTATATGACCATGAACAATGAGTTCTATAAAAGTATTCATTCGGAAATTAGTCGAATTGCCGATGAGAGAGGTGCTCTTGTATCTGTTCGAGATCCGGAATTGGATGAAAAAAGGCAGAGCCAGCAGATCGATGATTTTTGCGCCCAAAAAGTAAATGTGATTGTGATTAATCCGGTCAAAGGGGATAGTCAGCCCATTTTAAGGGCTCTTAAAAAAGCTAGAAAACAAGGAATTAAGATCATTGCAGTTGATACCCAGCTCAAGCATTTTAAGCCGGATGCCAGCATTGTCTCCGACAACTACCAAGCAGGAGTCTTGATTGCGAAAGAGCTGATGAAACGCTCTTCAAATGCTCAGATCCTTCTCTTGGAGCACAAAGGGACTGTTTCAGCAGATACGCGGATTCAGGGATTTAAGGATACCATCAAAGGACATGGGTCATATGAGATTATCTCGGAACTAGAAACCAAGGGTCAGACGGAGATCGCCATGCCAGCTGTCCGTAAGTTCTTGCAGTCAGGGGGGAATGTCGATACACTAGTTGCCCTAAATGACCGCTCGGCTATAGGAGCTTTAGCAGCGATCAAGGAGCAAGGAATCACCCATCCCATTGCGATTTATGGGATCGATGGCTCACCAGATATGAAAGCCTTGCTGCACTCGACAGATGATGTTGTAGGAACCGTTGCCCAGTCTCCGTTGAAGATGGGAGACCGCGTGATGGAGGTCATCCAAGATATGACGGCTGGGAAAAGCTACCAAAAAGAGATAACCATTCCGGTGCAAATGATGACAAAGGAAAACATCGATCACTTTGATGTGAATGGGTGGCAGTAATGAGAAAATTTAGAGGTGTGAGATACAGTTTGGCCATCCTGATGGTCGTAAATTTTATCGCTGTTATGCTCAACAGTATCATCTATCTTCAAGCAACCAACTATATTATTGCCCAACGGCAAGCTTCTCTATTAGTAGAACGCTTAGAGCGCATTCCTTTTGCGCCCTCTACAACTTTTTGGTTGTCTGCACTCTTATTTGCTGGGATTGCCTTGATTTCCATGAGTCGTTATCGGTCTCAAACGAGTCGATGGTCCATTTTTGATAAGTGGAATATTCTGGAGATCCTCCTGATGTTGCTCTTGATGTGGGTCCAAAATGTAGCTTATAACGGGCTCATTCTCTTGGTTTTTGCGGATATCTTCTATGGTTCCAAAGAGTTGAATACCAAGCGAGACCGCAAGTATTGGTTTGCGTTTATCCTAGTAAGTTTCTTGATGCTTCTTGTGACCAATTCAGACGTCTTTTCGCTTTTCTTTCCGATACCTTCTCTGGATGTCTATATTCATTTTTATCCTGCCTCCATTCGGATTCTGGCCTTTTTCTTGAAGAATTCCCTCTATGCTTTGAATATGGTGCTCTTCATTATTTCGCTTTTGTTCTATATTATGAATGTTCTTGCGGAAAACCACGAAGTAGAAGAAGAGTTGGCCATGGTTTCGAAGGTCAATACGGAGTTGAACAACTATATGGCCTTGTCTGAGAAGATTGCAGAAGATCGGGAACGTAAGCGGATTGCTCGGGAAATTCACGATACCTTGGGGCATGCGCTAACAGGGATCTCAGCAGGTTTAGATGCTGTCGGAGTCTTGATTGATATCGATCCCAATCGGGCAAAAGAGCAGGTGAAAAGTGTATCAGAAGTGGTTCGTGAAGGAATCCAGGATGTGAGAGGCTCTCTCAACCGCCTCCGTCCAGGTGCCCTTGAGGGACGAACCCTCAAAGATGCTTTAGAAAAGATGATCCGCGAGTACCAGACGCTTTCCAAGTTGCAGGTTGATTTACACTATGAATGGGTCGATGTCGATATGGATGTCATGATTGAAGATACGATCTTTCGTGTGATCCAAGAGTCTATGACCAATGCGGTTCGCCACGGTCATGCCAGCCGGATGATCCTTCATTTTTTTGAGGATGAAGAAGATTATCTGATCGAGTTGCAGGACAATGGGGTTGGGTTTGAAACCTTGACCTATGGCTATGGGCTCAAGCAGATGATGGAGCGCATTTCCATCCTAGGAGGACAGCTTCAATTTGAAAGTCGCGATGGATTTTTCACGCGCATCAGTTTACCGAAATATAAAGAAGGGAGATAGAGATGGTGATAAAAGTAATGGTGGCAGATGACCAGGCCTTGATTCGAGAATCTCTGAAAATTATTTTGTCAGCCCACCCCGATATCGAAGTGGTGGCCACAGTGGAAGATGGGAATCACGTCTTGTCGAGCATTCCACAGACACATCCTGACCTGATCTTAATGGATATCCGGATGCCAGGCATGGATGGGGTCTTGGCGACAAAAGAAGTAAAAGAACACTATCCGGATATCAAAATTATTATTTTAACGACCTTTGACGATGATGAATTTATCTATAGTGCACTCAAGTATGGTGCTTCAGGTTATCTTTTAAAGGGTGCCTCGACAGAGGAACTCTATGAAGCGATTAAGGTGGTGTATCAAGGAGGAGCCATGATCAACCCGAATATCGCTAGTAAAGTCTTTCAAATTTTCTCTCAAATGGCTAAATCCAACTTCTCTATTGCTGTGGATGAGGACAATGTCAAGGATTTGAGCACGACGGAATGGCGCATTATTCAAGAGGTCGGCTATGGGGAGTCCAATAAAGAAATTGCGGCCAAACTTTTCTTATCAGAAGGAACCGTGCGCAATTACTTATCAACGATTTTGGCGAAATTAAACCTACGAGATCGAACGCAATTAGCGATCTGGTCAGTCCAAACAGGAGTGACGAGACGTGATTTTTCTAAAGGAAATACAGAATGAAATTGAAGCGAAAGCATCTTTGTTGGGGGATCGGTCTCCTTGTTGTGCTCTGTGCGAGCGCGGGTTTCTATTGGTGGAAACAGCAACCGACCGTCCTCCATATCGGCGTTTATGCAGGTTCTAGCTGGGATGTGCCGACCAGTCAACGTTCCCATGCCTTGGATCGTGCGATTCAAAAATTTGAAAAATCCCATCCTCATGTCCGTGTAGAGTATGAAAACGGGATTCCGCAGTCGGATTATTCAGACTGGCTCTCTGAAAAGATTGTCTCAGGAAAGACGCCGGATGTGTTTATGGTCTCTGAGCAAGATCTTTCTTTATTAGCAGCGCGAGGCGTATTAGAAAAGTTAAACGGCTATATGGATCGAAAAGATCAAGCAACATTTTATCCCGTTGCCTTTGAATCGGGTGTCTATCAGGGGCAAACCTATGCCTTGCCTTATGAAAGCAATCCGATTTTGATGTGTGTCAATAAAGATCTCTTGGATAAAGAAGGCATCGCGGTTCCTAAAGAAGGTTGGACCCTTGAAGAGTTCTATACGATTTGCAAGAAACTAACCAAAGATACCAATGGGGATGGGCAACTGGACCAATTTGGGAGTACAGAATACACCTGGAAAGAAGCCTTGGCGGCAAATGGAGGTCATCTTTTCCAAGGAGGCATGCTCAAGCTGACAGCTCCAGAAGTCAAAGAGTCTTTGACTTTTCTGCAAAAATTGGAAGATCTAAATAAAAATTACAAGGTGAGCTCTAAAGATTTTGACCAGGGAAAAGTCGCCTTCTATCCCATGACCTTGGCCCAATATCGGACCTATAAACCTTATCCCTACCACGTTTCTAAATATTCAAACTTCACCTGGACCTGTATCCCGATGCCTGCTAAGTCAAAAACGACCAAGGCAACCTTGGTCACGACGACTTCTTTTGCTATGTCGGCTCGAAGTTCTCATTCCAAGTTGGCCTGGGAATTGATGCAACTCTTAACAGAGGATCCAGACATTCAACAAACCCTTTTTGCCCAATCCCAAGGGATCTCTGTCATGCCACAAGTCGTCAAGAGTCGCTCTAGTAAAGACCTTCTGCAGGTGGATGACTTTGGAACGGATTCCTTGACCAATCAGACCTTGAACCGTATCATGGAACAAGCTGTTGAAAGTAGTCCGAAAAATGTCTCAAAAGAGGTGTTAGAAAAGCTAGACTACTTGATCGGCAATGCCTTGCGCGATCAGGATGTCGAGAACCGCTTGCCTCAAATTCAGAGGGAGATTGAAAGTAGTCTACAGGTAGGAGTTTAGAGTGAAATAAGATGGCATTTTGTCAAGTGACAGATGTCATTTTTTTATTGCTAAATGTCATATTAGGAATGTGACATTTGACAATGTAAAAGCGCTTTCAAATAATCTACAATAGAGTCAAATAAAGGAGGCGTAGAAAAATGAAATACCTCGTTTTGGTCAGTCATGGTGGACTGGCAGAAGGTCTAAAAACATCACTAGCCATGTTTGCTGGTGATAAGATGGATCAGGTCATCGCAGTTGGACTCAAAGAAGGAAAATCAGTTGATGACTTCGCAGTTGATTTCAGAGAGAGCATTTCAGGGTTGACAGCTGATGATTCTGTTTTGGTCTTGGCAGATATCGTAGGTGGTAGTCCATTAACCACTGCAGCCACGGTTCTAGAAGAAGCTGGAAAGCTCGATGGAGCCTTGATCCTTGGTGGGATGAACCTTACCATGGCCTTGACAGCAGTTGTGATGAAGGATGTGTTGGATGGAGACGATTTGTCAGCCACCATCTTATCAGAAGCACGATCTGCACTACAGCCTTTTGAAGTTTCAGCCACTGGTGCTGAAGAAGATGATGACGATATTTAATAGGGAGGTACCTTATGGTAGTAACATTTGTACGGATTGATGACCGCATGATTCACGGTCAGACAGTCACACGCTGGGCAAAGGAAAAACCATGTGATGGTTTGATTGCCGTAAACGATGCAGCAGCATCAAACAAGGTTTTGATCCAAGCTTACAAAGGCGCATCAGACAAGAAAACCTTTGTATGGACAAAGGAAGCCTTTAAGGAAAAATCAGCAAAAGTAACGGAATCAGATAGTCGTTATTTCTTGATCACCAAAAATCCAATCGATATGAAGGAAATTTTGGTCGACCAAGGGTTTGTCCCAGGTGATGTCAAAGAAATCATTGTTGGCCCTGCAAATGATCGTCCTGGAGCTGTGAAATTGGGAAATAACCAATCCATCACTCAGGAAGAAGCAGAAGCCTTCCAAGCCATTCAAGCAGCAGGCTACAAGGTGAAATTCCAATTGTTGCCAGATGTTTCCATCGGGTATTGGGATGATTTCAAATCAAAATTTGGTTTTTAAAACTAACAGTCCTATCTGTTAGGTAAATAAATTTACAAACAAAAGGAGCGTTTGTTATGACAATTTCATGGATTCAAGCAATCTTGCTTGGTATTTTCGCCAGCTTGTCTTCAATGCCTGGTATGGGAGGTTCCAGTATCGGGAACTATACACTCGGTCGTCCTTTGATCGGTGGGTTGATTTCAGGTTTAATTCTTGGAGATGTGACAACTGGTATTATGGTCGGGGTTGCCCTTCAAGTCGTTTATATCGCCTTGGTAACACCTGGTGGTACCGTATCTGCCGATGTGCGTGCCATCTCTTACATCGGTGTTCCTCTTGCTATCTTGTTTGTGCATGCCAACAACATCACAGATGAAGCTGGAATCGCCGCAGCTGCGGCTCCAATCGGTGCAGCCGTTGGGACAATCGGTACAGTTCTTTTCTACGGTACCGCTACTATGAACTTGGTTTGGCAACACATTGGTTGGAAAGCCGTTGAAGAAGGAAACTTCAAAAAACTCTACGCAGTTGACTGGGTTTACCCTTGGATCTCTCACTTCCTCTTCTCTTTCCTTCCAACAATGATTATCACCAAATACGGTGAAAACATGGTTGATTTGATGAAACAATACCTTCCTATGGATGGTTACTGGATGAAAGCCCTCTTTACAGTCGGTGCTCTTCTCCCATGTGTCGGTATTGCCATCTTGTTGAAACAAATTGTTACAGAAGCAACTGACTTCATTCCATTCTTTGTTGGATTTACCTTGGCGAAATCTCTCGGATTGAACTTGGTATCCAGTGCCGTTGTTTCATTAATCTTTGCAGTAATCTACTATGAACTTGAAGTGATCAAATCGATGAAAGCTGCTCCAGCTGGAGTGGTGGATCTAGACGATGATGAGGAGGATATTTAAAATGGCTGATAGAAAGAAAATTTCAAAGAAAACATTAGCAAAAGCATTCCATCATTGGTATTATGGTCATTTGACTTGTTTCTCTCAAGAACATATGCAAACCTTCGGGTACTTGACTTCTATGCTTCCAATCGTAGAAGAAATGTATGACACCAAAGAAGAACAAAAAGATGCGATGCAAACCTATACGGCCTTCTTCAACACTGAACCACAACTTGGATCTCTTGTTGTAGGGATCACAGCTGGTTTGGAAGAAGCGCGTGCAAACGGAGATGCAGTAGATGGCGAAACCATCAACGGTATGCGTGCCGGTTTGATGGGACCAATCGCTGGTATTGGTGACTCATTGGTCGTTGGTACCTTGATTCCAGTTCTCTTGGGGATTGCCCTTGGACTTTCTAAAGGTGGTAACGTCGCTGGTGCTCTCTTCTACATCGTCGTATGGAACCTCTTAGTCTACTTTGGTATGCGCTTTGCCTTCTTCAAAGGTTACCAATTAGGGGATAAAGCCGTTGAATTCCTTGTAGGGCCAAAAGGACAAGCTCTTCGTAAAGCGATCAGCGTTGTCGGTGGTATGGTTATCGGTGCCGTAGCAGCTACTTGGGTATCTGTTACAACAGCCCTTCAATTCAAGAATTCTGAAGGAAAAGTCTTCTTGAACATCCAAGAAAAGATCGATGGTGTTTATCCAGGTCTCTTGACAGCAGCCTTCATCACTCTTTGCTGGTGGTTGATGTCTAAGAAAAAAATTTCACCAAACAAAGTCATGTTGCTTCTCGTTGTAGTTGCTTTGATCGGTGTCGCTCTTGGTATCTTTGATCCACATCTTAAATACTAAGGTAAAGAAAAAACGAATTTGCTAGTAGGAGTTTTTGAGAATGAAGTGAATGGACCTCCTTTACTTACACTTCATTCTCAATTTTTATCAGGAGGAATCCCATGGTTACAAAACAAGAACTTGTCAATGGATATGAAACAGAAATCAAGTACCAACGTCACATGCTTGAAAACCTTGGTCGTTGGTTTAGCTTACTCTTTATCATTGCCAGTATTGGTGTGGTCTTGATCTATCTCTTTCACAAAAGTTTCCTCCCACTCTTGATCCTAGGGATTTTACTAGCCTTGGTTGGAATTTTAGGCATGATTGTTTTTGGATATGGTATCTACCGCGGGCGGATCAATCTTCAAAAAGTGATCGATGATTTCAATCAAAAATTGACAATTTTAAATTGAAATTTTAGAAACATCTCATCTATTTTTGAGGTGTTTTTTTCTTGACTATTTCTGACCAAGTGATACAATAGAAACATAAGTTAGCACTTGGACAAAGAGAGTGCTAAAAACGCGTATGGAGGAATGAATATGTTAAAACCATTAGGAGACCGTGTGGTCTTAAAAGTAGAAGAAAAAGAACAGACTGTTGGAGGTTTTGTCCTCGCAGGTGCGAGCAAGGCCGATACAAAAACAGCTGAAGTAGTGGCTGTTGGTGCAGGCGTGCGTACCCTAAGTGGTGAACTCATCGCCCCAGCTGTAAAAGCAGGAGACCAAGTTTTGGTTGAAAGCCATGCAGGAATTGAAGTTAAAGATGGGGAAGAAACCTACACCATCGTTGGAACATCAAACATTCTTGCAATTGTAGAGTAAGAGAAGAAAGAGGTAAGAGAAATGGCAAAAGATATTAAATTTTCATCAGATGCACGTTCTGCAATGGTCCGTGGTGTCGATGTCTTAGCAGATACAGTGAAAGTTACTTTGGGCCCTAAAGGACGCAATGTGGTTCTTGAAAAATCATTTGGTTCGCCTTTGATCACAAATGACGGTGTGACCATCGCCAAAGAAATCGAATTGGAAGACCATTTTGAAAATATGGGTGCCAAATTGGTTTCAGAAGTGGCTTCTAAGACCAATGATATCGCAGGTGACGGGACAACGACTGCGACTGTCTTGACCCAAGCTATCGTCCGTGAAGGGATCAAGAACGTTACAGCAGGAGCGAACCCAATCGGTATCCGCCGTGGGATCGAGACTGCTGTTGCAACAGCAGTAGAAGCTTTGAAAAACAATGCAATTCCAGTATCGAGCAAGGAAGCCATTGCTCAAGTAGCTGCTGTGTCTTCGCGTTCTGAAAAAGTCGGTGAGTACATCTCTGAAGCTATGGAAAAAGTTGGCAAAGATGGGGTCATCACCATTGAAGAATCTCGTGGTATGGAAACCGAGCTTGAAGTGGTTGAAGGCATGCAGTTTGACCGTGGTTACCTTTCACAATACATGGTGACGGACAATGAAAAAATGGTAGCCGATCTTGAAAATCCATACATTTTGATTACGGACAAGAAGATTTCAAATATCCAAGAAATCTTGCCATTGTTGGAAAGCATTCTTCAAAGCAACCGTCCACTCTTGATCATCGCAGATGATGTCGATGGCGAAGCTCTTCCAACACTTGTCTTGAACAAGATCCGTGGTACCTTTAATGTCGTAGCTGTCAAGGCACCAGGATTTGGAGATCGCCGCAAAGCCATGCTAGAAGACATTGCCATCTTGACAGGTGGTACAGTCATTACAGACGATCTTGGTTTGGAATTGAAAGATGCAACCATTGAAGCGCTTGGTCAAGCAGCTAAAGTGTCAGTTGATAAAGACAGTACCGTCATTGTCGAAGGTTCTGGTAACCCAGAAGCGATCGCTAACCGTGTGGCGGTCATCAAGTCACAAATCGAAACCACAACCTCTGAATTTGACCGTGAAAAATTACAAGAACGTTTGGCTAAATTGTCTGGTGGCGTTGCCGTAATCAAGGTTGGTGCTGCAACAGAAACAGAATTGAAAGAAATGAAACTTCGTATCGAAGATGCCCTTAATGCGACTCGCGCAGCCGTTGAAGAAGGGATCGTTGCCGGAGGTGGTACAGCCCTTGTCAATGTCATCTCTGCAGTCGCAGCCCTTGAATTAGAAGGAGATGAAGCGACCGGACGCAATATCGTTCTTCGTGCTTTGGAAGAACCGGTGCGCCAAATTGCCCACAATGCCGGTTACGAAGGATCTATTGTGATTGATCGCTTGAAAAATGCCGAAGTCGGAACAGGTTTCAATGCCGCAACAGGTGAATGGGTGAATATGATTGATGCAGGAATCATCGACCCAGTTAAAGTGAGCCGTTCAGCCCTTCAAAACGCCGCTTCCGTAGCGAGTCTGATCTTGACAACCGAAGCAGTCGTAGCCAACAAACCAGAACCAGCAGCCCCAGCAGGACCAGGAATGGATCCAAGCATGATGGGTGGGATGATGTAAGACACGTAGTCTAATGGGTGCTGAAGCACCTCATTAGACTACGGCAAGCACCATGGTGCCTTACCGAAGTGTCTTACTAGCTCAAAGGGAGGAAAATATCGTTCCTCCTTTTTTATCGTGCTTTGGGATTTTCATTTGTTATGGAATAATATTTTTATTTTAAATTTTGTAACAGAAATGATAAATACTAATTAAAGAGGACTTGCGTAGATGCTTGGGAATCAAGCATTTGCGGTGTTTTCAGGCAGAGGGATATTTGCCAACAAATTGCAATACAAATTAACTGATTTTGTAATAATTCTAGTGTATACTAGTAAGAGTAGATCACAGGTCTACATTGTTGCAAGGGGAGAACTTCCCACATACATGTCTATTGACAATAAAACTTGATCGTAATATCGCTGCTAGTAAAATGAGAGTTTGAACATAGCATAGATTTTATCGACCTTTTTCATATTAAAAAATATTTTTCAAATTCCCCTTGCGCAAGCTCTTCCGGATTCCTCCGGGAGAGTTTTTTTGTTAAGAAAAAAAGTAGAAGGCCTTTGAGTCTCCTTTGAAAGAGTGGCTTAGCAGGCATCATTTATGGTAAAATAGAACATATTCGTAGAGGGGAAGGAGTGAGGACTTTGTTGAAGATTTTTGTGTTAGAAGATGAATGGATCCAACAATCGCGTATCGAAGCGGTCTTGCAGGATCTCATCCGTCAAAAATCCTTGCAATGCAAAGCGCCAGAAGTGTTTGGGAAGTCAAGTCAGTTGCTGGATGCTATCACAGAGAGAGGCGCCCATCACCTATTCTTTTTAGATATCGAGATTAAAGGTGAGGAGAAAAAAGGACTGGAGATCGCAAAAGAGATTCGTAAGAAAGATCCCCATGCGACCATTGTCTTTGTCACCACTCACTCTGAATTCATGCCCATTACCTTTCAGTACAAAGTAGCTGCCTTGGATTTTATCGATAAAACGCTGGGTGAGGAAGAGTTCAAAGAGAGAATCAGCTCAGCCATCGATTATACCTTGGAGCAAGCTGGGACCACGATTGCGCAAGATGCCTTTACGTTTGAGAGTGCGATGGCGCGTGTACAAGTTCCTTTTAATAAGATTTTGTATGTTGAAACGTCTCCAACCATTCACAAGGTCATTTTACACACCCAGGAAGAGCGCTTGGAATTTTACGCTAGTATTACCGATATCGAAAAAGCAGATCCCCGCTTGTATCGGTGCCACCGCTCCTTTGTGGTGAATCCGCAAAATATTACGAAGATTGATAAAGAAGCCAAGAAAGCTTTTTTTGAAAATGGGGACAATTGCTTGATCTCACGGACCAAGTACAGAGGCTTACTGGAAGCTTTGAAAAAATAGAGGGAGAAAGAATTGCTGTTAGATGTTCTAATATTTTACCTAAAGTTCTTCGTCAGCATGCTGATCTATCGTCATATCAGTAGACAAGAGTTCACCTTGCGCTGGCTCTTTTTGTGCCCCTTCTTCTTTGCAATTATCTTTACCCTTGTGCCACCGGTAGGCTTTTTTGGCTATTTCTTAGTATTTATTGCCTATAGTTTCTACCGAAATCGTAACATACGACACCTGTTGAATATTTTTTACGGGCTCTACCCGGTTGTCATGGAGAGTCTCATTGCGCGTCTCTTAGCCTTTTATGTCTTTCCAATGTTAGGGATCGTACTTGTTCATGAGGCATCTGTCAGCTGGTATGATGCTCTACTTGAATTGCTGGTCTTTCCTGTTTATATAGGAATCACTAAATTGTTAAAACTAGATTTTACAGATTTAAAAGTAGGGTTTCAACGGCAGTATTTTAATCGTTTCTTACTCCCGATGGATCTTTCCATGTTTGTGTATTTAGTCAGTGTTGTAGGTCTGGTGGTTTTTGAGGATGCTATTCCTCATGCAGATGCTTTACGGGAACAGTTAAATAGTATTTATTTGATTTTGTTTTTTGTGATGCTCTTGTATTTCAATGCGGTATCCAAAGAACGATTGAAACAAGAAATTCTGGAACAAAAAGATAGGCAACTGCAGGAGTTAGCCACCTATAGCCAACACGTCGAAATGCTCTATGGGGAGATTCGTGCCTTTCGTCATGATTACCTGAATATTTTAACCAGTCTCAAATTAAGTATTGAGCACGAAGACCTCAATGCGATCAGGGAAGTCTATGAGAATGTTCTTCGAGAGAGTGGCCAGCAATTTTACAATAGTAAGTTTGATATTGCCAAACTCAGTCACATCGAAAATCCAGCTGTAAAAAGTGTTCTGTCCGCAAAATTATTGGAAGCTCAAAATAAAGGGATTGGGATCTCTGTCGAGATCGATGAACCAGTTCGTGATTTATTCATCGAGGTTTTAGATTTCATCACCTTCTTATCCATCCTTTGTGACAATGCTATCGAAGCGAGTCTCGAATCAGAGGACCCACAGCTGACTCTTGCCATGCTTCAGGATACGAACTCCCTCATCTTAATAGTTGAAAATAGTACAAAAGCTGAAAAAATAGAGTTAGCGAGAATTTTTGAAAAAGACTACTCGAGTAAAGGAGAGGGCCGCGGTCTTGGCTTGTACAAGATCCAACAATTACTGGAAAAGTATCCCAAAACGACAGTGTCTACCAAGAGTTCAAACTACCGATTTACTCAGAGCCTGACCTTTTGGAAGGAATAATG
The DNA here is from genome assembly GCF_016648925.1 of Streptococcus parasanguinis. Classification (GTDB taxonomy): domain Bacteria; phylum Bacillota; class Bacilli; order Lactobacillales; family Streptococcaceae; genus Streptococcus. The sequence continues at coordinate 134,595 of NZ_JACLQX010000001.1, read as the reverse complement.
GAAGAGAGAGTGGGACAGAAATCGGTCATTCGTTAGAATTCGATTTCGTCGTCCCACCTCCGCACAGTTGAGTAGGGCTGTAAAAGCTAATGAAATCAGCGTAGTAGAGCCCACTCAACCACTGCGTCTTGCTCGACAATCAAAAATAATTGAGAGGCTAGGACTTTTGTCCCAGCCTCTTTTTTGACCATTCACGACGATTTTTTGACAGATTCTGACAGAGAGCCTCCAAGGCTTTCTCTTTGACGTATAATGGACACAAGATCAATAAGAAAAGAGGGATCCTATGTTTCAGGTAGCATCTATTACAAAATCATTTAAGGAGAAAGCTGTATTAAAGGGGGTATCTTTTTCGATAGAAGAAGGAGACAAAATTGCCTTGCTGGGAAATAATGGAGCAGGTAAAAGCACCCTGTTCAACATTATCGCAGGGCAGCTCCAGGCTGATTCGGGGACGATAAAGACTTCGCTTGATTTTCAAAGAGAAATTGGGATGATGCCTCAGGGGGATCTGCTCATCGAGGATCTAACCCTTGCTGAATTCGTCGAATTAAAAAGCCGGATGAATCAGCAGAAGCAGGCTGATATCAATGGACTCTTAGAAATGGTCGAATTGAGAGAATCAAGAGAGCAGATGGTGGGAAGTCTTTCTGGTGGTCAAAAGAGACGCTTGTCCTTATTGTTAACCATTTTGAATCATCCAAAGTTGATTTTTTTAGATGAGCCGACGACAGGCATGGACTTGGAGGCAGTGGATAATTTTTGGAAATTGCTGGAGCAGCAAGAGTTTACATCTGTTGTGGTGACCCATGATTTTAACCAAATTGATGCCTTTTTTACAAAAGTCCTGATTTTAAAAGACGGTCGAATTGCTGCAACAAAGGCTGTTGAGGACATCCATCAGGCTGGTCAAACCATTGAGCAGTATTTCCGAGAAGAGATGAATAAAGGAAGGGAACAAGCATGAAAAAGATTCAATTAAAACAAGTTTTACGAAATAAGCGCTTCGTATTATTCACCATTATTTTACCCATAGGCTGGTATATCTTCTTTTATCAGCTTCAAAAAGGGGTTTCACCAAGTATTTTATTAGGCATTGCTGTATTTATCGGGGTCATTGGCAATAGCCTTGCAACTTTTAGTAAGCGAATCGCCTCAGATATCGGCTTTTATTCTTTTGAATCCCACTTTACAAGCTATAGTGTCAAGCACTATTTATGGGATCAATCGATTGTACAACTGATTCTGAACAGCTTGATCTTTTTAGCAGTGCTAGTAGTTGCTGTTCTAGGTTTTCACTTTCCAGTGACGACTAGCCTGTTGGTACAATTTTTCCTCTTATCCTTGATGGGGATCTACTTTAGTGTGATTGGCTTTGTACTTGGGGTGAGGGTAGATGCCAAGACGATTGATACCATTGGCTTTCCAGTTATTATTTTAGCCGCCATGACTATTATTCCCTTTGATACGCTTGGCGCAAGTGGAGGGTTTATGGACTTGGTTGGCAAGCTACAACGGGTATTCCCAGGCTATTATTATACAAAGCTGATCCAAGATTTGACTGAGAAACAAACGATTGATGCCACCCAAATAGCGCTCTTTGTTGCCGTATTTGGATTGAATTTGCTATTTTTCTATCTGCTCGTACCCAAAGGAAAAATGAGGAACTAAGAGCAGTTAAATAAGAAAATGAGTAGGAGTTACCCCTACTCATTTTCTTATTATAAATCCATGATTTCTTTTTTCTTTTGGTCAAATTCATCCTGAGATAGAATGCCTGCATCTAAAAGTGATTTTAACTTTGTCAGCATCTCTATTTGTTCGTCAAAAGTCATCGTCGGCTTGCTTGCTCTGTCATCTAATTGTTGAGCTATATTCATTCCAAAGATCATTCCAGGGCCATCTCCGAGACCATGCTGTTCAATTCCCGAAGCGATCTTTTGTTGGGCTGCAATATTAGATGATTTCTGTGATACATCATCATATGCTTTTAAGTTCATCTTATTGGATGAAAATTGTTTTACTAACTCCTTAGATTCAGGTGAGAATTCGATATTTGCAATAGCTACTTTTATAATTTCAAAACCAAAACGTTCTTTCCAAGTTCCAGCATATTGATTATCACAAGCTACTTGGTTTGCTAGAACTGTTGCTTGTGATGGTAATTGTGAAATTCGGTAAGTAGTAGATAGAGAATTTAGAGCTACAATAAAAGATTGTAAAAATTCAGTTACAATTTGGGACCTCGCTTGCAGGCTATCAAACGTATAATAACTAACATTTGCAGGAAGAAAGTTGCGGACAAATCGTTCTGCATCTGTAATTTGAATAGAGAATGTACCGAATGCTCGCACTTCTAAGTCAGCTCCATAAAACAAATCGTTATACATAACGGGTCCGCGGGTTCCGAATTTAATATCCCGGATCTCTCGTAAATTTACAAAAGAAATCTGTTTTTGTTGATCACTCTGGCCACCAAAACCAACACGGTTTACTACATTATCGAAAAGTGATTTTTTTATTCCGTCACCATTAAAGATACTATTTTCTCCATTTTGGTATTCGTATCCACCTGGTTTAGTAATGATTTCCTCGATTCCGGATTGGCTAAAGATAAAAGCGGCTGTATTCTCTGGGACAAAAATTTTAGAACCATTGGAGATAACGCCTACAGATCCCTTATTATTAACCCCTCTACCGTTGTTGTTTTCCTGAAGAATACCAGGGCTTACTGCTGTATGTTCGTCAAAAGCTTGAACTGTAATGATTTCTTTCCACTGATCAGCAAATGTACCACCAATTGAATCTGTTACTGCTTTAATAAATCCCATTTGTTACTCTCCTATAGATTTTGTTCCATATCGCAATATGAGCATCTTACTGTTTGTTTAGCTAATCCTGACAAAGGAGCTCCGCAAAAAGTACACTTTGTGGTGATTCTTTCAGGCTCTTTCTCTTTAATTCCTAATCCTGTTTTAAAGACGTTAAAAGTATCTTTTAGAGTTTCAGCTAAAACATCTACTCCAAACAGGCTACTATCTCCTAACTTATCAAAATTACTTGTATCTCCTGTTACAAGCTTAATTAAATTGGAAGCCCATTTGTCGGTATCTTTAGCGTTATCGAACCCAAAAACGACTTGGCCTCCATTGTAGTATATTTCTAAGCGTTTTGATCCATTTACTTTACAGACCGAAACCTGTGGTTTTCCCTCGAACAATTTGATTTGATTAATAGGAATCAATTGTTGACTTTTCTTTCCTCCAAAGATTCCTTTTTTAATATGGACTAAATTTAGATTTGTCAAAATCAATTCGTCTGTTAAAGTGGTTGAGTTCCCAAAACAAACGTGGTCGCTGTGCATTATCATAAATTCATGAGGTAATAGTTGATAATCCATTTTTTTCTCCCCTATAGAGCAAATTTGTTTTAAATGAATGTTCATAAAAAACCGACCCCAGGGACCGGTTTTCCTTGGAAATTAGAAGATTCTCTTGCTTAGCTAGCTGCTAATTGATCAACCAACTCTTTGAGAGAGTCTCTGTATTCTTTAAGAAATTGGACAATATGCTCTTTTCCTTGAATTGGAGAGTTCTTTAATGCACCATATTGTTTTTTCTGATCTTCCATTGATTGAGTTAAAGATTTTTTCTGTTCTTCAAAAGAAGCATCATCGCCTAGGCCTTTTTCCTTATACACAGCTTCACATTGATCAAAATAATCTTGTATAATCTTTTCATACATTATCAAGTAATCCTCATAGGTTTTGATGGATTCGATTGTTTGATCAGATGTATCCTGAGGGTCAAATTTGTCAACACCCAATTTTTCTTTTGCTTTATCTATGATCCCTTTCTTTTCGGAAGTGCTAGAAGTAGCTTCTGTTTTATCTTCTTTTGATGACGAGTGTAGTTTTGAAATAGAGCTACAAGCCATTAAAGTTGAGATAGTTAATAGTGAAATTCCCAAACCTAAAACTTTACCTGTTTTTTTCATAAAAAAACTCCTTTTTCATTTATATGGTTATTATATCATATTACACACCGGGAAGAAAACCCTTTCACTAGAAAAAGATGAATTCATTTTTTACGTTTAATAAGATCGGTTGAACAAGGTAAACGTTTTTTGATTTGATAGCTACAATCAAGTTAGTCGAATATTTGTAAATGGTATTCGTTCGTCAAGTACTTGGATAGGTTTTGCCAATCTTCTTCCTTAAATTTACAAAAATTGACGAAGAGTTTTACGGTATGGTGCTCTGTGTCAATGATCGTATTAGATTTTGAGAGATTTTCTAGTGCAGTATTTTCCCTCAGCTGAAATTCGATAAAATAACTCTTACTATTTTGGTGATCGGGGTCACTAACGTCAGCCACTTTATAGGCTGCACTCACCAAATCTTCCTTGGGGATAAAGATATCTTTTGTCAGGATCACTCCCTGATAAGCATGGATCCCATCAGAAGTCAGTTCAAAAGCGATCTGACGGCTAGTCAGTCTTTTGATCCCAGCAATGGTTGCATAGATCGCAATTAGAAATAAAAGGATCTGAATGAGGGTGACGAAACTGACTTTGGGAATTCCCTCAAAACCTAGGAGCGATAAAAAAGCTAAGTGGATAAAGAGCGCACAGGCAAAAGCCAAAAAGCCATATCCGACATATTTTGAATAATAGATTTTCATTTTGGACTCCTTACATTTTAAATGCTATGAAAACTCGGAATTTCAAGTACCCTTATCATAGCGGATTCGGTGAAGAACTGTCAATTGTTTGGTAGGGTTCAAAGGTGGTTTTTATTTTAAATGGAATAACAATGGTGCAGAATGATTTAACTTCGTAGGCTACATTATAGTATCTAAAAAAGTGAGCTAAATACTCTTAAGACAAGCAAAAAAGCCTTGATTTCAAGGCTTTTTCCTGTTGATTTAGATGCCCCCTGCATGAATTTGTAAGAACTTTTCATATTGAAAATAAACAAAAATGTTGAAATATAGCTAATTTTAGGGAAATACTTTTAGGTATTTTCAATGTCAGGATTTAAAAATGGGGCAAAAGTGGGGCAAAAACGAATGACTCACATTTGGTTTGAAAACCTATAATACCTAATGATTATGCTATTCTAGATATATAATTTTGTTATAAATAAATGTCAGTGCGAGTTCAAATCGGAGGATAAAATGGAAAAACAAATTAATGAAAAAAAAGCCTTGGTTCCCAAAGCTTTTTAATGTTATAAACTCATTAAAATAATCCCCAGTTAGATTTGGAATATTTTTTATTCTGTGTCATATAAAAATAAATAAAATGAATGGCTATAGCTAGAGCTAAAATGGTTGTAATACTCACTACTATTATAGGATTAGAAGCAAAGATTAAAGAGAGAATCAAGGCAGCCAGATAGAGTGTCGCTTGGACACAGTAGTAACTTTTCGAATAGCGAAGATAGTGTTTGTTATGGGGTCCATTTACTAGGACAGCAGCTTGAAAGAGGCCAAATCCGATATAAGAGAAGCTGGTTGCAAAGAGACGATTAGCTTCAGGATTCTGAAGAAAGCCCATCGATACAGTCATCATCATAAGTCCAATGAAAATAGGATAGTGACTGTAAATTAGAAATAGCCCCTTTTGATTAGATTTTTCATCAATAGCATGGTCGAATTGACCAAAATAAAACAAGAACAGAGAAATCATAATAATGAAATAAAGAACCGAATAAATCGAGAAATTCTCGATTGTAAAGAAGTTAGCTAGCTCCGTAATCATCTCTCCAAACATAATAATGACAAGAAGGGAGATGCGCTCGATTAAATGGGGGAGATTTACCTGGTAATGCTTATCTTTATTAAGCAAGATACTTGGCATAATAAATGTTAGCAGAATACTAGCATAAAGGATATAGACTCCAACGTAAATAGGAAGAAGAGCTGTTAGATAGACTCCTAAACTTCCTAGACCTGTTATCCATAGAAAACCTTTGATATTTTCCCGATTAACATCATCGGTTGATTTTCTAAAAAATTCAACCAAATATTGAAAAAATAAGGTAAGGGTTAATGTACCAATAGCCCAACAGAGATAATGAAAATATTGTTGCCAATCAGGTCCAATCATATTGGTTATAAAGAGTAAAATTCCCATTTTGATAAACATGATTACTATGTTAAATAAAGAGTTCTTTCCATAGCGATTGGTATAATCGGTTTGAATCATCCAGGAATCGATGAGAACCAAAGTAGCAATGAAAAAATCAAGGAAAGAATTCCAAGTCAAAATACCGTTATGAAGATGGTCAATTAAAGTAGTTACTTTTGAAATTGCAAAAACAAAAACTAAGTCATAAAAAAGTTCTGAAAATTCTACACGTTTATGCTTAATAAGAGTTGTCATATTAATACCTTTCTACTTTAGAAATACAATACATTATAACAGAAAATGGTAATGAAAGAAAAGGATATGCTTAAATAATTTCATGTGGCGCGAATTGTCAAAATCTTGACTTCTTTTGTCATTTACTTGTAGGTTTCGGTTTTGTTCCACTCCTCGCATTAGGAGGTTTTAAAGATGTGGAACACACTAAAAAGCAACCCTGATGGGTTGCTTAAAATCCTATTAAAAATTAACTGTGTCAGGATCATCCTGAGTTTTGATGCCTTGAATCTTATCCAAGACTGCCATATCTTCCTCTGATAAGTCGAAGTCGAAGATATCCAAGTTAGCTTTTATATTTTTAGGTGTCACAGACTTAGGTAGTGGCAAGAAACCTTTTTGAAGGCTCCAACGCAGAGCAACTTGTGCCACAGATTTACCGTTACGTTCAGCCACTGCTTCAACATCTTCATTTCCAAAAATACCACCTGTACCTAGTGGACTATAGGCTTCAATAAGGATATCGCGCTCTTGGCAATAGGCAACTAAGTCTTCTTGGTCACAACCTGGAGCCAAGAGGATTTGATTGACATGTGGAACAATTTCAGCTGTTTCAATAAGAGCTTCTAGGTGATGTTGCATAAAGTTAGACACACCGATAGCACGCACCTTACCTTCTTTGTAAGCTTCTTCCATAGCCTTCCATGCACCCGCATTGCCAGCCTTCCAAGCATCATTCTCACGAAGCGCCTTTGGATTAGGCCAATGGATAAGCAAAAGATCCAAATAATCCACACCAAGTCTTTCGAGAGACTCATCGATAGAAGTCTTAGCCAACTCGTAATCGTGCTTATCATTCCAAAGTTTGGTAGTTAGGAAAATATCCTCACGTGCCAAATCACTATCAGCAATCGCCTTACCTACGGAAACCTCGTTACCGTAAATTTGTGCGGTATCAATATGTGTGTAACCCGCCTTAAGTGCGAAGCTAACGCTGTTATAGGCTTCTTCGCCTTCAGCAATTTGCCAAGTTCCAAAACCAATTTTAGGAATAGCAACCCCATTTGCAAGTGTATATGTTTCCATGATTTTCACCTTTTCTTTTTTTAATAGTACTATCTTAAAAAAGATAAGACAAAAATGCAAAGATTTGCTACGGCTATTATTATGAATAGTTCCTTACTTCTTTTTCCGATGTTCGTAACAGCCTTTGGAGATATTATTACTTGGGAAGAGAATGAATTTGTAAGAACTTTTCATATTGAAAATAAACAAAAATATTGAAATATAGCTGATTTTAGGGAAATACTTTTAGGTATTTTCAATGTAAATATTTCAAAATGGGGCGAAAGTGGGGCAAAAATAACGAATGACTCGTATTTTGTTTGAAAACCTATAATACCTAATGATTATGCTATTCTAGATATATAGTTTTGTTATAAATAAATGTCAGTGCGAGATCAAATTGGAGAATAAAATGGAAAAACAAATTTCTACGTAGAATGGAATGCGAAAAAGTGATAATTAAAGAGACGAAAAAGCTGAGAATATGATTTCCCAGCTTTTTTGAATGCGATAGAAATAGCAACTAGACTATTTACGAAAGGCCTCAATAATGTAGGTGAAGCCAGTAACTAAAAATGAAAAGGCAATGACATAAACGACAAAGACACCTGTAGCCACTGGATTGAACAGAATCACTAGACCTAGTAAAAATTCAAGCAAGGCTACCCACATGATATTGCTACCAATAATAGGGAAAATCAATCTTAGACGATTGCCTTTAAAGAAAGCAATAATGGCTTCTACAATTAACCAAATTCCTACAATGGTCGGAATGACGACCGGCAGGGTCACAAAGCCATAAGCAACGAGGTAAAGAGCTAAGAGAAGACTAACAAATCCTTGGAAAAGATAAACAGGTGAGCGAAGCTCTTTTGGTGCAGAGAAATAGCCTAAAATAGCTGCTATAGAAGAAACCAGTAAACCAAATGAAATCCACCAGCTGTAAGCAACAAGATTAGCTACTGGGTTTGTAAATAGGAAAAGTCCTAAAAGGACAAAAACAACTCCTGCAAGGAATAGCAGTAAACGATTAGAAAATTTCATTTCAATACCCCCTATATAGTATAGTTTGCTAATAAAACTATTGTACTTATTTTTATAGAAAATGTCAATAAAATAAATAAACAATTTGGAAGTTTCAGTCTGACTTACAAAAAGAAAAGGAGTTTTCACTCCTTTTCACAGATTGAAGACAAAGTCCTTATAAAAGTGTCTTCTAAAGATTTTAACTTCAATCTGAAGCGAGGTTATCCTCGCTTTTTCTATTTATCAAACAATTCCTTATTTTCAATTAAGAGTTCTAGTGGAGATTTATCCCTTGCTTCAATAAAACCAGGTTCATATTGGTTATGAAGTGTTCTTTTCTGAGAAGTTGGATCAATATACAACTCATCTCCATCTTCTGTGTATAGTTGGTTGCCTCTTGTTAAGTAAAGTAAATCCTCTAAGTACTGTCCATCAGTTTCTAGAAAATCTTCGATGTATTTGACAGCTTTTAAAATCTCACTTACTTTATCAGAGTATTCATTAGATTCAAGAACACTCTTTTCTAACTCAATCTCTTTACTAGTTCCAAATAGTTGGGTTGGAGTTGCATTAAAATATTCTGCTATCTTATCCAAATTTGCAAAGGTAGGATAGCTTTTTTGTTTTTCGTAATCAGAGATGTCTGGAAAGATTGCTCATAAAAAAATGTGGGGCAAATGATGGGGCAAATCAGTTATAGACAAGCAAAAAAGCCTTATAAATCAAGGCTTTTTCCTGTTGATTTAGATGCCCCCTACATGGATTTGGAAAGGATTTTCATATTGAGAGTAATTAAAAATATTGAAATATAAGTGATTTTAGGGAAGTACTTTTAGGTATTTCCAATGTCATGATTTAAAAATGGGGCAAAAGTGGGGCAAAAACGAATGACTCTCATTTGGTTTGAAAACCTATAATATCTAATGATTATGCTATACTAGAAATATAGTGTTGTTATCAATAAATATCAGTGCGAGACTAATCGGAGGATAAAATGGAAAAACAAATTAATGAAAAAATTATCGAAATGGATAGGGAATATCCCTTTTTATTTTGCTTTAAATCAGATTTTTGGATGGAATAGTAGATGATAAGACAAAATATCTTTGAAGATACAAAAAGACAAACGCCAAAAATGACGTTTGTCTACGTTCTGAGGTAGCCTTTAGGCTCCCTTTTTTCTTAGAAAATATCGATGAGTAATTGCATGCCAAGACTAGTCAGGATGATAGCGATCCAGCAAAGGGCTCCAAGAAGAATGGATTTTCCACTGGATTTGATCATAGCAACGAGGTTAGTTTTGAGACCAATAGCACTCATAGCCATGATGATGAGGAATTTGGAGAGCTGTTTGAGAGGTGAAAAGAAGCTATTGCTAACACCAAAAGAAGTAAGGACGGTAGTTAGCAGAGAAGCTAGGATGAAGTAGAGAATGAAAACGGGGAAGATTTTTTTAAGCTTTACTCCTTGGTTGTTGTCTTGTTGACGGCTTTGCCAATAGGAGAGGAAGAGAGTAATAGGGATAATAGCTAAGGTACGAGTCAGTTTGACAATGGTTGCAGATTCTAGAGTATTGGTATGATACAGACTATCCCAGGCGCTAGCTGTGGCTGTTACAGAGGAAGTATCGTTGACCGCAGTACCCGCAAAGAGAGCAAAACCTTCGTTGGAGAGATGGAGCCAAGAACCTAGAGTTGGAAAGATAAGAGCTGCCAAGACATTGAAGAAAAAGATGACAGAGATGGCTTGAGCCACCTCTTTTTCTTTAGCATGAATGACAGGGGCTGTAGCAGCAATAGCAGAACCTCCACAAATAGAGGAACCAACACCAATCAAGGTAGCTAGCTTTGTATCTAAGTCAAAAAATCTCTGGAAGAGATAAGCTACAATCAAGGCGATAGAAATGGTTGAAAGAATAACGGGAAGAGAAGATTTCCCAACTGCAAAAACTTGTGAAATATTGAGACCGAAACCGAGCAAGATAACAGCGTATTGAAGTAATTTTTTAGAGCTGTAAGTCAATCCAGCATCCAGTTGTTTATAGGAAGTGAGAAAGGGGTAGAGAATCATTCCGATAAAAATGGCGAAAACAGGTGCTCCCACAACAGGCAGAAAGCCTCCTAAAACCCAAGAGATGATAGAAATGATCAGACAGACTAACAGTCCTGCCCAATTTTTTGATAGAAATGACATAAAAACCTCCGAAAATAAATACTCCTTATTATAATCTTATCTGTCAGAAAAGTAAAATAGAAAGTAGGAATAAGGTTGTAAATTAACGGAATTTTGCGGTCAGAGAGCTTTTGTAGTTTAATAGATATATGTTCTTTGATCAATAAGGATGCAAATGTGGCATATGTTATTGAAAAAAATGAATTTGATGAGCCTGGACATGTGAAGTAATTATGTGAGATAAGAAAATAAATAAGAGAGTTGAAAATGTACTGATCCCAAAAGTTAGATTTTTTTCTGTCTAACTTTTGGGATCAGTACATATCCTCGCTTTTTTAATCTAATAGGTCCTTATTTTCAATTAAGAGTTCTAGTGGGGATTTATCTCTTGCTACAATAAAACCAGGTTCATATTGGTTATGAAATGTTCTTTTCTGAGAAGTTGGATCAATATACAACTCATCTCCATCTTCTGTGTATAGTTGGTTGCCTCTTGTTAGGTAAAGTAAATCCTCTAAGTACTGTCCATCAGTTTCTAGAAAATGTTCGATGTATTTGACAGCCTTTAAGATCTCACTTACTTTATCAGAGTATTCATTCGATTCAAGAACACTCTTTTCTAATTCAATCTCCTTACTTGTTCCAAAAAGTTGAGTTGGAGTTGCATTAAAATATTCTGCTATCTTATCTAAATTTGCAAAGGTAGGATAGCTTTTTTGTTTTTCGTAGTCAGAGATGTCTGGAAAGATTGCTCATAAAAAAATGTGGGGCAAATGATGGGGCAAATCAGTTATAGACAAACAAAAAAGCCTTGTAAATCAAGGCTTTTTCCTGTTGTATGTAGATGCCCCCTACAGGGCTCGAACCTGTGACCCATAGATTAAGAGTCTACTGCTCTACCAACTGAGCTAAGGAGGCAAATATAAAAAGCTGTATTGGTGCCGATACTTCACGATTTGTATTGAACCCGCGCAATTAAGCAGGTGGGCAACTCGCTCTGACTTAGCTGCTTCCGCGTGAAACGGCCTGCATACTGCCAGAAGTCTTTTGTTTCCCTAATAATACAAAAAATAGTCGGTCAACACTTAAGTGTGAAGTCGTACACCACAGCGTTTCTATATGTATATGATACCACATTTTGAAAATATTTCAAGGAAAAATCTCAATTTTTTGAAACCGATGTCACTTTTTCTTAAATTGATCAATCTTCTCCTTGGTGGCTCCGAGAGCACGCTCGTACTTGCCATTTTCATTGGGAATAAAGTAGGAAGCGTGTTTGAGCTTGTCTGGCAAGTAGTCCTGATTGACCCAGTTGCCAGGGTAGTTGTGAGGGTATTTATAGTTTTGCGCATTTCCCAGTTCCTTGCTTCCAGCATAATGACCATCGCGGAGGTGGCGAGGAATAGGAAGGTTGCCAGAACTTCTAAGATCAGCCAGCGCCTTGTCCATGGCAACGTAGGCTGAGTTGGATTTCGGCGAAAGGGCTAGATCGATGACGATGTTGGCGATGAGAATGCGGGCCTCAGGAAAGCCGATGCGCTCAGCTGCTTGTAACGCTGTCACGGTATGAATCTGCGCATCTGGATTGGCCAGACCGATATCCTCATAAGCGATGACAGTCAAGCGACGAGCTAGGCTGGGTAGATCTCCGGCTTCGATCAAACGAGCTGCATAGTGGAGACTAGCATCGACATCCGAACCACGGATAGATTTTTGCAGAGCAGAGAGCACGTCGTAGTGGCCGTCTCCATCTTTGTCCATGGTGATGTAGCTGCGCTGGAGACTGTTTTCCATGATCTCTAGCGTAATATGGCGAATTCCTTCTGCATTTTCAGAGGTCGACAGCACCGCCAGATCGAGAGAATTAAAGGCAGAGCGAAGATCTCCATTGGTTGAGGTAGCGATGAAATCCAAAGCGTCCTCATCGAGCACGACTGGAAAATCAAAGCCACGGTCGGGATCGTCCAGCGCCGTTTTTAGAGCTTGCTTGACCTCCTCCGTCGTCAACGGTTCCAGCTCAAAGATTTGTACGCGGCTACGAATAGCGGGTGTGACAGAGAAAAAGGGATTTTCAGTCGTTGCACCGATCATGATGACCAGACCACTTTCGAGCAAAGGCAGGAGAAAATCTTGTTTAGTTTTATCGAGGCGATGGATCTCGTCCAAGAGCAGGACCAAGCCACCAGAAAATTTGGCCTCCTCTGCGATTTCTTGTAGGCGTTTTTTACTGTCAACTGTTGCATTAAAGGTCCGAAAAGCATACTTGGTCGTTCCTGCGATCGCAGAAGCAATACTGGTCTTTCCGATCCCCGGAGGTCCATAGAGAATCATAGAGGACAGACGATTGGCCTCGACCATGCGACGAATGATTTTGCCTTCTCCAACCAGGTGCTGTTGACCGATGACTTGATCGATCGTTCGTGGTCGCATACGGAGTGCGAGATTGTCGGGCATTTCCTTCTCCTTTCTAGCTTTGTTTCCTTTCAAAGAGACGGTTTTTATGGTAAGATTGTAGTAACTATTGTATCATATTCCGCTCTAAGAGTGGGAAATTAGAAAGAGGACGCTATGTCTAAATACGGATTTTTGGATGTTTTAGAAGAGGAGATGGACAAGGTTTTTCCTTTTGATTTTGAGATCAATTGGGATAAGAAAAACCATGCGGTAGAAGTGGCTTTTCTCTTGGAAGCGCAAAACACAGGCGGGGTTGCACTGGTTGATGAAGCTGGCGAAGAATCTGACGAGGATATCTTCTTTGAAGAAGCCGTGCTCTTCTACAATCCAGCCAAGTCTCATGTGGAGGAAGATGCCTATTTAACAGCGATTCCTTATGAGCCTAAAAAAGGCTTGTCTCGTGAGTTTCTAGCCTATTTTGCGACTTTCCTTAGAGATACAGCCGAGCTGGCCTTGGATGAGCTCATGGATTTCTTAGCAGACGAAGAAGCAGAGAGCTTTGAGATCGTCTGGAACCAAGAAGTTTTTGAAGAAGGCAAAGTTGGCCTAGAAGAAAGCACCTTTTATCCTTATCCGAGATATTAGGAGGGGAAGCTCATGCTTGAGGATTGCTTAGAAGCACGATTCGAATTTACGGGTTGTAAAATTGCTTTGATTTGTGAGGGGCAAATTTTGACCATCTTGCGCGATGATAAAGAAACGATTCCTTACCCTAATATGTGGGACTTGCCAGGTGGTGGTCGCGAAGGGGACGAAAGTCCTTTTGAGTGTGTGGCGCGTGAGGTTTATGAGGAATTGAACATCCAACTGTCGAAAGAGGAAGTGATCTGGTCTGGGATCTATCCTGGCCTCTTGGATGAGAAAAAACAGTTCGTTTTTCTAGTTGGCAATCTAGCCAAAGAAGAGTTTGAACACATTGACTTTGGAGATGAGGGACAGGGCTATAAGTTAGTGAGCTTTGAAGAGTTTTTAAAGTCAGATCGAGTTGTTCCCCAATTGCAAGAACGAGTGAGAGATTATGTGGAGAAGAAATTAGGATGAAGCGTAGTAAAAATATCAACATGTTTCTCATGGATGGAGAAGTTACTGGTATAATCAAATGTACCTTGTCCAATTGGACAGGTGTGATCTATAAAATTCCACGCATTCAATTATCAGATTTAAAATCACGTGACGAAATGAAGCAAAGTGGCATTTATTTCTTATTTGGTCGTGATGAAAATAAGCAAAAGGATGTTACCTATATTGGGCAGGCGATGAATCGCAAAAATGGTGAAGGTGTCCTTTTACGTGTTCAGGAACATACTCGTGATAACCATGCAGATTATTTTAATGATGTGATTATTTTGACGACGCAGAATAATTCCTTTGGTCCCACAGAAATTAGTTACTTGGAAAATAAATTTACACAACTAGCAAAGGACGCGGGGCGCTTTATTGTCAAAAATGGGAATGAGCCCAATTCTGGGAATGTAACAGAAGAAAAGCAGTCTGAGTTGGATGAGGTTGTAGAAAATACTTTGATGATTGTAGGAACCTTAGGGTACCGAGTGTTTGTTCCTATGACCAAGAAAACAGATCAGAATGTTTCTAATGAAAATTCAACTCATCTCTATTTGAAGCGAAAAACAAAGAAATCAAATCGAATGATTGAAGCTATCTGCGAACAGACTTCGGAAGGTTTTGTTGTTTTAGAAGGCAGTCAAGTGGATGAGGTTGATTCACCCGCAATACCAGCAAGTCTAAAAGAATTGCGTAAGGAATTAATCAAATCAAATGTGATTAAAGATGGTGTTTTACAAGAAAAACAACTGTTCTCCAGCCCATCTTATGCAGCTGCTTTTGTACTAGGAATGAATACGAATGGACGAACGGATTGGAAAAATAAGGACGGCAAGACCTTAAAAGAATTAGAAGAATTGATAGAGTGTTAAGGAGAATCAGATGGAAACATGGCAAGAGTTAAAAGTTACAGTGAAGCGTGAAGGCGAGGAGCTAGTCTCCAACCTCTTGATTGAGCTAGGAGCGCAGGGTGTTGCGATTGAAGACAGCATGGACTATGTGGGGAATGTGGATCGTTTTGGTGAAATTTTCCCAGAGGTTGAGCAACAGGAAGATATCGTGGTGACGGCCTACTACCCGGAAACGGTTGATGTAGCAACGGTTGAAGCGGATTTGCAGGCTCGTCTGGCAGAATTGACCGACTTTATGGATCTAGGAGAGGTCAAGATGGGCACGACTGCCTTGGCTGAGGAAGACTGGGCAGACAACTGGAAGAAATACTATGAACCAGCTCGTATCACTCATGACTTGACCATCGTGCCGTCATGGACAGACTATGAGGCAACAGCGGGAGAAAAGATTATCAAGCTGGATCCTGGTATGGCCTTTGGAACAGGAACCCACCCGACAACCAAGATGAGCCTCTTTGCCTTGGAGCAGGTTCTTCGCGGTGGCGAAACAGTGCTAGATGTGGGGACTGGTTCAGGTGTCCTTTCTATCGCCAGCTCACTTCTAGGTGCCAAGGAAATCTTCGCCTATGACCTGGATGATGTGGCGGTTCGTGTCGCTCAGGAAAATATTGAGCTCAATTCTGGCATGGAAAACATCCATGTAGCTCCAGGTGATTTGCTCAAGGGCGTGGAGATTGAGGCAGATGTCATCGTGGCCAACATCTTGGCGGATATTCTTATCCATCTGACAGATGATGCTTATCGTTTGGTCAAGGACGAAGGTTACCTGATCATGAGTGGAATTATCAAGGACAAATGGGACATGGTACGTGAGTCGGCTGAGTCAGCTGGATTTTTCCTTGAAACCCACATGATCCAAGGGGAATGGAATGCCTGCGTCTTCAAGAAGACCAAGGATATCTCCGGTGTGATTGGAGGCTAGCATGCAGCAGTATTTTGTAAAAGGTTTGGCTAGCTCACCTGTCACCATAGAGGACAAGGAGACCAGCAAGCACATGTTTCAGGTCATGCGCTTAAAAGAAGATGATGAGGTGACTTTGGTCTTTGATGATGGGATCAAGCGTTTGGCGCGCGTGGTAAATGTAGAAGCCCGTAAGTTGGAGCTAATCGAGGAATTAGCTGACAATGTGGAACTGCCAGTCCAAGTGACCATCGCATCAGGCTTTCCCAAGGGAGACAAGCTCGAGTTCATCACTCAGAAAGTAACGGAACTCGGTGCCAGCCAAATCTGGGCCTTCCCTGCAGACTGGTCCGTTGCTAAGTGGGACGGCAAGAAATTGGGTAAAAAGGTCGAGAAACTAGAAAAAATCGCCCTCGGAGCAGCCGAGCAAAGCAAGCGAAATCTGGTCCCAAGCATTACCCTTTTTGAGAAAAAGGCAGACTTTCTGGCTCAGTTCGACCAGTTTGACCGGATCGTGGTGGCCTATGAAGAGTCAGCTAAAGAAGGCGAGGCGGCCGCTCTGATTCAGTCGCTGACAGGCTTAGAAGCTGGATGTAAACTACTCTTTATCTTTGGACCAGAGGGCGGTTTATCCCCTGCAGAAATTAAAAGTTTTACAGCTAAAGGAGCAGTCCTTGCAGGACTTGGGCCTCGCATACTTCGAGCAGAAACAGCTCCACTCTACGCTCTCAGCGCCGTGAGTGTTGTCACAGAATTAATGAACTAACGAAGTGAAGGAATCGCTTCGTTAGTTTTTTTACAAGAATGATGAAAGCAAGGTGGATCCCAGAATGATCTTCGAGAAGTATCCGTATATTAAAGTAGCTTCATTGGTTCCCATCTGCTTCTAAAAGTGTTAAAATAGTATCCAAGAAACTGGAGAAAATACATGCCGAAAGAAGAGAATTTAACAGGGGACCAAGTCGTTGCCCTTACAAAAAAATATTTATCACCTGAAGATGTTGCTTTTGTGCAAAAGGCTTTGGTCTATGCGGTTGATTGCCATAATGGGCAATTCCGTCAGTCTGGCGAGCCTTATATCATCCACCCAATTCAAGTAGCAGGAATCCTTGCCAAGCTGAAACTGGATGCTGTGACGGTCGCCTGTGGCTTTTTGCATGATGTCGTAGAAGATACGGATGCGACTTTAGATGATTTAGAGCGCGAATTTGGTCATGATGTGCGCGTGATTGTCGATGGGGTGACCAAGCTCGGGAAGGTCAAGTACAAGTCCCATGAAGAGCAGTTGGCGGAAAACCATCGCAAGATGCTCATGGCCATGTCTCAAGATATCCGTGTCATTTTGGTCAAATTGGCAGACCGCTTGCATAATATGCGTACCCTCAAGCATTTGCGCAAGGATAAGCAAGAGCGCATTTCGCGTGAGACCATGGAGATCTATGCACCACTCGCCCACCGTCTCGGGATTTCCAGCGTCAAATGGGAACTTGAGGATTTGTCCTTCCGTTATCTGAATGAAGTCGAATTCTACAAGATTTCCCATATGATGAAGGAAAAACGTCGCGAGCGAGAAGAGTTGGTGGAAGAGGTTGTCCACAAGATTGAGACCTATGCTGGGGAACGCCATCTGCATGGAAAAATTTATGGTCGACCAAAGCATATCTATTCGATCTATCGCAAAATGCAGGATAAGAAGAAACGCTTTGATGAAATCTATGACTTGATTGCTATCCGCTGTATCCTGGATACCCCAAGCGATGTCTATGCCATGCTGGGTTACATCCATGAGCTCTGGAAGCCGATGCCGGGGCGTTTTAAGGACTATATTGCCAACCGGAAGGCCAATGGCTACCAGTCCATCCATACGACTGTCTACGGCCCTAAAGGACCGATTGAATTCCAGATCCGAACCAAGGAAATGCATGAAGTCGCTGAGTACGGGGTTGCGGCTCACTGGGCTTACAAAAAAGGCATCAAAGGTCAAGTCAACAGTAAGGAATCTGCTATTGGGATGAACTGGATCAAGGAGATGATGGAACTCCAAGACCAGTCAGGCGATGCTAAGGAATTCGTGGAAAATGTAAAAGAAGACATCCTGGCAGAAGAGATTTACGTCTTCACTCCAGATGGAACTGTGCGCTCGCTTCCCAAAGATTCCGGACCGATCGATTTTGCCTATGAAATCCACACCAAAGTTGGGGAAAAAGCGATTGGTGCTAAGGTCAATGGCCGGATGGTGCCCCTCAATACCAAACTTCGGACGGGAGATCAGGTGGAGATTATCACCAATGCCAATTCCTTTGGTCCGAGTCGTGACTGGTTGACCCTTGTTAAAACTAGCAAGGCACGCAACAAGATCCGTCAATTCTTTAAAAATCAAGATAAGGAATTGTCTATTAACCGTGGCCGTGACCTCTTGATGGCCCAATTCCACGAGCATGACTTGGTAGCCAATAAGTTCATGGACAAAAAGCACATGGACAAAGTGCTACAAAAATCAAGCTATAAGACAGAAGAAGCCTTGTTTGCGGCGATTGGTTTTGGAGAGATTGGGGCTATTACCATCTTTAACCGCTTGACGGAGGATGAACGCCGAGAAGAAGAGCGGGCTAAGGCACGCGCAGAAGCAGAAGAGCTAGTCAAAGGTGGCGAGGTCAAGGTTGAAAATAAAAAAGACACCCTCAAGGTCCGTCACGAAGGTGGCGTGGTCATCCAAGGTGCTTCTGGGCTCTTGATTCGGATTGCAAAGTGCTGTAACCCAGTTCCAGGTGATGAAATCGTCGGCTACATTACCAAAGGGCGCGGTGTTGCGATTCATCGTCGAGACTGTATGAACCTACGTGCCCAAGACAACTACGAGCAACGCTTGATTGATGTGGAGTGGGAAGATAACAACACGACCAAGGACTATATCGCTCACATCGATATTTACGGGCTCAACCGTGCAGGCCTTCTGAACGACGTGCTCCAAGTCCTCTCCAATACAGCTAAGATGATCTCAACTGTTAATGCCCAACCAACCAAAGATATGAAATTTGCCAATATACACATTTCCTTTGGGATTCCAAACTTGTCTATGTTGACAACAGTTGTGGATAAGATTAAGAGTGTGCCGGAGGTGTACTCTGTTAAGCGTACCAACGGCTAATTCGGCTGCTCAGAACTCTTTTATTGCTTGGTTAGCTCGTCTCGCCGTACTTAAGTACTGTCTTCGTCTCGCTGCCTTGCACTAAAAGCAACTGAACAGCCTTTACTTTTCAGATAGTGTGCCTGCGTCTCACTGCCTTGTCTGGAGCCGATTTTCTTTGAAGTAAGTAAGAACATGGTCAGAATTCTTTTATTAGTTGGTTAGCTCGCCTTGCTGCCTTGCTCTAAAAGCAACTGAACAGCCGTTGCTTTTCAGCTAGTCTGCCTGCGTCTCACTGCTTTGTCTGAAGTTGATGTTCTTTGAAGGTTAGTAGTGAATGCCCAATAGATTTATAAAATAGGATAGTAAAATGAAATTAGTGATTCAACGGGTTAAGAGTGCCTCAGTTTCCATTGATGGTCAAGTCTACAATGCGATCCAGCAAGGCTTGTTGCTCCTAGTGGGAGTGGGGCCTGAGGATGACCAGAAGGATTTGGATTATGCGGTCCGCAAGGTATCGCAGATGCGGATTTTCTCAGATGAGGAAGATAAGATGAATCTTTCGGTCAAAGATGTCCAAGGGGAAATCTTGTCGATCTCTCAATTTACCCTCTTTGCGGATACCAAAAAAGGCAACCGTCCTGCTTTTACAGGGGCTGCCAAGCCAGATATGGCCAGTCAGTTATATGATGCCTTTAATGATCAATTAGAAAAAGAAGTCCCTGTCAAACGAGGGATCTTTGGGGCCGATATGGCGATTGAATTGATCAATGATGGTCCAGTGACGATTTTGTTAGATACAAAAAATCCATAAGTAAGAAAACATGCAGTCGGTTTAGACTGCATGTTTTTCGATATAGAGTTGTTGGGCGATCACTTGGTTGATAGAAATTTCTTGTCCTTGGATGACTAAGTGATAGAGGCCTGTGTAGTCATCATATCGTTGAAACGCGATAGTATCCCCAATCTGGAGATGGATCTGGTCTAAGAATTTTAACAATTCATAGGTGTCATGGACCCTTTGCAGAATATACAGACCAGGTTGGGTCGCTTCGCTGAGACGGTCTTGGTAGGCTTCGACAAGCCTTTCGCCTTTCTTTGGAATTGTCCCACCGTGAGGGCAGGTCTTAGGAGTTCCAAGCATGTGATCCAGCTGGTCAATGAAATGTTCAGAAACGGTATGCTCGAGAACTTCTGCCTCTTCATGGACTTCTTCAGTTGTATAGTCAAGTTTTTCCAGAAGAAATACTTCGATCAAGCGGTGCTTGCGGTAGAGATCAGAGACCAACTGCGATCCTAGATCCGTTAGTAGATACCCATGGGTCTTATCCTTCACCAAGAGACCCTCTGAGATCATGCGCTTAATCATCTCGGTCACAGCGGGTGGAGAGACCTGCATGCGACTCGCGATTTCCTTGTTGCTAATTTTTTCTACTTCTGTGCCAATTTCATAAATGCACTTGAGGTAATCTTCTTTGTTTGGTGTCATGCTTTCCTCTTTTCTTCGCTCACTTCTAGTATATCAAAAATCTCCTCAAAAACGCTAGTGGAGTAATGAGAATTGTCTCAAGCTCCAAAAGATGGTAGTATAGAAGCATAGAAAGGACGGCACTATGAACAGACGGGAATTAGTGAGATTAGGCTGGAGAGAGAGTAGTTTAGCCTATCTAGAGAAGCACTTGCAGGGATTGAAAGATCCACAAGCCTACCAAGAACAATACCAGTCTGTCTTTTTCTTTGCCAGTCCTCTGTTTCAAAATATGTGGTTTCAAGAGATCAAAGATCTAACGGAAACGGCTGCCCAAGACTTGCTGAGGGGAGTCATGAAAATTCTTCTTATGCCAAGTGACCTGTCCGGAACTTGTGAAGAAACAGCCTTTCTTCTGAGTAGGATGGCTCCAGATTGTCCGCCAGGTTCCGACTTTTGGAAGGCTTTTTCACACGTCGTGCAAATCGCCTTTGAAAAGGATCCCTTAGCAGATCAGTCGGGAGATCAGCTCTTGAAACGCCAGGTTCACCAGTTACGCTACCTACTTTCAAGTTACCAAGCCCAGTGGATTCGGACGCATGAGGCCAGAGCTGGACAGACTGACGAGGAGGCCTTACAAGCTTACCTACAGGAGGCTAGAGCGGTCACGGTGGATGCTTATGCGGCTGCTCGCCTTCACAATAAGGTCTCCCTAGGGCCAGATGGTCACCTTCATTATCCATCAGGGACCTCCCAACAAGTCAATTTCAAGGTCTTGTTAAATTTCCATACGGAGTATATTCTCGATCAAGCCGGGCGTTTTCTCAATGAAGTCGATCCAGTAGAAGTTTCTGAAAATGGCATTGTCAATGGGGCTAGTTTTAACTACGGGCTGGCTAGGGGACGGACCCATAAGGACTTAGATATTGACCCCGTCAAAGCTTGGGATCCAGCCTTTCGCAAGCATGTCCT
This sequence comes from Streptococcus parasanguinis, assembly GCF_016648925.1. Classification (GTDB taxonomy): domain Bacteria; phylum Bacillota; class Bacilli; order Lactobacillales; family Streptococcaceae; genus Streptococcus. Next base: position 113,071 of record NZ_JACLQX010000001.1, on the reverse strand, counting down.
CTATCAGCAAGATGTTCGCTATCTAGCCCCTAAAAATGATCGCAGTGTCGAAGGCTACTGGAGTCGAAAAGGAGTCTTTGCACAAGGAGGCAAGAGCTACAAGCAACAAGTGGCACAGCGCGTGCGGAGTTTCCTCAGAGGCATCCCTCGCTTACGCTGGCGCGTCCTCCTACAGAATGGACTTCATCGGATTTTATAGCAATGGAAAAGAGGTCGCAGACCTCTTTTTTCATTTATCCAAGCGCATTGACGGCTTCGATTGCAGCGTCGTAATTTGGTTCGCTGTTGATATTGTCTAGGTATTCAACGTAAGTAACCTTGTTATCCGCATCTAAGACCAAGACAGCGCGTGCGAGTAGGTGCCATTCATTGATCAAGAGGCCGTATGCTTTCCCGAAGGAATGGTCGTAGTAGTCTGAGAGCATGATGGCATTGTCGAGCCCTTCAGCAGCGCACCATTTACCTTGAGCAAAAGGAAGGTCGACAGAGACCGTCAAGACGACAGTGTCTTCCATATCCGATAAGGTTTGATTGAAGTGACGTGTTTGCATCGAACAGATACCTGTGTCGATGGATGGGATAATGCTGAGGACTTTTTTCTTGCCAGCAAAATCAGCTAAAGATTTCTTCTCAAGAGCTGGAGTGATCAATGAAAAGTCATGAGCAGTATCGCCAACTTGAAGTTGAGATCCGGTAAAGGTAACAGGGTTTCCTAAAAATGTTGTCATAGCAAAGACTCCTTTTTTCTTTTCATTGTACATCAATGAAGGGGGAAGAGCCACTGATTTGTTTGAGAATCTAATCAGTTTGGAATCTTATTTGTTCAAACCTTCTGCGATCTTGTCTAAGTTCCATTTCATCATGCTGTAGTAGCTATCACCTTTTTCTCCCTCTTTGGCAATGGAATCAGTGAAGATCTTTGCATAGATCGGGATATTGGTATCTTTAGACACAGTTTTCATAGGACGTTCATCGACGCTAGATTCAACAAAGAGGGCAGGCACCTTGGTTTGCCGGAGCTTTTCTACCAGCGTTTTGATTTGGTCAGGTGTGCCTTCTTCTTCCGTATTGATTTCCCAGATATAGGCGGATGGGACGCCGTAGGCTTTGGAGAAGTATTTGAAGCAGCCTTCGCTGGTTACAATCATCTTCTTCTCTTCTGGGATATTGTTGAATTTTTGTTTGGCTTCTTGGTCGAGCTTGCTGAGTTTTTCAGTATAGGCAGCTAGATTTTTTTCGTAGAAGTCCTTGTTTTTGGGATCTTTTGCGATCAATTGTTTGGCAATGTTTTTAGCGTAGAGGATCCCGTTTTCGAGATTGAGCCAAGCGTGAGGGTCTTCTTTTCCAGCTTGGTTTTGGCCTTCCAAGTAGATGACGTCGACTCCGTCGCTAGCTGCGAAATAGTCTTTGTTTTCAACTTTATTGGCATTTTTGACCAATTTAGTAAACCAAGCATTGCCACCGGTTTCGAGGTTGATCCCGTTGTAGAAGATGAGGTCTGCTTGCGAAGTCTTTTTGACATCTTCTGGAAGCGGTTCGTACTCGTGAGGATCTTTGCCGACAGGAACGATACTGTGCAGCTCGATCTTATCCCCAGCTATATTTTTGGTGATATCTGCAAGGATGGAGTTGGTGGTGACCACTTTCAATTTATCAGAAGCTCCAGAAGAAGAGCCTTTGCTACAGGCCAACAGACCAAATAAGAGTGCCACAAAGAGGGCGAGGATAGAAGCGGTTTTTTTCATGTGTTTCTCCTTTAATGAGATGAAAGAGCGTGCTTATTCTTTCTCTGCTTAGGAGCGATAAAGAAGCTGATGAGAAAGAAGACAGCAGAAGTGAGGACAATACAAGACCCGACGGCGATGTTTAAGCTATAGCCAATAAAGAGTCCCAGGATGGATGCAAGAGCACCTAATCCGGATGAAAGGAGCATCATGGACCAGAGACTATTGGTATAGAGATAGGCCGTCGCAGCGGGTGTAATGAGCATGGCGACGATGAGAATGGTTCCGACACTCTGCATAGCAGTGACAGAAACCAAGGTCAAGAGCACCATAAGGAGGTAGTGATAGACCTTGACCCGGACGCCCATGGATTGAGCCAGAACAGGATCAAAAGATGTGAGCAGTAAGGGTCGAAAGAGTAGGACAATCACCAGCAAGACCGCAGCACCAACACCGATGGTTATCCACATATCCCGGTCTTGGACGGCCAAGATATTCCCAAAGAGGATGTGGAAAAGGTCGGTGGAACTTTTAGCGACTCCAATCAGGATGACTCCTAAGGCGAGGAAAGAAGAAAAGGTAATCCCAATTGCAGTGTCGCTCTTGATGATGGAGTTGCTCTTGATATAGGTGATAAGGACGGACGCCAGGAGGCCAAAGACAATAGCGCCAATAAAGAAATTGATGCCTAGGATAAAGGAGAGAGCCACACCAGGAAGAACTGCGTGTGAGATAGCGTCTCCCATGAGAGACATGCCTCTTAAAATAATGAAGCATCCAACGGCTCCAGCGACAATCCCGATGGCGATGGCTGTGATCAGGGCATTCTGTAAGAAGTGGAATTGCTGTAATCCATCGATAAATTCTGTAATCATCCGACGCCACCTCCTATAAAGAGTTCATGCCCATAGGCTGCATGCAGATTTTCTTTGGTAAAGGTTTCCTCTGTTTTCCCAAATGCAATCAGTTTACGATGAAGGAGGAGGACCTGGTCGAAATAAGCTGGGACCTTGCTGAGGTCGTGATGGACGATCAGAATGGTCTTGCCTTCTTGTTTCAAGGTCTGGAGGGTCTGCATGATGATGTCTTCGCTGACAGAGTCAATCCCTGCGAAGGGCTCATCCAAAAAAATGACATCCGCTTCTTGGACCAAGCAGCGGGCGATCAGCACCCGTTGGAATTGCCCTCCTGAAAGCTGGCCGATCTGGCGATCCGCTAGATCAAGAAGATTGACAAGTTTCAAGGCATTTTCCACTTTTTGGAGATCTTCTTTGCTTTTTCTCTTGAAGATAGAAAGGTGGGGATAAAGACCCAGTGAGATGCACTCCCGCACCGTGATGGGGAAGTGGAAATCAATAGCGGATTTCTGTTCGACGTAGGCCACTCGTTGAAGAGCTTGGCCGAGATCTTTTTGATCGAGCAGGACCTTTCCCGCATGAGGGAGAAGTCCTAGCATGGCCTTGATTAGGGTTGATTTTCCAGCCCCATTGGGGCCAAGAATGCCTAGGATGGTTGGACCCTGGATGGTGAGGGAAAGATCCTCCAAGGCCAGTGTTTGCTGGTAAGCAACACTGAGATGTTCAATTTGAATCATGATTTTGCTCCTTTACCATTAATATACATGAATAAAAAAATTAAGTCAAGTTAATTTTTGAAATAATTATACACGAATAAAAAGTTAAGTCAAGTTAATTTTTAAAATAATTCAACTTAAATCTCTTGAAATCATTGAAAAAAGTTCCTATTTTTGATAAGGTTATTAGAAAAGAATGAAAGCGAGAAGATCATGGTACGTTTACAAGATGATTTTTATGATTACGTCAATGGGGAATGGGCTGAGACAGCTGTGATTCCTGATGACAAACCGTCAACTGGTGGTTTTATGGACTTGATCCAAGATATCGAAAACTTGATGTTGGATATCACTGGAAAATGGCAACGGGGAGAAGAGCTGCCTGAAGACAGCATTCTGCAAAACTTCGTCAAATACCACAAAATGGTGGCAGATTTTGATGCGCGAGAAGCAGCCGGTGTCGCTCCAGCTATGCCTTTGATCAATGAAATTAAGGCTCTGTCTTCTTTTGAAGACTATACCAGCAAGTTGGGTACCTATGAACTAGCTGGCAAACCAAATCTCATGCCATTTAGCGTGTCACCAGACTATATGAATGCTCAAATGAATGTCTTGTGGGGAGAAGCGCCGGCTCATATCTTGCCAGATACGACCTACTATGAAGAAGGCAACGAAAAAGGACCAGAATTGCTGGCTATCTGGCGCCAAATGATGGAAAAACTCTTACCTAAATTTGAATTCTCAGAGGCAGAAATCAAAGATATCCTGGATAAGGTCATTGCGTCGGATGCAGAATTGGCCAAATATATCTTGTCAAATGAAGAAAGATCCGAGTACAACAAACTCTACCATCCTTATGAGTGGGCAGATTTCAAGGCCTTGGTTCCAGAATTGCCACTCGATACTTTCTTTACAGAAGTGATCGGACAAACTCCGGATAAAATCATCGTTCCAGAAGAGCGTTTCTGGAAGGAATTCGCACCAACATTCTATTCAGCAGCCAACTGGGAAACTATTCATGCAAGATTGAAACTCGGTGCAGCCGTAGATTGGACTTTATTCTTGACCGAAGAAATCCGTGTCTTGGCTGGTGAATATAGTCGTACGATTGCAGGTGTTCCAGAACCTCGTCCAAAAGAAAAGGCGGCCTTGTCATTAGCAGAAGTACCATATAGCCAAGCGCTTGGACTCTGGTATGCGGGAGAAAAATTTTCACCAGAAGCAAAAGCAGATGTAGAGCATAAAGTAGCGACCATGATTGACGTCTACAAGGAGCGCTTAGAAAAAGCAGACTGGCTCGCTCCTGAAACTCGTGAAAAAGCCATTGTCAAACTCAATGTCATCACACCACATATCGGCTACCCTGAAAAATTACCAGAAACATACGCCAAAAAGATCATCGACGAAAGCAAGACCTTGGTTGAAAATGCTCAAGCCCTTTACGAAATTTCCATTGCCCATACTTGGAGCAAGTGGAACCAACCGGTTGATCGAAGCGAATGGCACATGCCAGCCCACCTGGTCAATGCCTACTATGATCCGCAACAGAACCAAATCGTCTTCCCAGCAGCGATTTTACAAGCCCCTTTCTATGACCTTCACCAATCATCATCAGCCAACTACGGCGGAATCGGTGCAGTCATTGCCCATGAAATCTCCCACGCCTTTGACACCAATGGTGCTTCCTTTGATGAGCACGGTAGCTTGAAAGACTGGTGGAAGCCAGAAGATTACGAAGCCTTTACCGCTCGGACTCAAAAAGTCATCGATCAGTTTGAAGGACAAGACTCTTACGGTGCCAAGATCAACGGGAAATTGACCGTTTCTGAAAACGTAGCAGACCTCGGTGGTATCGCTGCAGCCCTTGAAGCCGCTAAGAAAGAGGAAGATTTCTCAGCAGAAGAATTCTTCACCAACTTTGCTCGCATCTGGCGCATGAAAGCTCGGACAGAGTACATGCAACTCCTCGCAAGTGTCGATGTCCATGCACCAGGAAAACTTCGCACCAATGTCCAATTACCAAACTTTGACGAATTCTTTGAAACCTTTGATGTCAAAGAAGGCGACGGCATGTGGCGCGCACCAGAGGATCGTGTGATTATTTGGTAAACTAAGATAGGAGAGACGATTCGGTTTACCGAAACTTCCTGCAGAAAAATAGGAAATCAATGCCGCATTCCCTGAATGCCAATTGATTTATCTTTTTTCCAAAGGAAGTAGTCTCGACTTCAGTTAAGCAATTGATTGATTTTCTTGACCATGTGGGCCATGCCCACCAGGCAATCTCTCTTTTTCTCGACGCTTTTAGGGCGAGTTCAATTTCGCGATACTCGTTTCGTTGATCAAAGTAAGTAGTCTCAACTTCAGTTAAGCGATTGATTTTCTTGATCGCTCGTGAAAAAAATAAAAATCCCCAAAGTCAAGTTTCAACCTACTGAAACTAGCTTTGGGGATTTTTGAGTGGATTAGAAATCATAAGAGAAATCAAATAATCAAATAATAATGAAGCGTTTTCAATGGCTGCCTGAACAGATAAATTTAATTGAGTGGAGCCTTGTATAATTCTTTGAATTTCATAGAAATAAATGCTACTATAGGTGTGAACTAAATAAATTTTAAAGGAGCAGACTATGAGAAATTTTGCAAGTCCGTCACGTTACATTCAAGGTGAGAATGCCTTATTTGAAAATGCGCAATCTATTTCAGAATTAGGGAATCACCCTGTTTTGCTATGTGATTCAGTGGTCTATGATATCGTAGGGAAGCGTTTTGAAGAATACCTTGGTCAAAATGGGCTCACGGTTTTGCCAGTCTTCTTCAATGGAGAAGCTTCTGATAACGAAATCAATCGTGTGGTTAGTTTGGCAGAAGAAAATGGCTGTGATTTGGTCATTGGACTTGGTGGAGGAAAGACCATCGATAGTGCGAAAGCTATTGCCGATCTTTTAAAATCACCAGTTGTGATTGCTCCTACCATTGCCTCTACAGATGCTCCCGTTTCCGCTTTGTCAGTTATCTACACGGATGAAGGTGCCTTTGCTCGCTATATTTTCTATTCTAAAAACCCAGAATTGGTCTTGGTGGATAGCAAAGTCATCTCTCAAGCACCAAAACGTTTGCTCGCTTCTGGTATCGCAGATGGATTAGCGACTTGGGTCGAAGCGCGTGCGGTAATGCAAGCCAATGGAAAAACCATGTTGGGTCAACGACAAACCTTAGCGGGTGTCGCCATTGCACAACGTTGTGAAGAAACCTTATTTGCAGACGGTCTTCAAGCCATGGCTGCTTGTGAAGCCAAAGTCGTAACCCCTGCTCTTGAAAACATTATTGAAGCTAATACCCTTCTCAGTGGGATTGGATTTGAAAGTGGGGGATTAGCAGCTGCCCATGCCATCCATAATGGCTTTACTGCCCTTACTGGGGACATCCACCATTTGACTCATGGTGAAAAAGTAGCCTATGGAACCTTGGTTCAATTGTTCTTGGAAAACCGTCCGAAGGAAGAATTGAACAAATACATTCGTTTCTATCAACAAATCGGTATGCCAACCACTCTGAAAGAAATGCATCTTGAAACTGCAAGTTATGAAGATCTTCTCAAGGTTGGCCAACAGGCCACCATCGAAGGAGAAACCATCCATCAAATGCCATTTGAAGTGAAGGCTTCTGATATTGCCCAAGCCATCGTAGCAGTAGATGCCTACGTTCAAGGTTTGGCCTAAGATGGCTTTGTCGACAAACCAAGAACTCCCATACCTTATGGTAATGGGAGTTCTTTTCCTATTTTCTTCTTTTTGGATCGGTTTGTTTAAAGATCAGGTATAAAATTCCGGCAGGCAAGAAGCAGAAGAGCCACATAACATCGAGTCCCTTGCTTTTACTGCTAGAGGTCGTTGCTTTAGACTCACTGACGGCCACTCCCGGTTTAATGCTTGGAGATACCTGTTGCAAGCCGTTTTGGACGACTAGGCGGTTATTTTCTAGTTTTAGCGCTGGCTTCGTTCCCTTCTTAACAGTCGCATAGAAGTCTTGCTTCAGCTGAATGGTCTTCCCGTCGATGGTATGTTCCCCTGCAGAGAGGACTTTTTTATACTGGTAGTCTGCGAACATTTTCTCAGCCAAGGTATTCCCGATTTGATTGCGGTAACTTTCGGCGATCTCGACATCATAGTTCCCAACCCCCAAAATGACTTCGATAATCCGCTGTTTCCCCCGCTTGGTAGTCGCGGTGTAGTTGTAGTCAGCAGTCGGGCTAGATCCAGTTTTGAGTCCATCTGTTCCTTTAAGGGCGAATTTTCCACCTTCGAGCGAAGTATTGTAGTTATCGTAGCTTTGCTCGTAGGGGGTTCCTTCCATGATCGTAGTGTGAGCTTGCTTGGTGTATTCCAACATTTCTGGCAGGTCGTTTACGATGTGATAAGCCAGAATAGACATGTCCCGCGCTGTGATTTCGTTATTCGCATTGACATCGTAGCGCTGAGGGTTGTAGTAGCCCTGAAGCACCGAGATCATCGCTCCATTTGGATTGTGCCATTTGGTATGGCTCATCCCCATTTCTTGTGCGTACTGATTCATTAAGTCCAAAAACTTATCGGGATCATTGTCAGTGACGGCGTTGGCGAGCATAATCACGGCTGCGCTAGAAGAAGGAACAAAGAGCATCTTGATCAATTCAGATACTTTGTAGTCTACACCAGCTACAATAGGTGAGTTACTTAACAGATTGTTTTCCGAGATGGCTTGGTCTGCCTCTGTTGCTGTGACCACGGTATCGTACTTGATCTTGCCTTCCTTAAGGGCCCGAAAGACCACATAGGCACTCATGAGTTTGGCCATGCTTCCGGAGTCCCGGACCGTGTCGATATTGTCTCCGTACAAAATGGCTCCAGTATTGGCGTCGATGACGATGTCAGCTTTAGGCTTGTAAAAATCGTCCAATACCAGTCCAGCATCAGCTGCGATTTTCATGACATCTTCTTGCTGGTAGATGTCATCCGCAAAGGCAGTGGAAATAGGGCCTAATGTCAAGACTCCTACAAGGAGGGACAAGAGGCTGCGTTTAAGTCGTTTGTGTAAATGTCTCCCGTTATTCATAAATTCCATTATATCATACAGGTTAGGGATTAAAACGGAAAAAATTCTAGAAAAAGAAAAAAGAGAAGAATTTCGCAGTAAAAGCGTTTACATTTCCCTGGAAAGTGCTATAATTTAAATTGAATATAACATTTTTACAATGAGGTGAATTATATGAACAAAGGAAAGGTACTCTTAGCTACCAGCGCTCTGCTTTTATCGGCTGGTGTCCTAGTAGCTTGCTCAGGTGGAAAATCTGGAAGCTCCGGCGGACAGACGTATAGCTATGTCTATACCCAGGATCCAGATACGCTCGACTATTCGATTTCCAATAAAAAATCGACTTCCGAGTTTACAGGAAATGCGGTAGATGGATTATTGGAAGTAGACAAGTATGGGAACTTAATCCCATCACTTGCTAAAGACTGGACTGTTTCCAAAGACGGCTTGACCTATACTTATAAACTCCGCAAAGGGGTCAAATGGATGACTTCTGAAGGGGAAGAATATGGAGGAGAGGTTAAGGCCCAAGACTTTGTGACAGGTCTCAAGCACGCGGCAGATAAGAAATCACAAGCGATTTACTTGGTCCAAAAATCTGTCAAAGGCTTGGATGACTATGTTTCAGGGAAAACATCTGATTTCTCAACCGTTGGTGTGAAAGCGATTGATGATTATACCGTTCAATATACCTTGAGCCAACCAGAAAGCTTCTGGAATTCCAAGACTACGATGGGGATCCTGATGCCAGTCAATGAAGAATTCCTGAAATCTAAAGGGGATGACTATGGTCAAGGAACTTCTCCGTCTAGTATCCTTTACTGCGGACCTTATTTGATCAAATCCATTACTTCGAAATCTTCTGCGATATTAGAAAAAAATCCAACCTACTGGGATGCGGAAAATGTCAAGATCAGTAAAGTCAAACTGACCTATTATGATGGTCAAGACTCCGAGTCTCTGATCCGTGGATTTGATAACGGTGACTATACAGTTGCCCGTGTTTTCCCAAATGGTTCCAACTATAAGAGTGTAGAGAAGAAGCATAAGGACGACATCGTCTATACTGACCAAGGTTCCTCAACCTATAACCTTTCCTTCAACATTGACCGTCAGGCCTATGAAATCACAAAGAAGACCACGGATGCTCAAAAGGCCTCTACCAAGAAAGCAATCTTGAACAAGGACTTCCGTCAAGCCATTATGTTTGCCTTCAACCGCAAGGCTTATGTAGCGCAAACTAACGGGGAAGCGGGTGCCAATAAGGTGATCCGTAATACCTTTACGCCACCAAACTTTGTCCAAATCGATGGCAAACAATTTGGTGATGCAGTAGAAAAAGACTTAGAAGCTTATGGGGATGAATGGAAAGGGGTCTCTGTCGCAGATGGAAAAGACACCCTCTACAATCCAAGCAAGGCCAAAGAAGAGTTTGCCAAAGCTAAGGCAGACTTGCAGGCTCAAGGAGTTGAATTCCCAATTCATTTAGACCTTCCAACTTCTTCGACTTATACGGAAGGAATCAAACAAGCCCAATCCTTCAAACAGTCGATTGAATCTACATTGGGAGCAGAAAATATTGTCATCGATCTGAATATGGTTTCTGAGGATGATCTTCAACGAGTGACTTACTTTGCTGAAAATGCTTCCCAACAAGACTGGGATCTAAACAATAACTTGGGCTGGGGACCAGACTATACGGACCCATCTTCTTACATCGACATCACCAGTGGTAAATCTGGTGAAAATGCCAATTCTTACTTTGGATTCGATGCTGGTACGGATAATGCGGCGGCAAAAGCAGCTGGCTTTGATGAGTACAATCAATTAATTGAAGACGCTCAAAAAGAAAACACAGATGTCAACAAGCGTTATGAAAAATATGCTGCGGCTCAAGCTTGGTTGACCGATAGTGCCCTCTTGATTCCGATTCATTCGGATGGAGCTTCTCCAGTCGTTCGTAAGACTGTACCATACTCTGCAGCCTTTGCTTGGACCGGCCACAAGGGTCAAACCTTTAACTATAAGTATTTAGAAGTTCAAGACAAGGTCGTAGCGGCGAAAGACTACGACAAAGCGCGTGAACAATGGAAGAAAGAAAAAGAAGAATCCAATAAAAAAGCGCAAAAAGAACTTGAAAAGCATGTGAAATAGACTTTTCTTAGCGAAAACAGGATGGACAGGTCCCGTATGGGACCTGTCTTTTTCTTTATCTGATCCTTTAAAAATCCCCTAAAAATGGTATAATAGGAGCATCACGAAAATTGGAGAGACGCTATGAGTTTTTACGATCATAAAGAAATCGAGCCTAAGTGGCAAAAATACTGGGCTGACCATCACACTTTTAAGACAGGAACAGATGCTTCAAAACCGAAGTTTTATGCATTGGACATGTTCCCTTACCCATCCGGAGCGGGTCTACACGTAGGACATCCAGAAGGCTACACAGCAACAGATATCCTTAGCCGTTTCAAACGTGCGCAAGGCTACAATGTCCTTCACCCAATGGGATGGGATGCCTTTGGTTTGCCTGCAGAGCAATACGCTATGGATACAGGGAATGACCCAGCGGAATTCACAGCAGAAAACATTGCCAACTTCAAACGCCAAATCAATGCGCTTGGCTTCTCTTACGACTGGGACCGTGAAGTCAATACGACAGATCCGAACTACTACAAGTGGACGCAATGGATTTTCACTAAGCTTTACGAAAAAGGCTTAGCTTATGAAGCGGAAGTGCCAGTAAACTGGGTGGAAGAATTGGGTACAGCTATCGCCAACGAAGAAGTTCTTCCAGATGGAACATCTGAGCGTGGGGGCTATCCAGTTGTTCGCAAACCAATGCGCCAATGGATGCTTAAAATCACGGCCTATGCAGAGCGCTTGCTCAACGATTTGGATGATCTAGATTGGCCAGAGTCTATCAAGGACATGCAACGCAACTGGATTGGTAAATCAACTGGTGCCAATGTCACTTTCAAGGTGAAAGGAACTGACAAGGAATTCACCGTCTTTACGACACGTCCGGATACCCTTTTCGGAGCGACCTTCACTGTTTTGGCGCCTGAGCATGAACTAGTAGATGCCATCACGACACCTGAACAAGCTGAGGCTGTAGCGGACTACAAACACCAAGCCAGCCTCAAGTCAGACTTGGCTCGTACAGACCTTGCTAAGGAAAAAACAGGAGTTTGGACTGGTGCTTATGCTATCAACCCTGTAAACGGCAAAGAAATTTCAATCTGGATTGCCGACTATGTTCTTTCTAGTTACGGAACAGGTGCTGTTATGGCTGTGCCTGCCCATGACCAACGTGACTGGGAATTTGCCAAACAGTTTGGCCTTCCAATCGTAGAAGTGCTGGAAGGTGGAAATGTAGCTGAAGCTGCTTACACAGAAGATGGACTTCACGTCAACTCAGATTTCTTGAACGGCCTCAATAAAGAAGAAGCGATTGCTAAAATCGTGGCTTGGTTGGAAGAAAAAGGCTATGGTCAAGAGAAAGTTACCTACCGTCTCCGTGACTGGCTCTTTAGCCGTCAACGTTACTGGGGTGAACCAATCCCAATCATTCATTGGGAAGACGGCACTTCAACAGCTGTTCCAGAAAGTGACCTCCCACTTGTCTTGCCAGTAACTAAGGACATCCGCCCTTCAGGTACTGGGGAAAGCCCACTAGCTAACTTGACCGACTGGCTGGAAGTGACTCGTGAAGATGGCGTCAAAGGTCGTCGTGAAACCAATACGATGCCACAATGGGCCGGTTCAAGTTGGTACTACCTCCGCTATATCGATCCACACAACACAGAGAAATTGGCTGATGAGGACCTCCTCAAACAATGGCTACCAGTAGATATCTACGTGGGTGGTGCAGAACACGCCGTGCTTCACTTGCTTTACGCTCGTTTCTGGCATAAATTCCTCTATGATATCGGTGTTGTTCCAACCAAAGAACCGTTCCAAAAACTCTTTAACCAAGGAATGATCTTGGGAACCAGCTACCGTGACCACCGTGGGGCTCTTGTAGCGACTGACAAGGTTGAAAAACGTGATGGTTCCTTCTTCCATGTGGAAACAGGAGAAGAATTGGAGCAAGCACCAGCTAAGATGTCTAAATCCCTCAAGAACGTGGTCAACCCAGACGATGTGGTGGAACAATACGGTGCTGATACCCTTCGTGTCTATGAAATGTTCATGGGGCCACTCGATGCTTCTATCGCTTGGTCTGAAGAAGGATTGGAAGGAAGCCGTAAATTCCTTGACCGTGTTTACCGTTTGATCACAAGTAAAGAAATCGTTGCAGAAAACAATGGTGCTCTTGACAAGGTTTATAACGAAACCGTTAAAGCTGTCACAGAGCAAATCGAGTCCATGAAATTCAACACAGCCATTGCCCAGCTCATGGTCTTTGTCAACGCGGCTAACAAGGAAGATAAACTCTATGCGGATTACGCCAAAGGCTTTATCCAATTGATTGCTCCATTTGCCCCTCACTTGGCAGAAGAACTCTGGCAAACAGTGGCAGCAACAGGTGAGTCAATCTCTTACGTAGCTTGGCCAACATGGGACGAAAGCAAATTGGTTGAAGACGAAATCGAAATCGTTGTTCAAATCAAAGGTAAAGTCCGTGCTAAACTCATGGTCGCAAAAGACCTTTCTCGCGAAGAATTGCAAGAAGTCGCTCTGGCTGACGACAAAGTCAAAGCAGAGATTGATGGCAAAGAAATTGTGAAAGTGATTGCGGTACCAAATAAATTGGTTAATATTGTTGTAAAATAACCAATTTATTTGCTGATTTCCAACCTCAAACAGTTTCCCAAACTGTTTGAGCCAACCAAGCTTGTAAATATCGTAACGAAATAAATTTAAAAGTCCTTCAGAGCTAAGTTCTGGAGGATTTTTGACTCTTCTTGACAAGAAAACGATATTTTGTTAATATCATTAACAAAAAGAAGGAAGCTATGAATAAGAAAGAACTGCATAAGTTTAATAATCGTTTTAACAGCTTTATTTTAGACTTTGAACGGTTGAAAAAGGATCAGCATAGGAATAGTATTGATAAATCAATCACTATTAATGAAGTCCATTTGATTGATCTAATAGGTCGGAATCAGCCTGTGAATCTAGTGAAATTATCTGAGTTACTTGAAGTATCAAGGAGCGCTATTACTCAGAGTGTTAGACGTTTAACCAAGAAAGACCTCGTTACTTTTGAATTTGTACAGGATAATGAAAAAAATAAATATCTGATATTATCCAAAAAAGGGGTTGAAGTTTTTAACATCCATAAAGAGCAGCAAGAACATATTGAAAAAGCCATTTTTTCAGTTTTAAGAAACTATAGTGATGAGGACCTTCAAATGGTTATGAAACTGATGGATGATGTTGAACAGGTATGGCGAGAATTACCGTGGTAAAAATCACGGTAATTTTAAAACTACATTGTTAATCACATTAACAAAAAAGAGGAAGATATGAATATACAAATTGAACTGATCTCAGAGTCTGAGTTAGCAGACGAATCTTTTAATATTGTCATCAATGGCTTAAAACCAAGAGAAACATATCGAGTCGAGATGTACCTAACTGATTATTATTGTATCAATGCTCCTATGCTTTTAGCTCATAATGTTTTATGGAAATCAACAGCGACTTTTGTATCAGATAAGAATGGTATTATTGATATTTCACAAACTCCATCTTGTTCTGGCTCTTATGAAGATATTGCAACAATGGGGTTATTCTTTAATGCTAAGCCCTTGACCAATAGGAAAAAGAAACTTCCAAACTCTCTTTCTAAAATTCCCTTATTAGATCACTTTTTTGTGGAAATCAAAATTATACAAGGTAATACTGTCGTCGCAGAGAGAACTTTCACAAGACATTACATGAGTTTGCAAATTAGTCATCAAGATATTTACGGGAAACATTTTCAAGGGAGACTCTTTTATGATCAAAAGGCAATAAAAGCACCAGCATTGATTATTGTGAGCGGTAGTGAAGGAAGGATTGAAAAGGCACAGAATATAGCTCAGCTTCTATCTTCTAGAGGTTATATTTGCCTAGCAGTTGCCTACTTTGGTTTAGAGGGGTTGCCAAAACATTTGGAACGTATTCCTTTAGAGTGCCTTGTGGAAGCAAAGGATTATCTACGTCAGCATCATCAAGTAGATAGTGAAAGAATTGGAATCTATGGACGTTCTAAGGGAGCAGAGTTAGTTTTAGCTGAGGAGAACATTTTTAATGACGTTCAATGTTTGGTACTAAATTCACCCTCTGATGTGGTGTATGAAGGGATAAAAGGGAAATGGAACTCCCATACTTCTTCTTGGACGTATTTGCAAAAGGAACTTACCTATCAAAAGTTTCGACTGAGAGATTATCTGTTTAGCAAACTTTTTAGAAAACCTATCCCTAAAGATCGCTCTGCTAGGATAGACATTAGTAGACTCTCTTCGCCAATCTTATTGCTCGGAAGTACTGTTGATGAAATATGGGATGCCTCGTCAGCAATAGCCAATATTGTCTCACATTATAAAGGCCACCACATTACATTTAAAAAATACCATGAAATAGGTCACATGTTGACAGTGGCTTATCAACCCAATCATCGCTATCGAAAAGATTGGCGTTTATTGATGAAAGAGAGTGAGGATTCTTGGTTGGCTACGATTCATTTTTTTGATAGGCATTTGAAGAAGCAATAACATAAGATTATAAATATGCTATAATAGTCCCAACTAAGATAAAAACACAGTTCTGGTTGGTAGTCCAGACGTAGGCAAGCCTATCAGTAACCTTCCTCCTTGGTTGTCCATTCTTAGGGATAGATTTAAGGAGGTGCTGTCGTGGAAACAATTTCAATTGGATTGACAGTTTATTTTGAAGATGGATTTTGGCATGGTTTGTTCGAACAAGTGTATCGAGAAACTTATCAAGTTTGTCGTGTGACATTTGGTCAGGAGCCAAAAGATGATGAAATTTTAGAGATCTTACAGACTCAGTTTACTCATTTATCTTTTAGTCCAGAAGCTACAGTTAAGCAACATGTAAAAATCAAGAATCCTAAACGATTACAGCGAGCTGTGAAGAAACAAGTAAAGAAGAAAATTTCTTCCAAGTCGAAAGAACTATTGCAGTTGCAGTATGAGGAAAGGAAAAAGATTTCAAAACATCAATCTAGTGTCCAAAAGCAATTGCTCAAACAAGAGAAATTTGAACGCAAACAGCAAAAACGAAGGGAGAAGCGTAAAGGACATTAACCCTTATCTCTCTCATCAAAAAAGCTTCGGTAGGAAGAACCTTACCGAGGCTTTTTAACATGTTGAAAACGATTGTTGAATATCTGGATGATTTTCCCAATCAGCTCGATTGTAGCTTCCTGTAATAGTGTGCTCTTCAGAAAAGAGCAGAACCCGTTCCACAATCGGAGCGATTTGCTCGAAATGGTGGGAGGAAATAACAATCGTTTTTCCTGCTGTTTTGAGTTCTTGCAACAAGGCGACAATCAGCTTCTGGTATTTGGGGGAGAGGCCGTTAAAGGGCTCGTCAAAGAGCAAGAGACTAGGATTCATGGTGAGTACACTGGCGATAGCGACTAGCTTCTTTTCGCCACCAGAAAGATGGTAGGGAATGCGATCTCTTAGGTGTTCAATCTCTAGAAGACCGAGCGTATCCTTAACGCGTTGTTCGACTTCGGACTCGTCTAAGCCTAATTGACGTGGGCCAAAAGCCAGTTCATCATAGACGCTTGTATTGAACAATTGGGTATCGCTGTTTTGAAAAATGAGTCCAACCTGCTGGAAGAGTTGCCCAGCACGATGGGGATCTTTCAAGAAGTCTTTGTCAATGGTCCAATCCTTGAAGTGGTACTGACCAGACGAGAGGGGCAAGAGCCCAACCAGAATTTTAAAGAGGGTCGATTTTCCAGCTCCGTTTGGGCCCATCAAGCCCACGGTTTCCCCTTTTTGAATCTGGAGTTGAATATCGTGGACACCAGTTTCTTCGGTATAGTGGTAATTTCCATCCTGAATGGTAATCATAGGGCTTCCTTTCTAGCCAAGTAAGGTCGTGAAGGTCGTGAGAACCGCCAATTCCAATAGGAAAAAGACGTCTTCCTTCTTCCAGTGGAAGGCTTCTTTGCGCTTTGTATCCATACCATATCCTCTCAGTAACATGGCCTCGTAGACCTCTTTGGTATGGTTCTTCGTTGATAGATACAAGAGACCCAGAAGAGAGCCAAAGAGATGGAGGTTCACTTTTTGACCAACGGTCCGGAGTTGGACGCACTCAATTTGTTGGTGAAGGTGTTTTCCCAAAATATAACTATATTTCAGCGTAATATCAATGGTCTGGACAAAGGTCTTGGGGACATGTAGCTGCCTTAGGGCCTCAACCAGTTGGATGCTTGTGGTAGTGGCTAAAAAGAGAGAAATATTGAGGACAATCATCCCTGCACGTAGCAAAAAAAGCCCTCCATTTTGAAATCCTTGAAATAAGATGCTAGGCAAAATCACAATTGTGGAAATCAACAGCACCTTGAACAGGACCTTAAAGAGGTGGAGTAGGACCTCTCCAGGAAGCATGGCAATGTGCATTAACAAAAGGATGCCGATCAACCACAGTTGGATGGGATGGTGGGCAGTCGTAATGAGAATGGCTAAAATTAAGAAGGAAACGAGCCGCATCCAAGACGAAGTTTTGGCCTTGAATGCGGGCGTCGTTTGTTTCATTTTGCCAAGAAAGTGGCGCAATGTTTGAAGATTCATTTGTAAATAGTGATGGCTTTTGGATGCTTCAAGAATCGCTTGCTCTTGATGAAGCCAGTCAGGGAGTTTACGCATGAGAAGTCTTTTCTCCGTTCATTGATCGAATGATTTTACTGATGATATAGAAAATGAGAACAGCTGTAATGGCTGATAGAATATAGCCAATCGCAATTTTTGTTCCAGGAATGGTGTAATCATTGAACAAGGCTTCAAAAGAGAATCCATTTTTGATCCCTGTTGGGACTTTGCCATGAAGCAGGCTACCCAATTCTTCAGTAGACCATTCACCAAAGGCTGTCCCATCTGCGAGAAGTCCAAGTGGGCTGAGGATGATCAAAGCAAGGAGTACCCAGCGAATTTTTTTAACAAATGAAGTTGTATTGACTGTACTTGGTGTGTACAACTCTGTAGGAGCGACTTGTTTGACAAAACGGTAAATCACAACGGTGAAGAAGACTTCGACCCAACCTGCGACAAGGAGGTGAGCACCCAACATAGCAGGCACCGTGATACTCAATCCATAAGGATTATAGAGTGGCTGACCAGCTTCTGACGCGATGAGGGGTTGCAAGCCCAATTCAACACCAGCTAAGAAGGCAGCAGCATTGATCGAAAGGAAAGAACCGATAATAACGCCAAGCGTTTCCTGATGGTGCTTGCGGAACAAGTTATAAATAGCATAGCCAACAAAAGGCATCACAATGGCCATGTTGAAAATATTGGCCCCAAGAGCGAGAATGCCTCCATCTCCAAATAAGAAGGCCTGTAGGAGTAAGGCGACCGTCAGCGCTAGAGAAGCCGCATAGGGACCTATGAGAATGGCAAGAAGGGTTCCTCCGACAGCGTGAGCGGTCGTTCCACCAGGAACAGGAACATTAAACATCATCAATAAGAAGGACAAAGAAGCAGCGATCCCAAGCATCGGAGCTAGCTCTTTGTTTTCTTTTAATTGGACCTTGACTTTTTTGACAGACAAGACAATAACAGGAGCAGCAGCAACCGCTAAAACTGCACAACTTGCAGGACTAAGGTAATTATCTGGTATATGCATAACAAATTCTCCATTAGTATGATTTAATTTCGTTAACAGATTACCACATTATAAAATCAGGTGTCGTTGCAAAACGAGTCCAACATTTGTTACACTTGCTAGAAAGAGGGAGAAAAAACTAGTTTGAAGGGATAGAAAGGCTTTTTAAGGTGAATTTAGATAAAATTATTGGTTCCATATCGAAGCAGTTGACAGATGTAACGAACAGTGATACAATGGCTGTGATATTTCGATATAGAAATAAAAAGGAGACGAAATGGACAAGATGCAAGGGGGCTACCAAGCTTTACAAATACGCTTGTTAAATGGGCGTATCTTTCAAAAACTGCTGAGCAAGGAACCAGATGCCCAATACCGAAGTGAACAGGGGAAAATTTTAACGATTTTGTGGAAGCAAGAGTTGGGGTGCGCTACTGCGACCGATATCGCTCTTGCGACTGGATTAGCTAATAACACCTTGACCAGCATGGTTAAAAAATTGGAAGAACAAGGCTTGGTTACGATTCAACCTTGTACGCAGGATAAAAGGAAAAAATATATTTCTTTGACAGACCTCGGTTGGGCACAAAAGGAAATCGGAGACCGTGTCAGCAAAGAACTGGGAGAGATTTTCTATCAAGGATTTTCGGATCAAGAAATCCGAGAATTTGAGGCCTATCAAGAGCGGATTATCACAAATCTAAAAGCTAAAGAGAATGACATCTAGGGAAAGGAAGTAACAGTTATGATTGGTATTACAGGGGTAACAGGGAAATTAGGTTCTTATGTGGCTAATCTTGTAGATAAGAAAGGAATCGCTCCAGTTCATCTAGCACGAAGCCCAGAGCGTGCAAAAATCTATGCGTCAGCGGAAATTCGTAAAATAGTGTATGCCAATACACCAGAGGTGGTTGAGGCCTTAAAGGGTATTGATATCTTGTTGATGGTTTCTGCTCGGGAAAATCCAGAGCGTGTCAAGGAACACAAGGACTTTTTAGATGCTGCAAAGCTAGCAGGGGTAGAGCATATCGTCTATACCTCCTTTTATGGGGCAGATGAGAAGGCAACTTTCACCTTGTCTCGAGATCATGCCCAGACGGAAGCCTATATCAAGGAGTTAGGGTTCACCTACACTTTTTTGAGAGATAATTTTTACTTGGACTTCCTGATTGATATGGCGCTTGAAAATGGAGAGATTCGTGGTCCGGCAGGCAATGGTCTTGTGTCAGCTGTTGCCCGTAAGGACACATCTAGGGTTGCAGCAGAAATTCTTTTAAATCCTAAGGAGTGGGAAAATCAAACCTTGAATCTGACAGGGCCAGAGGATCTTTCCATGGAAGAAATCGTAGCGCTTCTCTCAAAAGAGACTGGTGACGCCATCGCGTATGTGGATGAAACAGTAGAAGAAGCTTATGAGTCACGGAAAAAATGGCCAGCACAAACTTGGGAGTACGATGCCTGGGTCAGCACTTATACAGCGATTAAAGCTGGGGAACAAGCTGGGGTTTCAACAGATATCGAAAAAGTCCTAGGGCATCCGGCAAGTAGCCTATTGGATACTCTTAGAGACAGAAAACTTATTGAGGAAGAATATGATTGAATATAAACATGTAGCCTTGCGCTACACGGATAAGGACATTTTAAAAGATGTCAATCTCCGTATTGAAAATGGAGAATTTATGGTGCTAGTAGGTCCTTCAGGATCTGGAAAGACCACCATGATCAAGATGATTAACCGTCTTTTGGAGCCAACTGATGGCAATATCTATATGGATGGAAAACGCATCAAGGACTATGATGAACGTGAATTACGTCTGTCTACTGGTTATGTGCTTCAAGCCATTGCTCTATTTCCTAATTTGACAGTTGCGGAAAATATCGCTCTCATTCCTGAGATGAAGGGCTGGACTAA
The DNA here is from genome assembly GCF_016648925.1 of Streptococcus parasanguinis. Classification (GTDB taxonomy): domain Bacteria; phylum Bacillota; class Bacilli; order Lactobacillales; family Streptococcaceae; genus Streptococcus. Next base: position 92,991 of record NZ_JACLQX010000001.1, on the reverse strand, counting down.
AGAACAAATTGCTTCTAAAACAGAAGAACTCTTGGCCAAGGTGGGGCTACCTGCTGCAGATTATGCTCATCGTTTACCAAGCGAGTTATCTGGTGGTGAGCAACAGCGGATTGGTATTGTGCGGGCTATCATTGGGGAACCAAAGATTCTATTGATGGACGAACCTTTTTCAGCCTTGGATGCCATCTCTCGCAAGCAGTTGCAGGCTCTTACAAAAGAATTGCATAAAGAATTCGGCATGATCACTATTTTTGTGACCCATGACACAGACGAGGCTTTGAAATTAGGCGACCGGATTGCAGTACTGCAAGAAGGAGAGATTGTACAAGTGGCGGATTCTGAGTCCATTTTAGACCAGCCAGCCAACGACTTTGTTGCAGATCTATTTGGAGGTGCTCACCATGTCTAAACTACTTGCAACCTTTCAAGAACGCTTTGGGGACTGGCTCGCTGCACTGGGGCAACATTTGCAACTGTCATTACTGACCTTGCTCCTTGCGATTTTTCTGGCTGTTCCTCTAGCTATTTATTTGAGTATCCACAAAAGAACAAGCAACTGGGTTTTACAGCTAGCTGGGATCTTCCAGACCATTCCTTCCATGGCCCTTCTCGGCCTCTTCATACCCATCATGGGAATCGGAACGCTTCCGGCCTTAACAGCTCTTGTCATCTATGCCATTTTCCCCATCCTTCAAAATACCATCACCGGTTTACAGGGGATTGATCCAAGCCTTGAAGAAGCAGGAATCGCCTTTGGGATGACCAAGTGGGAGCGACTCAAGAAGTTCGAGATTCCCTTGGCCATGCCCGTCATTATGTCTGGGATTCGCACGGCAGCCGTGATGATTATTGGGACAGCTACCCTAGCTGCCTTGATTGGAGCTGGGGGACTCGGTTCCTTTATCCTCCTAGGGATTGACCGCAATAATGCCAGTCTGATTTTGATCGGTGCCCTATCTTCTGCCTTCTTAGCCATCGCCTTTAACATTCTTCTCAAATGGATGGAAAAGGCCAAGTTGCGGACCATCTTTGCGGCCTTTGCGGTCATGATCCTGGGATTGGGAGCTAGCTATACACCAAGTCTTCTTCCCAAACCGGAAAAAGAAAACCTGGTCATTGCTGGGAAGTTGGGTCCTGAACCGGAAATTCTAGCCAATATGTACAAGATTATGATCGAAGAAAACACAGATATGACAGTGACTGTTAAACCAAATTTTGGCAAGACCACTTTCCTCTATGAAGCTCTGAAAAAAGGGGATATTGCTATCTATCCAGAGTTTACAGGGACCGTGACCGAAAGTCTCCTCAAGCCGGCCCCGCAAGTCGACCATGATCCAGAAACAGTCTACAAAGCTGCCCGAGATGGGATCAAACGACAAGACGACCTGGCCTTGCTCAAACCTATGGCTTATCAAAATACCTATGCTGTTGCAGTCCCTAAAAAGATTGCCCAAGAGTATGGACTCAAGACTATTTCAGATTTGAAAAAGGTGGAAGGACAACTCAGGGCAGGCTTTACGCTTGAGTTTAACGACCGAGAGGACGGAAACAAAGGCTTGCAGAAGATCTATGGTCTCAACTTACAAGTCTCCACCATGGAGCCAGCCCTTCGCTACCAGGCGATCCAGTCTGGGGATATTCAAATAACGGATGCCTACTCAACAGATGCCGAGCTGGCTCGTTATGACCTGGTGGTCCTTGAAGATGACAAGCAACTCTTCCCACCTTATCAAGGGGCTCCCCTCATGAAAGAAGCTCTTCTTAAGAAACACCCTGAATTGGAAGCTGTTCTCAATCAGTTAGCTGGTAAAATCACAGCAGAGCAAATGAGCCAGATGAACTACCAAGTCGGAGTAGAAGGCAAGTCTGCTGCTCAAGTGGCGCGTGACTTTTTGGTAAAAGAAGGGTTTATTAAAAATTAACAAACAATTCTCAAGTCTTCGCACTTGAGGATTTTTTGATAGAAAGCAATTTTAACCCCTTTCAGCAAGCTTTTGTTATAGAGGGAGAGACCTTCTCTTCAAAAACTCTCCATTGAGTCTAGCTTAAAATTGTGTTACAATAAGCCTTGAAAACGAATGAAAGTATATGGAAACAAGTATGAAAATAAGACCAGTGATTGGAATTACAGGAAATGAAAGACCCTTCCCGGATGATCCAGACGCGAACATGAGTTATGCGGCGACTGGTTTTGTCGAAGCGGTCAAAGAAGCAGGAGGGATTCCCTTGATCTTGCCGATTGGAGATGCAGCCTTGGCCAAAGACTACATATCGATGATTGATAAGCTCATCATTACCGGTGGACAAAATGTCTTGCCCAAGTTTTACGGAGAAGAAATCACCATCGACAGTGATGACTACCTCTTGAAACGCGATCTCTTTGAGTTGGCTTTGATTGAAGAAGCGCGTGCGGCTAAAAAAGCGATCTTTACCGTCTGCCGTGGGACCCAGCTCTATAATGTCGCTCTAGGGGGAACTCTGTATCAAGACATTGAACACCACTGGCAGGACAATCCAGGTCAGTACACCAGCCAAGAGTTGGTGACCAAGGATCAGACGATCCTGCAAGAGATCTATGGTAAGACCAGTCGCATCAATTCTTTCCATCATCAAAGTATTAAAGACTTGGCAGATGGTTTAGAAGTGATCGCGCGGGATCCTAAAGATGACATCATAGAAGCCGTTCAATCCACAGATGAGAGTCGTTTCCTCGGCGTTCAGTGGCATCCGGAATTGCGTTTTGACAAGAGCCCAGCAGATCGCAAGCTCTTTGAATATGTCGTGACTCAATTGTAAAGAGGACCAGCTTCCTTAGGAATTTTTCCTAAGGGGCTTTTTCTTTAATCTGCGTAAGAAAGACTGTAAATTGTGACTAGGTTTTGGAGGAGGATGCGCTACAATAGAGCTAGTAGAATGAGGAGGATTAGGACATGTATCAATTTCCAAAGGATTTTTTATGGGGGAGTTCGACCTCGGGCCCTCAAACAGAAGGGCGTCTAGCCCAGGATGGAAAGGGAGACAATCTCTGGGATTACTGGTATAGGATCGAGCCCAACCGCTTTTATCAAGGGCAAGGACCAGAGAAAACATCGACTTTTTATGAACACTGGGAAGAAGATCTGGACCTCTTGTTAGAAACCGGCCACACTGCCTTTCGAACCTCTATCCAGTGGTCACGTATTTTCCCAGAAGGACGAGGGGAAATCAATCAAGCAGGTGTTGATTTCTACCGCCGTGTCTTTGAAAAGATTAAAGAAAAAGGGATTCACCTCTTGGTCAACCTCTATCATTTTGATTTACCGATGGCTCTTCAAGAGCAAGGGGATGGTTGGGAAAATAAAGAAACCGCCTATGCTTACCAGGAATATGCGCGTTTTTGTTTCAAGACCTATGGAGATCTGGTCGATCAGTGGATCACCTTTAATGAACCTATTGTCCCTGTAGAATTTGGTTATTTTTATGATGCCCATTTTCCTCATAAGGTAGACGCAGCAGCAGCTGTAAAAGTAGCCTACCACACCCAGTTAGCAAGCTCACTAGCGGTCAAGGCCTGTCATGAGGTGAATCCTAATTACCGTATCGGGATTGTGCTCAATTTGACACCAGCCTATCCTCGGAGCCAGCATCCAGAAGATGTGAAAGCTGCGCGTATTGCCGAGCTCTTTCAAGCCAAATCTTTTTTAGATCCATCTGTTCTTGGTCATTATCCTGAAGAATTAGTGGAGATCCTACGGGAGCGTGATCTCTTACCGGATTATGATCCCTTTGAATTGCGCTTGATCGAGGAAAATACGGTGGATTACCTAGGGGTTAACTATTACCAGCCACTCCGTGTAGCAGCTCCTCGTTATGCTCCAAATCCAGCATCTCCCTTACTCTTTGAACAATTTTATGAACCCTATGTCATGCCAGGACGCAAGATCAATCCCCACCGAGGTTGGGAAATCTATGAGCAAGGTTTGTATGACATTGCCCAAAATATCAAGGAAAACTATGGCAATATCGAGTGGATCCTGACAGAAAATGGAATGGGGGTTGAAGGAGAGGAAAAATTCCGCAAGGATGGCGTGATCCAAGACGACTACCGGATTGACTTTGTCAAAGACCATCTTCGTGAGCTCCATCGGGCTATTCAAGATGGTGCCAATTGTAAAGGCTATTTGATCTGGACCTTTATTGACTGCTGGTCTTGGCTCAATGGCTACAAGAACCGCTATGGTTTAGTTGAGTTGGATCTCGAAAGTCAAAAACGCACCCTCAAAAAATCCGGCCATTGGTTCCGTGAATTGAGCCAGCAGAATGGATTTGAAGAATAGAAAAACAGAGAGTGGGACAGAAATCGGTCATTCGTTAGAATTCGATTTCGTCGTCCCACCTCCGCACAGTTGAGTAGGGCTGTAAAAGCTGATGAAATCAGCGTAGTAGAGTCCACTCAACCACTGCGTCTTGCTCGATAATCCAAAGTCAATTGAGAGGCTAGGACTTTTGTCCCAGCCTCTTTTCTTAACCCTTTCTTAACTAGACCAATTTTCTTATATTTCCTAGTTGACAAACTGGAAGAAGCATTGTATACTGACTCCGCTGGTTACTTTTTTGGTAAATTAGACTAGACCAATTTCAAAGTAACTGAGAAATCGACCATGGGTCGTTTGACTAAGTAAAGGGGAAAGTATAGCAAGGCTATATCGTAAAGACTATGTGCGGAATCGTTGGTGTTGTAGGAAATACAAATGCTACTGATATTTTGATTCAAGGACTTGAAAAGCTCGAATACCGAGGTTATGACTCTGCGGGTGTTTTTCTGGCTAGTGAAGGCAAGAGCCAATTGGTAAAGGCAGTTGGCCGCATTGCAGAATTGTCGTCTAAGGCAGAAGGTGTTGAAGGAACAGCTGGGATCGGACATACTCGTTGGGCAACTCACGGAAAACCAACTGAGGATAATGCCCACCCACACCGTTCGGAGACAGGTCGCTTTGTTTTGGTACACAATGGTGTCATTGAAAACTACCTTGAAATCAAGGAAGAATACCTAGCCGGTCACCATTTCAAGGGGCAAACAGATACAGAAATCGCCGCCCACTTGATCGGAAAATTCGCTGAAGAAGATGGCTTGTCTACGCTTGAAGCCTTCAAAAAAGCCCTCCACATCATCCGTGGGGCCTATGCCTTTGCTTTGATGGACGCAGAAGATCCAAGCACCATCTATGTGGCAAAAAATAAATCACCACTCTTGATTGGTCTTGGGGATGGTTACAATATGGTCTGCTCAGATGCCATGGCCATGATTCGTGAGACCAACCAATATATGGAAATCCATGACAAAGAGTTGGTCATCGTCAAAGCAGACAGCGTTGAAGTCCAAGACTACGATGGAAATCGTCGTGAGCGCGCTAGCTACACGGCTGAACTTGACTTATCAGATATCGGTAAGGGAACTTATCCATACTACATGCTCAAGGAAATCGATGAGCAACCAACTGTAATGCGTAAACTCATCCAAGCTTACACAGATGAGGCAGGTCAAGTAGTGGTAGAGCCAGCTATCATCAAAGCGGTTCAAGAAGCAGACCGTATCTATATCCTTGCGGCTGGTACCTCTTACCATGCTGGATTTGCGTCTAAAAAAATGTTAGAAGAGTTGACGGATACTCCAGTAGAACTCGGTATTTCCTCTGAGTGGGGCTACGGTATGCCACTTCTCAGCAAGAAACCACTCTTCATCTTTATCAGCCAATCTGGTGAAACAGCGGATAGTCGCCAGGTATTGGTCAAAGCAAATGAAATGGGCATTCCAAGCTTGACAGTAACCAATGTTCCAGGATCTACTCTTTCACGTGAAGCAGACATGACTATGTTGCTCCATGCGGGTCCTGAAATTGCGGTCGCTTCCACCAAGGCTTATACGGCTCAAATCGCAGCCCTTGCCTTTCTTGCAAAAGCTGTTGGGGAAGCCAATGGCAATGAAAAGGCCAAAGCCTTTGATTTGGTGCACGAATTGTCTATCGTTGCCCAATCGATCGAATCAACCCTTTCAGAAAAAGAAGTGATCGATGAAAAAGTCCGTGGCTTGTTGGAAACAACCCGCAATGCTTTCTATATCGGCCGTGGCCAAGATTACTATGTTGCCATGGAAGCTAGTCTGAAACTAAAAGAAATTTCTTACATCCAATGTGAAGGCTTCGCAGCGGGTGAGTTGAAACATGGTACCATTGCTTTGATCGAAGAGGGTACACCGGTCATTGCCCTCTTGTCTGACCCAGTCCTAGCCAGCCACACACGTGGGAACATCCAAGAAGTAGCAGCACGTGGGGCTCATGTTTTAACCATTGCAGAAGAAAATGTCGCGAAAGAGACAGATGATTTGGTCTTGACAGCGGTTCACCCTTACCTCTCTCCAATCTCAATGGTGGTGCCAACTCAATTGATTGCCTACTTTGCAACCCTTCATCGTGGACTCGATATCGACAAACCACGGAACCTTGCTAAGTCTGTAACAGTTGAATAAATTTGTTAATATAGAAAAAAACATCCTCGTTAGGTTTTTCCTAGCGAGGATGTTTGCTTTATTTTTCAAAACCTTGCAAGGCTTTGAGGCGTTCTTCTGTTTGTCCCTTGGCATCTAGTTTTTTACCTTGGTAGACAGCAGATTCCCATGATCCATACATTGGATTTGGGAAGATGATGAATTTTTCACCAAATTCTTTTTGCAATTCGTCCAATTTCTTGTCGCGATCAGCTTCAGAGGTCTTAGAGAAGTCTGCAAAGTCAACCAGATTGTCCCCGAAGAGCAAGACAAGATTGGTCTTTTCTTGCACAGATTGGCGACGACCTTCTTTTGATTTGACACCATCTTCTAAGAACATGAGGTGGTCACGTCCTTGAACAGGAATGCCTTCTTTTTCAAGATTCTTGATGGTATCATCTACTTGAGAGGTTGTACGGTCAGAAATGTAGTAGATTTGAACCCCATTTTGATCCGCATATTGAAGGAAATCTTTAGCACCTGGCACCGCTTTTGCGGCTGCTTTTTTCACCCAAACATCCCAATCTTTAGGATTGAAGGCCGTACCATCTTTGACGTTTTGAACTTGGTAAGGGCTGTTGTCTAAAACAGTTTCGTCCAAATCCAAGACGATGGAATAAGGTTTATCAGAAGGCGTTTGAAGGATCTCTTTCAAACGGTCAGTAGCGACATTGTAGCCTTGTAAATACAAAGCCTTGGTTTCTGCTGCCTTTTGGTACCAGAGAACAGACATGGTATTTTCTTGTGAGCGCTGCTGATCATAGGTCATCGTCACCTGATTTTTAGTGCTGCTTGCTTTTGTCTCTTGCGTTTTAGTGGTGTTGCTTCCACAACTCGTCAGTAAAATGACAGAAGCAAGAGCAGAAACGATGGTAAAGGTGGTTTTTGTTGTTTTCATAAACCGTACACTCCTTAAAATTATTCTATAAAAATTATACTCCTTTCAATCTTGCCTGACAAGAAAGAGGAGAAGGTGTCTAGGAATCGGTGAAAAGAACAAAGGAGAAAAAATGCTGTTATGAAAGGTTTCTTTGCTTTAACATATGCCATTTTTTCCTTTAAAAGAAGGGATATAGTTTTCTGTTATAACCGGATCAAGAAAAGATCAAAGCGGTCCTTTTCTTCTAAAATGAAAGAATAGAGAAAGATACCCGCAAGTCCCTATTTTCAAGGACTTGCGCTTTTTTGATACCTTTTTTAATAAAGAAATTTTAAGGCTTTGATAGGGAAAATATATTAGTCAGCTACTTTTCGAGGTGATATCATGGTTACAAATTCCAGAAGGGAAGCAGTCAATCTTTCTTTTGGAGAAAAGATGAGGAGGATGTACAGTATGAGTAAAAAAGAATTGGTTCTTCGTGCCATTCGAGGCGAAGCAGTAGAGCGAATCCCTGTAGGATTTTGGCTCCATTATGTGACCCAAGAAGAAAAAGAATTGGGGCTAGACAATCCAGCTGTAGTAGAAAAAAGTATTAAGGGACACCAACACTATGTTGAAGAAATTTCACCTGATTTTGTCAAGATCATGAGCGATGGCTTCTTCCGCTATCCGAGTGCTCTTTATTCGAGAGAGATCAAATCGATCCGAGAATTGAAGGATATTCAACCGATTGGAGAGCATCATCCTTGGATTGAAAAACAAATCGAAGTGGTCAAGGAGATTCGTTCCCATTTCCATGAAGAGATTGCTTCTTTCTACAATATCTTCTCGCCCATTTCTTATTTGAAACGCTGGTTCCGTACGGACCAATCCCGTGGAGACCAAGTGATTGCAGACTTTATCAAGGAGGATCCAGAAACTTTAGCTCATGTCCTTGATGTGATTGCAGGAGACATCGCTACTTTAAGTCGCCGCTTGATCCAAGAAGCAGGTATTGAAGGGATTTACTTCTCAACCCAGCAGGTCCAAGATGAGCGTGTGACAGATGAAGAATACCGCAAGATCATTGAACCGAGCAATATCGCTGTCCTAGCAGCAGCCAATGAAGCTGGAGGCATCAATATCCTTCATATCTGTGGTTTTGAAGGGGCCAGCAATGAAGTGGAGCTCTTCAAGGATTATCCAGCTCAAGTCATTAACTGGGCGACCCATCATGAAGGCCTTAGCCTAGCCGCAGGTCGTAAACTTTTCGGCGATCGTGCCGTTTTGGGTGGTTTTGTCAACGGCAAGAAAGGTTTGCTCTACCAAGGGGAACGAGAAGCTATTGAGCAAGAAACGCGTCGCTTGGTGGCTGAAGCTGGAAGCCGTGGTTTGATCCTTGGAGCAGACTGTACCGTGCCAGATGATTTCCAATTGGAACGCTTAGACTGGGTGCGTCAGGCGGCTGTATTGTAAGAAGAAAGGAGAGGGAGATGAAAAAGATCAATGTATGGTGTATCCTGGTAACCGTTTTGTTTTTGCTTCTAGGGCTCAGTAAAGTAGCTCTAGCAAGCAGTCAGGGGAAAGCAAAAAAAGATCCAGATATGGCAAGACTGGAGAAGATTCCAGCTCATAGTTTCTCCCTCATCCGCCCATCTGACCTAGCAGGAATTCTACTCCTTGAAGATCAGTGATAAAAAAAGATGAAGAGCTTGATAAAAAATATATATTAGTCAAACAATTATCGAAGTGATAAGATAACAAACAAGAAAAGAATAGAACGAGGTAAGAACATGTCATCAAAAAGAGAATTAGTGTTAAAAGCTTTTAAAGGAGAAGCGGTTGACCGTGTGCCAGTTGGATTTTGGCATCATTTTACAACAGAAGAAGAATGGTTGAAAGGATTTTCAAATCCGGAAATTATTGAAAAAAACCTGAATGGCCATAAAAACTTCCTTCACAAGGTCAAACCAGACTTTGTCAAACTCATGAGTGATGGTTACTTTGCTTATCCAAATCCAGCCATTCACAAAGGCCTTGAAAATATCTCTGACTTAGCAGGGATTGAACCACTCGGAGCAGATCATCCATGGATCACAGAGCAAGTAGAGCTCGTTAAAAAAATCCGTGCCGGTTTTGAAGAAGACATTGTGGCTATCTACAATATCTTTGCTCCAGTGACCTACTTCAAATGGTTGGTCGGAGAAGTTTCAGGAGGAGATGACTTGATCGCCAACTTTATCGATCAAGATGCAGCAACTCTTAAAAAAGTATTGGATACAATTGGCCAAGATATTGCAAGTTTGAGCCAACGAATTATTAAAGAAGCAGGAGCAGACGGGATCTACCTCAGTGTTCAAAGTATCCAAGATGCGCGGGTTACACAAGAAGTCTATAAAAACATTATTGCACCGAGTGAACTCCATGTCTTAGAGGCGGCCAATGAAGCCGGTGGCGTAAATATTCTTCATATCTGTGGCTACGAAGGAGCTCGCAATGATATCCATCTCTTCACAGACTACCCAGCCCAAGTCATTAACTGGGCAGTCGGACCAGAAGGAATCAGCCTAGCAGAAGGATGCGAAATCTTCGGTGGACGCACGGTTCTTGGTGGCTTTGAAAATGGTAAAAATGGTCTTCTTTACACAGGAGATAAGGCTGCGATCCAAGCAGAAACCAAACGCATCATCGCAGAAACCGGAACCACAGGTTTGGTCATCGGTGCCGATTGTACGATTCCAAGTGACATTGATGAAGAACGAATCGAATGGGTTCGTGAAGCTGCAGCAGAATAAGGAAAATAGAAAAGGGAGAACAGAGTATGAGTAAAAAAACATGGATTATCGGTGGAGTAGCAGTACTTGCCATTGCAGGTGCAACCATTCTTGGACGGAGCTTAAACCATGCAAACGACAGCAAAGGCTCAACAGGAACGAACAAGGTAACAACCTTGAAAGTAGCCCACACTCAAAACTATGTACCGTATGATTTCGTTGATGAAAAAGGAGAATCAGATGGCTATGAAGTAGCCGTTCTCAAAGCCATTGACGAAAAACTACCAGACTACAAGTTTGAGTACACTGGAACAAGTGATGACGATCTCTTAATCGGTCTAGAATCTGGTAAATACGATATCGGAACCAAAGGAGCTTGGTATACCGAAGAACGTGCTAAGAAATTTATCATTCCAAAAGAACCAATTGGAGCAAGTATCATCGGATTTACCGTACGGAAAGAAGATGCGAATAAATACAAGAACATCGATGACTTTGCTAAAGAAAAAGGAAAATTGGTTCCAATTTCACCACAAAATGCGCAGTGGAATGTTATTAAAGAATACAATGAAAAGCATAAGGACCAACAAATCGAATTAACAGCTGCGGAATCTTTCAAAGTCGCAGATGCCTATGCTTGGGTTCTTGAAGGACGTTACGATGCCTTCTTTGACATCAAACTTTCCTTTGAAAAAGCTGTCACAGATAAAGATGGTTCTTACCACCAATACGCGGACAAACTTAGCTGGTTTGCCTACAAAGGAATTCCAACTTACCCATTGATCCATAAGGATAAGAAAAACGAAAAATTTGCGGAAGCATACAGCAAGGCTATCAAAGAATTGGAAAAAGATGGCACACTTGCTAAATTGTCGAAAAAATATTTCGGTGAAGATGTCTTCAGTTATGTAGATAAAGAGAAATAAGATGGAACTGGGTGCGCATAGCCCCAGCTTCCTTATTTCTATACGGATACAGAAAGGAAAAGAAACATGGTCTCATACGACATTTCCAAGGTTTGGTCATTTCTTCCAACCTTGGTCCAAGCTCTACCAGCGACCCTAGCTTTGATGGTTTTAACGACGGTTTTCGGTTCTGCATTTGGCTTGGTTTTGACCTGGGCACAAGTATCAGAAGATAAGGTAGGAGCAGGTCTTGCAAAAGGTTATGTCTTTACTTTGCGTTGTACCCCTCCGATTGTCTTGCTCTTTTTGGTCTTTTATGGACTCCCCCAATTTTTGAACTGGTGGTTGGGCATTGACATTGACCACTGGTCCAAGTTTGTCTTTGTCCTTGTTGCCATGTTTCTTCTCTTTGCCGCTATGATCTCTGAGGTCTTCAAGGCAGCCTATTTGGCCATTCCAAAAGGACAGATGGAAGCAGGCTTGAGTATCGGCTTGACGCCAGCTCAAACCATTTGGCGGATTGTCCTTCCCCAAGCCTTTCGCGTAGCTCTTCCAAATATGACGACTGCCATCTTGAACCTTATGCGCGATGCCGCTTTGGCTTATACCATTGGCTTTATCGATATCATGGGAGCAGGCAACAACTTGATCAGCCGCAATCTTGGGAATTATTCCCTCGAAACGTATACAGCTGTAGCAGTGATCTACTGGGGAATTGCCCTTGTGATCTCCTTCTCCGCTCAACTCCTTGAGAAACGACTCAGTGTAACAGAAAGGTAGCTTATGGATTTCAATTTTATTAGTAAAGCATTTCTAGCCACCTTGGGTGGTGTTCCAGTGACCCTTCTGATCATGGTCGTATCGATTCTCTTGAGTTTTCTTCCAGCCCTCTTTTTGGCACTCGGTCAGATTTATAAGGTCAAAGGTGTTCGCAGTTTCTCAGTGATTTACTTAGCCTTTATCCGCGCGACACCTCCGATTCTCTTGATTCTCTTCTTTTATAGTCTCTTTCCCAGCCTCTTAAATAGCTTTTTTAAGAGTATTGGTAGTCACTTTAATGTCTTTGAGATCAATCCCATTTACTATGCCTTTATCATCTTTAGCTTGATGACAACAGGGAGTCTTGCTGAAATTCTCCGGTCAGCCATTCTGACGGTGGATAAGGGCCAGCTAGAAGCAGCGCAAGCCATTGGTTTGACCAATCGCCAAGCCTATATCCGCATTGTTTTTCCACAAGCCTTGCGTTCAGCCCTGCCCAATTTGTGTAACTTGGTTATCAACTTGGTCAAAGGAACCTCCCTTGTCTTTGTCATGACGATCAAGGATATCACCGCCATTGCCAAGGTCGAAGCCTCTTATGGCTATCAATATTTTGAATCCTATCTAGTGATTTTTATTCTTTATATTGTCATTTGTGGGGTGATTCAGTGGGGATTCAATCGCTTAGAAAAACGCCTGACACTCGCATAGAAGAAGGAGAAATAAGAAGATGTTAGAAGTAGAACACGTATCGAAAAAATTTAAGGACCACCAGGTCCTGGTAGATGTTAATCTCAAGGTCAACCAAGGGGATGTCGTCGTTATTTTGGGGCCGTCTGGATCAGGAAAAACAACCTTCCTTCGCTGCCTCAACCACTTGGAAAAGGCAGATACAGGCCACCTAACCTTAGGTGGAAAAGAATATGACCTCTCAAAACTCAGCAAAAAAGAGATTCTAGAAATCCGGCAAAAGACAGCCTTTGTCTTCCAGCATTACAATCTCTTTGCCAATAAAACAGCGCTTGAAAATATCCTAGAAGGACTGGTTGTAGCTCGGAAGATTCCAAAAGAAGAAGCCATCCAACGGGCAGAATCAGCCCTTGAAAAAGTTGGTCTCCTCGCTTACAAGGATTACTATCCTTCTCAATTGTCAGGGGGCCAGCAGCAACGAATCGGAATCGCGCGTGCCATCGCAGTGAAACCAGACGTGATCTTGCTGGATGAACCGACTTCAGCGTTAGACCCAGAGTTGGTCGGTGACGTCTTAGATGTCATGAAGCAATTGGCCCAAGAAGGAGTGACCATGGTTGTCGTAACCCATGAGATGGGCTTTGCGCGTGATGTAGCCAACCACGTTATCTTTATGGATGGCGGACACATCATCGAAGAAAATGAACCGCATGAATTCTTCAACAGTCCAAAGGAAGAGCGAACCAAACAATTCCTTTCACGGATTTTATCCGATGCCACTTATAGCGTCGAATATATGATTTAACAGGAGACACACCCAGTAAGGGTGTGTTTTTTAGAATCTGGAAAAAATTCTTAAAAATTGGGTCATTTTTTAAAAATCATTACGAATAATATAAGTGAGAGGGAAATATGACTGATAAAAAACAAGGATTTGTACTACTATTCTTACTGACTTTGTTTCTAGGAGGTTGCAGTCTTTTTACGGATAAAGCTGCTGAGAGAAGGGAAATGATTCAGATTGCAGAAAGCACGAAAATGGAGCGAGCGATAAAACACTTGTTAATCAGTATCGATCCTAAAGCTTTCTCTTCAGAAGGAGTCATTCACTCCTATACCCTGATAAAAGGTGAATTGGAATACAATCCAATGGGAGGCATGAATGTATCTCTCGTTATCAATGGCGATAAAAAGTTAACGATCGATACGACTGTTCAAATGGAAGATTCAGGACAGTTCGAAGCAGGTAGTTATGGTATTTCAGCAAAATTAAGTGATCTGTTAAGTAAAGCAGAAAAGACTGGGAAATAAACTCATTCAGGTAAATACCCCTAATATAGGAAAATAGAAACATTTCTGAATCAAAGTTGGTATGTTACATCAATAGCTAGTGCTTGTAACGATTTAGCAACATTTTTTAACAAAAGTAACATTTCAGACGTTGATGGAATTTTGTATAATAAATTTTAAGAAAACTAGAGAAAGAAATGGGAAGAAGATGAAAAAAAGTAAATTAATTGTGTTGATAATGGTAGTATTTAGCCTGAGCTTAGGAGGCTGTAGCTTTTTTAATGGACAATCTGCCAAGAAACAAGAAATGATTCAAATCGCAGAGAGTAAGAAGATGAAAGTAGCGATTGAAGAATATCTAAAAAACCTGGACCCGGAAGCACTGACTCCAAATGGGAAAATAAAGACTTATAGGATTTTAAAAGATAAATTGAAATATAATCCAATGGAAGGGATTAATATTGAGATTGTTATTAATAATGATGATAAGTTGATTGTTGATATGGTAGTAATAGAAAAGGAATCAGGATTATATCATGTTGCGGCATCCAGTACACCTACAGAGTTGGACGAACTTTTAGAAGGGAAAAATTATGGACAATAATTCAATAGATTCAGATTATCTACATAAGGAGGTGGCTTTATTAGAATATGTTCCATCAGAAATTGGGAAAAAGCAAACTATTGAAAATGGAAAATATTATATAGGCCATACCGCTCACATCTATGATAATGTAAATGACAATGAGGAGCAGGTCTTCGTTCTTACTAACAATGGTCAAGGTGAAAAACAAAAAGCAGTCCCCTATACTGCTTCAGATGATGCGCGCGCCCAGATCCATGACGTGACAGTTTTGATGAAGGGATCTGAAACTGAAATAAGTACACAAAAATTACTCCATGATACGTTTACGGATTGGGTAAAGACAGATTTGCCGGCAGCTTCCAATATTTTGAACCCTGGTGGTGCGAGCGAGTATGCAACAGAATATGCGAAGAATTATGCGCGAAATAAGGCTAAAGATGGTTTTAACAATGCTGTAGAAGCTCTTGAAGATGCAATTATTCCTACATCAGTTAATCTTCCACCGGAGGCCACTCCCGTTGGCAGGTTCATACAAAAAGCGATGGACAATCCTGTCAGCAATTTCGTACAGGAAAAAGCATCAGATATGGTCGGATTTTTTGCAGAAAGGACAGCCGAAGAACAGGTTAGATTTCCTACTTTAATAGGAGCTGCTTTTTTAAAAAAATACAATGACGAAAACGGTACTTTCCCACCTCCGCAATTTAAAGATGCTGCAGCTCATTTGAAAGAGGTGATCCGAAAATACCCCAATGCCAAGATTGATCTATATGGTCACTCTCTGGGATCTATGAATATTCAGTATGCTCTTGCCTGTTTGACGGAAGAGGAAGCTTCTCATATTGGGACCGTCCATCTATACAATGGTCCTAATGCCTACTCCATCTTAACACCAGAGCAAAAAGCGCGTATAGATGCGCTGAAGTATAAGATCTACAACCACATTGACCATAAAGATTTGGTTAGTTTGGGCTATCCAGATTCTGGAAGCAAGGGTGCCAGTGGGATTGTTAAGCACCTCAAAACGAAGAATTTGAAAAATATTGGCCTGCAACACATGATGCATGGTTATATCTATGATAAGGATGGGAATTTGGTTCTTGAAAAGGGAACGGAAGCCATCACTCGGAAGGAAATCATTGAAGAGCGGATGAAGGTTTACTATCGCCTAAAGGATAAATTACAAAAAACAGGTGGTGGACTGAGTTCAAGTGAACAAATCTATCTCGATGCTTTGCAGGCGCGCTTGGCTTCTGATGAGCTGATTCGAGTAGTGGATGAAGGGCTGGAGCAAGCTCAGAAATCTAAGTCACAACTGGATGCGGATTTAGAAGCTTTGGAGAAAGTCTTACAGACCGTTCCGAAAGGCTTCATTCTCAATCTTGCGGAAGTAGAAGAGGCCTATGCACAGGCTGGTGCGACAAGGCAAACAGTTGTCACTGAAGTAAGAGAAAGATTCGACAATCGTTTGGCTGCATATCAGTCCTTATCGAATGAATTCCATGCTTTAAACGAGCAAGTGAATGCAGGAATTGAGCTCTTAAAAGCAAAAGATCAAGAAATTGCAGGAGAAATGAATCAATGGGAACAACTAGCTTATTAATGTCATCTACTCCTTCGAAAAGGGAAAAGCAACTAGATCACTTGGAAAGAGAATTTCAAAAAGCGCGCTTGGAGCTAGATGAAAAGCGTTGCTTAGTAGAAAGAAAACAGCAGCTCTTCACCCAGATGCTGGAAGAAGAGTATGCGATGGCAGCTTCCTTTTTACAAAAGCAGGAGGTTGATGTCAGTTGTGCATGGGAGTCCCTCCATCGCTGTATAGAAGAGTATGATCTCGAAGCTAGAGATGCAGCGCAAGTAGCCATAAAACAGATCGACACTGAAGAAGAGAATTTATGGCAATCCTACCGTAAAGAGAGATGCCAGTTGGAAGAGGAAATTGCACAAGATAAAGTTTCATAGTATAGAAGAGGAGGAAGTATGGGTGATAGTCCTGTCAAAGATTTCTTTGATTTAGATATGAAAGATAAGATGAGGATCATCGAAAGCAGAAAGAAACTTGAAAAAGAATTAATACGGGTTGTCTATGCCCCCATTTTATTGACCTGTAAGGCAGGAGTCGAGAAACGCTTCAATGATGAATTGACTGCGATTGCAACAGTAGCTGAAGAAGACGTCCAAGTAGTCGGAAAGCAACTGGACCAATCCATGGTGGGGCAATTTGCTAAAAATGTACAGACGGCTATTCAAGAAAAAGCTGGGGAATTTAAATCTATCTAGCCAAGAACTTCTATAAAATGTGGAATCTGGAATGACATCCAGATTTTTTTATGAATTTTAAAAAATTATGTAAAAAAGTGTTGACAAAGAAATCAGTCTGCGTTATAATAATTTATGTAAACAAAAAGAGGTTGGAAAATCTCAAGAGTTTACAAGATCAATAGTGGAAAGGAGATGGTAATATGCTATTTCCAGAATTAAGACAACTAATTGATAAAAGGGAAAATAGAAACTGTTAGCCTGTAGGGCTATTATTAAATCAATGAATTAAAATTATGTAAAAAACCAAACAGCAGCCAATTGGTCTGCTAATTTTCAAGAATGAATTAAAATTATGTAAAACGAGGTAACAACTATGAACAACAACTTTAACAATATGGATGATCTTTTCAATCAACTAATGGGAAACATGGGTGGTTTTCGTTCTGAAAGCCGTCGCTACATGATCAACGGTCGTGAAGTGACACCAGAAGAATTCGCTATTTACCGCCAAACTGGTCAACTTCCAAATGAAGGAAGTGAGCAAGTGCAACACCATCAAGGTAAAGGAATGAAACAAGATGGGATCCTTGCAAAACTTGGTCGTAACTTGACCGAAGAAGCTCGTGAAGGAAAATTGGATCCGGTCATCGGACGTAATAAAGAAATTCAAGAAACTGCTGAAATCTTGTCTCGTCGTACCAAGAACAACCCTGTCCTTGTAGGGGATGCCGGTGTTGGTAAAACAGCAGTTGTAGAAGGTTTGGCACAAGCTATTGTGAACGGGGATGTTCCAGCGGCTATCAAAAACAAAGAAATCATCTCGATTGATATTTCTGGTCTAGAAGCTGGTACGCAATACCGTGGTAGCTTTGAAGAAAATATTCAAAATCTGATCCAAGAAGTCAAGGCTATGGGAAATGTCATTCTCTTCTTTGATGAAATCCATCAAATCCTTGGTGCAGGCAGCACAGGTGATGGTCAAGGATCTAAAGGTCTTGCGGATATCATCAAACCTGCTCTTTCACGTGGGGAATTGACAGTCATTGGGGCAACTACTCAAGATGAATACCGTAACACCATCTTGAAGAATGCGGCTCTTGCTCGTCGTTTCAACGAAGTGAAAGTCAATGCTCCATCAGCCGAAGATACTTTCAAGATCCTCCAAGGGATCCGTGATCTTTATGAAAAACACCACAATGTCATCTTGCCAGATGAAGTTTTGAAAGCAGCAGTTGATTATTCGATCCAATACATTCCACAACGTAGCTTGCCTGATAAGGCCATTGACTTGGTCGATGTGACAGCTGCTCACTTGGCAGCCCAACATCCAGTAACAGATGTCCATGCTGTGGAACATGAAATTGAAGAAGAAAAAACCAAACAAGAAGAAGCTGCAGCTAAAGAAGATTACGAAGCAGCTTTGAAAGCAAAAGTTCGTATCGAAGAACTTGAAAAGAAAATTGAAAACCATACGGAAGACCATAAAGTAACAGCAACAATCAATGATGTGGCTGAATCTGTAGAACGGATGACTGGTATTCCAGTGTCTCAAATGGGTGCAACTGATATCGAACGTTTGAAAGATATGGGTCACCGTTTGCAAACTAAGGTTATCGGTCAAGATAAAGCCGTTGAAGCAGTAGCGCGTGCTATCCGTCGGAACCGTGCAGGATTTGACGAAGGGAACCGTCCAATCGGTAGCTTCCTCTTTGTAGGTCCGACTGGTGTCGGTAAGACGGAATTGGCTAAACAATTGGCTCTTGATATGTTCGGAACCAAAGATGCCATCATCCGTTTGGACATGTCAGAATACAGCGACCGTACAGCCGTTTCTAAATTGATTGGTACAACAGCTGGTTATGTTGGTTATGATGACAATAGCAATACTTTGACAGAACGTGTTCGTCGTAACCCTTACTCAATCGTCCTTCTTGACGAAATTGAAAAGGCGGATCCTCAAGTGATCACCCTTCTCCTCCAAGTTTTGGACGATGGTCGTTTGACAGATGGTCAAGGGAATACGGTCAACTTCAAGAACACTGTGATTATCGCCACTTCAAACGCTGGCTTTGGTTACGAAGCCAACTTGACAGAAGATGCGGATAAACCAGAACTCATGGATCGTTTGAAACCTTACTTCCGTCCAGAATTCTTGAACCGTTTCAACGCTGTCATTGAATTCTCACACTTGAGCAAGGAAGATCTTTCTAAGATTGTTGATTTGATGTTGGTAGATGTCAATAAGACCCTTTCTAAGAAAGAAATCGACTTGGCAGTGAGCGATGCAGCTAAAGAATACATGACTGAAGAAGGTTATGATGAAGTGATGGGTGTTCGTCCACTCCGTCGGGTAGTTGAACAACAAATCCGTGACAAAGTCACAGACTTCCACTTGGATAACTTGGATGCCAAACATCTCGAAGCAGACATGGAAGATGGTGTCCTTGTGATCAGAGAAAAAGACACAAAGAAGGAAGAAAACGCTGATAAACAAGCAGATTAAGGCGAATTAGTTTGTGAAAAATAGAGACTGCTATCATATAGCAGTCTTTATTTTTTCTTCCCACCTGGGGGAAATTATTCGCCGTATAAGGCCAAAATCCTCCTATTTGGGGCAAAAAAACATCAATAATTAGTGAAATTAATCCAATTTGAGCAAAATTATTAATAAATAAAGAAAATAAGTATATAATCTATACAAGAATAAAATTTGAGGAATGGAAGTAAGATGAGCAATACAATTGATATCTACTCAACTCCCGAATACAGAAAAGTGGAAGCCGTTGTTCAACTGATGGTTGACGGTCGCTTGACGAGCTATCGTGTCGCAACTGAAACAAACATCAGCAAAATGAGCCTAGCGACTTTGACGAAGGGAACGAGTAAAATCAAAAATATTACCTATCAAACGGCTTTGGCCTTGATTGATTGGTATGATGAGAATCATGAAAAGTATGGCATTACGATTGACTAGTCAGTAGCCCACTTTTCGTGGTTTTTTTCTTTTTCATCAAAACTTGCCTCTTCTCTGAGACTGGAGTCTGATTTTACTTGAAGAGGATGGGAAAACTTGAAAAGACGGGCGAAATTTGATATAGTATAGCATATATGAAAATTAAAGGAGAAACATATGCAAGGCGGAAGTTTGCTAATTATGCTCGTTCTTATGGTCGGTTTGATGTACTTCATGAGCCGTAGCCAAAAGAAACAGTATCAAAAACGGATGGAAAGTTTGAATAAACTTCAAAAAGGAAATGAAGTCATCACGATTGGTGGCTTGTACGGAACCATCGATGAAGTCGATACAGATCGCAAGACCGTTGTCTTGGATGTTGATGGTGTCTACCTGACCTTTGAATTGGGAGCGATCAAAACAGTTCTTCCTGTATCAGAAGGAATCTCAGCTACTGCTACAGAAAGCGCTAGCTCAGATGCCGATTCAGCCATCGAAGAATAATCATCAAAGAAGAGGCAAAGGCCTCTTTTTTGGTGGGCAAATAGGACGATGTGATGAAGGAAAGTCCTGCTGGTTCAAAAAAGAGGCCAGAGTCCCTATTTTATGGGGATTTATGGTATAATGAAGCGATAAATATTGAAATAGGTAGAAAAACATGTTTCGTTTTAAGAAAAAAGAAAAAATCGAGATCCCTTTAGAAGTCCCGAAACACATTGGGATCATTATGGATGGCAATGGTCGATGGGCGAAAAAGCGGATGCAACCGCGCGTCTTCGGTCATAAGGCAGGGATGGAAGCTCTCCAAGAAGTGACGATTGCAGCAAAAAATATGGGGGTTCAGGTCCTGACTGTCTATGCCTTTTCGACCGAAAACTGGACACGCCCTGAAGATGAAGTCAAGTTCATCATGCACTTGCCGGTCGAGTTTTATGATCGCTTTGTCCCTGAATTGCATCGCAATAATGTCAAGATTCAAATGATCGGTGATACCAAGAAATTACCAAAAGAAACGCTGGAGGCTTTGGAAAGAGCAGAAGCGATGACCCATCTCAATACAGGCTTGATCCTGAATTTCGCGCTCAATTATGGTGGACGTGCTGAGATCACCCAGGCCGTGAAGCAGATCGCCAAAGAAGTCTTGGATGCGAAGTTTAGCCCAGAAGATATCACAGAAGAGATGATCGCAGATTCTCTCTATACCGAGAGTTTGCCACGTGTCCTAAGGGACCCGGATTTGATTATCCGCACCAGCGGAGAGATCCGTTTGAGTAATTTCCTCCCTTGGCAAGCGGCATACAGTGAGTTGTATTTCACAGATGTGATGTGGCCAGATTTTGGAGAGGAAGCACTACGAAGTGCCATAGTAGAATATAGCCATCGCCATCGGAGATTTGGCGGTGTTTAGGAGAAGATGATGACGAAAGATTTACAAAAACGTGTGATTTTTGGAGGAATTGCCCTGCTCTTTTTCATTCCAACAGTAATGGTTGGAGGGGTGTTCTTCCAGATTGTGATTGGCTTGATCGCCATGCTAGGGGTTCATGAATTGCTCAAGATGAAGGGGCTTGAGACAGCGACCTTTGAAGGAGCGCTGGCCATGTTAGCGGCCTTCGTCCTGACTTTGCCGATCGAGGACTACCTCCCTTACCTTCCAGCAGATGGCAATATGATTGCTTATGGTTTGGTTGTCTTGACTCTCATGGGAACAACTGTTCTTGCTCAGAATTACAATTATGAAGATGTGGTCTATCCCATTGCGTCTAGCTTTTATGTTGGACTTGGTTTTCATTCCTTAGTAGATGCGCGAATCGCTGGTATTGATAAGGTTTTGTTAGCCCTCTTTATTGTCTGGGCTACAGATTCAGGTGCTTATCTGGTAGGAAGCCGGTTTGGGAAACGCAAGCTCATGCCTGCGGTTTCTCCTAATAAAACGATTGAAGGCAGTCTTGGGGGAATCTTGTCTGCAGTTGCGGTAACTGTGATCTATATGATCGTGGATCGCTCTGTGGCAGGTGGACATGGTTTTCTTGCTATGATCTTCTTTACCATCCTCTTTAGTATTGCAGGTCAGTTTGGAGATCTGGTAGAGAGTGCGATTAAACGCCACTTCGGTGTCAAGGATTCTGGGAAATTTATTCCAGGACATGGCGGTGTTCTAGACCGCTTTGATAGTTTGATTTTTGTCTTTCCCTTGATGCATTTCTTGGGCTTGTTCTAAGACAGAAGAGATAGAAAGGAAACCACGTATAGAACGATGCAGTTTATTGCCTTTATAGTTATTTTTGGAGTGATCGTTCTCGTTCACGAGTTTGGTCATTTCTATTTTGCAAAAAAATCGGGCATCCTAGTGCGAGAATTCTCGATCGGGATGGGACCCAAGATCTTTGCCCATATTGGTCAAGATGGAACAGCTTATACCATTCGCATTCTACCTTTAGGTGGCTATGTTCGTATGGCTGGCTGGGGTGAGGATACAGCTGAGATTAAAACCGGAACGCCTGTCAGCTTGACAGTAAATGAAGCTGGTAAGGTCGTCCGGATCAATCTTTCTGGAAAGAATCTGGATCAGACAGCCCTTCCCATGAATGTTACCCAGTTTGACTTTGAAGACAAACTGGAAATTACGGGCTTGGTTCTCGATGAGACCAAGACCTATAGTGTTGATCATGATGCGACTATCGTTGAAGAAGATGGGACAGAAGTGCGGATTGCACCGAGAGATGTTCAGTATCAGAATGCCAGCATTTGGGGACGATTAATCACCAACTTTGCGGGTCCTATGAACAACTTTATCCTCAGTATTGTCGTCTACTCACTTTTAGCCTTTATGCGCGGTGGTGCGATTGACTACTACAGCAACAATGTTCAGGTGGCACCCGATGGGGCGCTTGCTAAGGTCGGTGTCAAAAGCACTGTTCAGATCCTTCAAGTCAACAACGATACCGTTAGCAACTGGGATGAACTGACAGATGCTGTCGAGAAGGCAACCAAGGACAGCAAGACGACTCCTGAATTGACCCTGAAAGTCAAGACAGACGGTCAAGAAAAAGAAGTCAAAGTGAAGCCAACCAAGTCAGGGGATCGTTACTATCTGGGTGTGACAAACGGCCTCAAGACAGGATTTGTAGATAAACTCTTGTCTGGTTTTACAGATACCTGGAATACAGCGACACGGATTTTGGGAGCTTTGAAAGATATTATTTTCCACTTTAGTCTCAATAAACTGGGTGGTCCGGTTGCCATCTACAATGCCAGCTCACAAGCTGCTCAATTAGGGATTCCGGCAGTGTTATCTCTTATGGCCATGCTCTCTATTAATATTGGCATCTTCAATCTAATCCCGATTCCGGCTTTGGATGGAGGAAAAATCTTGATCAATTTGATCGAGGTCGTCCGGAGAAAGCCACTGAAACAGGAAGTAGAAACCTATATGACGCTTGCAGGTGTAGCTGTAATGGTTATTTTGATGATTGCTGTCACCTGGAATGATATTATGAAATTATTTTTGAAATAGAAAAGGATATTGTCCATGAAACAAAGTAAAATGTTGATTCCAACGCTTCGCGAAATGCCAAGCGATGCTCAAGTCATTAGCCATGCTTTGATGTTGCGTGCAGGTTATGTTCGCCAAGTATCAGCTGGTGTCTATTCTTATCTGCCATTAGCTAATCGAGTGATTGAAAAAGCAAAAGGCATTATGCGCCAAGAATTCGAAAAAATTGGAGCAGTAGAAATGCTAGCTCCAGCCCTTTTGAGTGCGGATCTCTGGCGTGAATCTGGTCGTTACGAAACTTACGGGGAAGACCTCTATAAGTTGAAAAACCGTGAAGGCTCTGACTTTATCTTAGGTCCAACTCACGAAGAAACCTTTACCGCTATTGTGCGCGACTCCGTAAAATCTTACAAACAATTGCCGTTGAATCTCTACCAAATTCAACCAAAATACCGCGATGAAAAACGCCCACGGAACGGTCTTCTTCGGACCCGTGAGTTCATCATGAAAGACGGTTATAGCTTCCATGCCAACTACGATAGCTTGGATGTCACTTATGATGAGTACAAGGCAGCTTATGAGCGAATCTTCACCCGCAGTGGTATCGACTACAAAGCCATCATCGGTGATGGTGGTGCTATGGGCGGAAAAGATAGCCAAGAGTTTATGGCTGTGACGCCTGCTCGTACAGACTTGGACCGTTGGGTTGTTTTAGACAAATCGGTGGCTTCCTTTGATGAGATCCCAGCAGAAGTCCAAGAAGAAATCAAAGCAGAATTGCTCAAATGGATGGTCTCTGGTGAAGATACCATTGCCTATTCAAGTGAATCAACCTATGCTGCCAACTTGGAGATGGCTACTAACGAATACAAGCCAAGTAACCGTGTCGTAGCGGAAGAAGAAGTGAAACGCGTGGAAACACCAGGTGTCAAATCGATTGATGAAGTAGCTGCATTCTTGGATGTTCCAGAAGAAGCTACTATCAAGACTTTGGTTTACATTGCAGATGGTGAGCCTGTTGTAGCCCTTCTCGTAGGTAATGATCAGCTCAATGAAGTGAAGTTGAAAAACCACCTCGGCGCAGACTTCTTTGAACCTGCAACCGAAGTGGAAGTGAAAGAATTATTAGGAGCTGATTTTGGCTCTCTCGGTCCAGTAGATCTTCCTGAAAATGTTAAGATTATCGCAGACCGCAAGGTCCAAGACAGCCGCAATGCAGTAGTCGGTGCCAATGAAACAGGCTACCACTTGACTGGTGTCAACCCAGGACGTGACTTTACTGCAGAATACGTCGATATCCGTGAAGTTCGTGAAGGCGAAATCTCACCAGATGGGAAAGGGATCTTGAACTTTGCACGTGGGATCGAAATCGGTCACATTTTCAAACTCGGTACACGCTACTCCGCTAGCATGGGAGCAGATGTCTTAGACGAAAACGGTCGTGCAGTTCCAATCATCATGGGCTGCTACGGAATCGGTGTCAGCCGTCTTCTTTCAGCCGTTATGGAGCAACATGCACGCCTCTTTGTCAATAAGACTCCAAAAGGGGAGTACCGTTACGCTTGGGGAATTAACTTCCCTAAAGAATTGGCGCCATTTGATGTGCATTTGATTCCAGTCAATGTTAAGGATGAAGCAAGCCTTGCTTTGACCGATCGGATCGAAGAAGCCTTGGTGAATAAAGGCTACGAAGTCTTGGTGGATGACCGAAATGAACGCGCTGGTGTCAAATTCAGCGATAGTGATTTGATTGGACTTCCAATCCGCGTAACAGTTGGTAAGAAAGCAGCTGAAGGCATCGTTGAAGTGAAAATCAAAGCGACAGGAGATACCATCGAAGTTCATGCGGACAATCTCCTTGAAACTCTTTCAATCTTGAACAAATAAGAAAAAGCTTTCTGAGCCCTCACCAGTGTGGTGATGAAACTCAGGAAGCTCTTTTTATTTTTCTTCTTTGAGACCTTGATCTTTGAAATAGGTAAAGAGATCTTGAGGTTTGCCATTGAGGTATTTCTTGAACTCGGCTCTTTCTTCCTCCCCTTGATCTCCGTAGATGGTAGCAAACTCATCTTTCTTGATTTTTGAGAAGTCAGCCTGTAAGACTTTAGCATAGGATTGTTTATCTTTTGAAATTTGAATGCGGAAGCTAAGTCCAGGCTTACCATTTAAGGTTTTATAGATATCGCTATGTTCTAATTCTTCTTGGTAGATTTCCTTTAATTCAGGAAGATCCATGTCTTGCAAATCTGAGGAAATGGGTTCAAAACTAAGGAAAGTAAAAGAGACAATTTCCTCATTCTTGTAGCCAATTTGAATTTTGTTTTGGTGGTGATCGCCGAGGTCACTAACAAAGGTCTTGGTTTGGACTTGCTCCTTTTTGGTTTGAGTGGCCTCTTGCTTGGAAGAAGCGGCAGTAGTTCCTTTACCTTGTTGGCCTTGGCTACAAGCGGTAAGAGCTAGCAGACAGACAGAGGCAAGTAGAAATTTTTTCATATATACTCCTTATAGGTTAATGGTGTTCGATCTTGTATGAAACAAGTTTTGAACAGGTTTCATTATACCATAAAAGTTTTAAAAATGAAAAAATATACAAAAATCTTCAAAATTTGCTTTTAAAAACACCTAAAATCAACATTTTTTATCTATGTGTTGAGTTAATATAAAAGGACAGAGTGTCTTCTTTTCTTTCCGGAAATAATACTAGTTGGAGACTACTGGGGCAAGGAATTCAGAAAATATATTACAGGTTTGTGACAAAATGTTACACAATCGTAACAAAGTTACAATGTTTTATCAGTTAGCTCTCTAAACTTGACATTCTGGCAATATTTCATTAAGATATTTTTAAGTAAATAATACAAAAAGGGAGCAAAAGGTAAAATATACAGTTATCTGGCATTTTACTAATTCGTACTAAAATGTATTGTTTATGGAAAAAATATAAGGGTATCAGCCCAAAAGGAGAAACATATGGCTCAAATTAAATTAACTCCAGAAGAACTACGTCAATCAGCACAACGCTATGCACAAGGTTCTCAAGAAATCGATCAAATCCTTAACACTTTGACTCATGAACAACAAGTCATCGACGCAAACTGGGATGGATCTGCATTTGATAGCTTTGAAGCACAATTCAACGAATTGTCTCCAAAAATCAAACAATTCGCTCAATTGTTGGAAGACATCAACGCTCAATTGATCAAAGTCGCTGATATCGTTGAACAAACTGACCAAGATATCGCTGCACAAATCCACTAAGATAGTCTTGGAGGTGATCTTACTTCTTGTAGGTAGATCACCCTTTTGTCTTTTGATATATAGAAAATAGGGGTTAGATTCTTAATTCCTAACCCCTATTTTGTATCTATGAATTAGAAAAAGGAAAAGGTATGGAAGTTAAAAATAAAAAATGGTTAAAATACATCGGTCAGAGTGCGGTTGTGCTCCTTTTGATGGGATCTGTAGTGGGTCTTTATACGACGGTTCAAAAGAACCAAAAGCAAAACGAAGCAAAGACCGTGCAAACGACAGAAAACACTAAGCTCAACATTGCGGTTGTCAATGAAGACAAGGCGGTCAAACTGAATGATAAAGAATACAACCTTGGGGCTAGCTATGTAAAGAATATCGAACGGGATAATTCGCAAAACTGGTCTATACTCCCTCGTGGAGCCGCTGAGTCAGGGCTTGCAGATGGCAAGTACCAGTTGATGATTGTCATTCCAAGTGACTTTTCAGAGAAGGTCTTGGAAGTGAACGCGGTTAATGCAGAGAAGACCACGGTGACGTATAAGGTCAATGCGGCTGGGAATTCTCAGGTTGAAAACGAGGCCAATAAAGTCGCTAAAGATATCGTTTCAGACTTGAATAGCCAGTTGGTTGATATGTATATGGTTAGCATTTTGAGCAACCTTTATACAGCTCAGAAGAACGTGGAAACAAGTAACAAAATCCAATCGACCAACATTGGTTCATACCGAAGCAACTTGCTGGATTCGGCCTTGGATTCCAAGAATATCTTTCCAAGTCTCTATAGCTTGTCTACGTCTTCTGTCGAGTCGAATAATGCCTTGAAGACAGTCCTTGAGTCTTATACACAGGCTTTTGATCAATTGACCCAATCTCAGGATCAGTACGGTCAAAACTTCGACACATTGATCAAGCAACGCTCTGAGGATAAGATCAGCCATGAAGAGTTCATGAACCAGCTGATGTCTATGAACCAGTCTGTTGTCAGTGAAAAGACCCAAGAGTTGTATAAGAATCTACAACAAAACCAAGAAGCAATTACCAAACAATTGAGTCAACCAACTGAAACAGAAGGAGATGCTTCAGGGACCAAGACCTATGCAGGCTTGACAAAAGATGTGAATGATCGTGTGGCAGACCTCGAAAAAGGGATCAAGGCAGAACGCGACAAATTAGATGAGCACGAAAAGAACATCGAGTCTTCTGTAAAAACGAAGATCCTTGACTACTATGGTCTAAAAGAAGGAGACAAAGTCACTCTTCGTACCTTGCTTGGAAAACCAAAAATCGAAACTATCAGCAAGGCTCGAGATAAAGCGGATGATGACATTCGTCAAGCGATTGAAAAACTTCCGTCTTTAGACCCTGCTAGTCTGAATTTGAATAAGTATGGGAATCTCAACGCAGCGATTAATTTTGATAGTGCTTTTGCTGGTACGAAGGGGCAGGCAAAAGGGAATGCCGATGAATTAAAACGATTGGCTACAGAAGTGGATGCCAAATCAACGGCAGTTGCGGATGTCCTTAATGCTAAATCTGGGAAACAGAAAGTTAGTATTCATGTCCCTGCAGGAGTCAAGGTTGATACTTGGACCTATGATGGACAGACTTATGCAGGTGGTGGTGAGCAGGAAGTCGAACTGAAAGATGGCAAACAAATTCAAATTCACCTCGTTGAAGATGGAGGAGCTATGCCAAGCGCGATTGATGTTGAAGTTCTTGTGAATGGAGTTTCTTCAACCAGTGTGACCGTATCTGCAGATGATTTGAAAACAGCTGTAGCTAACTATGCATCGAAAGCTAGTGAAATCGCCCTGGATTATCAACGTGCGGGAGCATTGATCGATGCCTACTATCCAAAAGATGACAAGGGAGATCGTCATTCGCTCTATGATCCGATCGAAGATATGGATTTGACAAATGCTTTGGTCGATGTCGTGAAGGCTGCCGTTTCAAGTAACATGAAGGACTACCGTAAGAGTATTGAAACGGATGAATCTGGGGATGCAACGAAGAGTGTGAAAGCCCAGTTAGATGGTACACTCCAACAGTTGCAAGACTTGGGACCACAATTGCAGGCCAATCTTCAAGCAATCGAAAATACTAACAAAGATCTAACCCAAAATATCAACGATCAATTGGCACAGTATGCAGACCTTCAAAAACGCTTAGAAGCTATCTCATCTGCACAAGAAACAGTGACACAGGCTCAAACCAAGACCGATGCAGATTTGTCAGCCCTTGGTTCTGAATACACGTCATTATTGAGCTCGACAGAAGGCGTTAAGAGCTCATCTCGTAGCAATGTAGAAGCTGCTAACTCTACCAATGAAATCTTTAGCCAATTGAATAAAGAATTGGAAAAAGCTCAAGGCAATACAGAGAAATTGTCTAGCAATGCAGAGAGCTTGATGGGTGAATTCGACAAGGAATTGTCTGAAAACGGGAACTTCGTCGAAGCCTTCCGTAAAGTCTTCAACAATGCCTATGAAAACGGAGTACCAAATGAAGTCCTGCTCGACTTTTTGTCAAATCCAGTTGCAGAGAAATCGTCTTCTGTGAAAGCGACTATCAACGTCTACCGTCCATTTATCTGGATCTTTATGTTGGAAGTCTTGAGCCTCTTCACAGCTTATCTCTTTGCGACTCAACCAATCATTCGCAAGGTTAAGGATCGTTTCAAACTCGATCGTTTGCAAGAATCAGATCTCTTGTCTGTCGGTGTTCTTGTGGGACTTTCTCTCATCCTTGGACTGGTGATCGGAATGATTTCAAGTATTCAACTCTCTGTTGGTCGTGAATATGTACCTTCATGGGTATTCTTAGCGGTTCTAGCAAGCTTTGTCTTGGTACAACTGCAATACCTTCTCTTGAAACACTTCCGTGTGATTGGAATGGGACTGGCCTTCTTCATGTTGATCAGCTATGTCTACCTATCAAGTGCGATCGGAACGACCGCGACCTTGTCAGGCCTTCCAGCACTGGTGAAAAATGTCAACCTCCTTTCTATTTTAGAAGGACAGTTTGCGGGTTACTTTGATGGACAAACAGCCGGTATCGGCGTCTTCTTCGGATTGTTGGTCTTCTTCGGCCTTTTGACAGTTGCCAATATCTTCATTCCTAAGAAGTTTACTCAAACAAAGGAAATTGAATCAAGCTTATGAAAAAAATGATGTATCTTCTCTTTGTCTTTAGTCTCTTACCAGTAGCTGTTGTTTCTGCAGATGATTTTATTGATAATCGTCTGCAGGTCAACAACTCACGTCTTGAGACAGAGCAGGAAAAGACACTTGGGGGCCAATTGGATGCGACTGAGTCTCTTTTCAATGAGAAGGATCAGAAAAAATTAGCAGATGAAAAACGCAAGCAAGAGAAACAATTGACCGATTCTGACGGCCAGTTGTTTTCTGCTATAAAGGGAAAGAAAAAAACAGGGCCTGAAGCGGACCTGTTCCAGCCTGAAAATCAAAAATTATCTAAATTCGAGTCCAATGTGGAGGACAATTCGGCCAGCTTGTCGGATTTTATTCCAGCCTTGCAAATGCTGGCTTGGAGTGCTCTTCTCTTTGGGATTGCTGGCTATATTTCCTATCGAATCTATAGAAAAGAGGCCTAAATGGACCAACATATCAATGTCACCTTCCGTATGAATGGTGCAAGCCATGACCTCCGAATCCCAACGCGGATGGAGGTGCGACGCTTGATTCGGGAATTGGATCAGATCTTTGGGTCTGCCATGGAGCCTAGAAGCAAGTATCAGTTGCGCGTGGTAAATAAAGGCATCTTGCTGGATGAAGGCAAGGTGGTACAGGAGTATCCGATCACGAGTGGTGATCTGATCGAGATTGAGGAGTGGTAAGGTGAAAGAAGAACAATTTACACTGGAAGAACAAGTCTTCCGTTTTGAAAAAGAAGAAACGAGCTGGCGGCTGGACCTTAAGCGTTCAGAAGTGGATAGCCAGGATTTACGCAATTTATGGATTTTGGATCTCCATCATCCCTTGTTTTTAGAGCAAAGCATGACAGAGGATCAAGACCAGATTCATCTGACCTATCAGACAGACGCGCTAGGCTTGAGTGCAGAAGAAATCCAGGCATTACCGGTTTCAGACCGTCTGCGTCTAGCTATCAATGTCTTGGATTTGGCGCCAGCCTTGGAGCTTCCGGTGACCTTTATGTTGCATCCTATCAATTTGTTTGTGACCAAGGATGCGCAAGTCAAGATCGCTTATCGCGGGGTGCCGGGAATGATGGTGCCACGCAAGTGGGATCAGGTTGAATTCTTGCGGCAGGCCAAGTGCTATGCGGTCACTCTTTTTGGGGACTGGGATTTCATGGAGCTCTATCAAGGCACACTTGAATTAGAAGATCTGCCTGATTTCTTGGTAGAAATCCGTGATGCTGCTAGCTTAGAAGAGATGAAAGCTCTCTTAGAGAAAGCCTACCAAGAACGCAAGGAAGAGGAAGAAAAGACCTTGACCTTGGTTTCAAGTCGTCAACACCGAATCTTTAAGTTGGCAACAGTATGGCTTTCAGCTGTAGTGGCCCTCTTACTCTTGCCCTTGATTTATTTGGTCTTTTTCCAAGCCCCCTTTAAAGAAAAGTTGCTTCAAGCGGATACAGCCTATCTCAAAGTAGACTACACCGGTGTGATCGATGAGCTAGAGGGAGTAGCTCCAAGCAGTCTTCCAACGACACAGAAATATGAGTTGGCGACGTCTTATTTGCAAGGCTTGAATTTCTCAGAGGACCAAAAGAAGGTCATCCTTAACAATGTTACGCTCAAGTCAGACAGCCTCTATCTCCACTACTGGATCTATATCGGCCGTCATGACTTTACCCAAGCGCTGGATACAGCCAAGCGGATCGACGATTCAGACTTGATTATCTATGCCCTTCGTAAAGAAATCAAGGCGACACGTGATAGCGAAAAACTCTCTGGTGAACAGCGCGAGAAGAAACTCTCTGAGCTTGAGGGCGAATACAAGAAATACTGGGATGCCCGCTCTAAACTCTTGGAAGCAGAGACAGATGAAACCAAAGCTTCCACTAGCAGCTCAACAACAGCTTCGTCTACAGAAGGTTCCTCAACAGAAAGCTCGTCTTCTACAACTGCAAGCTCGACTGAGTCTAGCGACCACAAGGAGTAGTCTATGAAAAAACGTATCATACTCTATAAAAAAGGTTTTCGCTATGAGCTAACGCTAGAAGAGGGGAAAACAGCCACCGTATCGAATCAAGAAACAGCTCAGTTGACCCTGGCTTCGCAAGAAAATCCCCTTCATTTCCAATGGAGTCAAGGAGAAATCTTCTACCAGTATGGTGAAGACAAGGGTGTGCTTGAAAATAGCAAAATCCTTGGGGATGTGGTCTGCTACTTGGCGACAGGAGAAGTCCATACCTATGAACTGTTAGACAAGGAAGAAATTCTCGTAGCAGATGAAAAGGGTGCAGATGTGCGCTTGCACTATCCAGTACGCTTTCTCCTTGTGAAAAAAGAGCAGACATGGACTTGCCAGCTCTTATCCGGAAAACTCTACCATAACCACAAACTCGTCAGTGAAACGACTTTTCCACTGGCCTTTGGGGATGAGCTGGCTATTGGAGATGTGACCTTTAAGCTCTATCCGGAAGAATTTGGCGTGGAAGGGGCTGTCGAAGTAAGTCCTTATCTAGTGCCGCGTTTGCATTCACGCTATGACTTTTACAAGGACTATCCAGAGTACCACCGGTCTCCTCGGATCATCTACCGGAGTTCGGAAGACAAGATCTTGATCAATCCTCCTGGAGCGGAGCCTCAAAAGCCATCTGATGAACTCTTGAAGTTGATCATGCCACCCCTCATCATGGTTGGGGTGACCCTCTTGATCACCATTTTCCAACCGCGGGGGCTCTACATCATCGCGACAGTATCCATGTCTGTGGTTAGTGTGATCTTTTCGGTCCAAGGCTTCTTCAAGAATCGTAAGAAATACAAAGAAGACAAGAAAGAGCGCGTGGAGCTCTACCATCTCTATCTCAAAGACAAGGCCAAGGACTTGGAACAGCTATCTCGTAAGCAGAGAGAAGGCATGTTTTACCATTTCCCAGCGATTGAAGACTTGACCAAGATGGTCAAACGCTATGACTCGCGGATCTACGAAAAAACACCGCTT
The DNA here is from genome assembly GCF_016648925.1 of Streptococcus parasanguinis. Taxonomy (GTDB): domain Bacteria; phylum Bacillota; class Bacilli; order Lactobacillales; family Streptococcaceae; genus Streptococcus. Next base: position 60,490 of record NZ_JACLQX010000001.1, on the reverse strand, counting down.
CATTTTGACTTTTTGGCCTATCGTTTGGGCTTGGGCAAGGTTCCAACCAGCTATGAGCTCAAATATGGTCAGGAAGAGCGTAGTGGGAAGAAAGATGCCTTGGAAGAAGAAGGCTATGCTCTTTTCCAAGCTCATCAAAAAATCGACAATCTTCCGATTGTAGCCAGCCTTAATCGGGGACCTGTAGGGTACGTCGGCCCTCGTCCTATCGTGCTAGAGCAGTTGCAACTCCTCGTTGCCCAATTGGCTGTCTTTCACTCTTACCATGATCTGACCATTATTCCGATCATTCCAGAAGAAGAAAAAGAAAGCTGGGATTGGATGCGCTGGTTGCCTCATGCGACCCTGCAAGATATGAATGTCCGTAGCTTTGTCTACAATCAGCGGACACGGGATCAGGTCTTGAACAGTCTCAACCAAATCCTCAAGCTCCGCAAGGCGCAAAAAGAGGAAGAAAAAGCCAATGATACCAAGATCTTCCACCCTCACTATGTGGTCCTCATCACTGATGAAACCTTGATTTTGGACCATGTCATCATGGAGTTTTTCCGTGAAGATCCGACAGAGCTAGGCTGCTCCATTATCTATGTGGCAGATGTGCTCTCATCTCTTTCTGAAAATATCCAAACCGTTATCTCTATCAAGGACCGTAACCAAGGGCAATTGCTCTTGCAAGAAGGGGTTCTTCGAGAACTCGACTTCCAATTGGATCACTTCCCTGAAGGTTATGACAAGGAAGCTATCTCGCGTGGCCTAGCCCCTCTTAAGCATATCCAACAGCTTAAGAGTTCAATTCCAGACTCGGTGACCTTCCTTGAAATGTACCAGGCGGAAACTTTTAATGACCTCAAGGTCTTGAGTCGTTGGGAGAGCCATGCCCCTTACCAAAGTTTGGCAGTGCCGATTGGTCTGCGCGGGAAGGACGATTTGGTCTACCTCAATCTCCATGAAAAAGCCCATGGACCACACGGTTTGATTGCAGGGACAACCGGTTCTGGTAAGTCTGAAACCATTCAGTCTTATATCCTGAGCCTTGCCGTCAACTTCCACCCACACGATGTGGCTTTCCTCCTCATCGACTACAAGGGTGGGGGAATGGCCAACCTCTTCAAGGATCTGCCTCACTTGCTTGGGACCATCACCAACTTGGATGGCGCCCAGTCCATGCGGGCCCTAGCCTCTATCAATGCGGAGATCCATCGTCGGGAACGCCTCTTTGGTCAATATGGGGTCAACCATATCAACCAATACCAAAAGAAATTTAAACTGGGTGAAGCGACAGAACCGCTTCCTCACCTCTTCTTGATCAGTGATGAGTTCGCCGAACTCAAGGTCAACCAACCAGACTTCATCAAGGAATTGGTCTCTATCGCACGTGTCGGGCGTTCCCTCGGGGTGCACTTGATCCTTGCGACGCAAAAACCTTCTGGGGTCGTGGATGACCAGATCTGGTCCAACTCCCGCTTCAAGCTAGCCCTCAAGGTGGCAGATCGTGGGGACTCTATGGAGATGCTGCGGACGGCAGATGCGGCTGAGATCACCCAGACCGGTCGTGCCTACCTCCAAGTCGGAAATAACGAAGTCTATGAACTCTTCCAAACCGCTTGGTCAGGAGCAGACTACCAGCCTGAGAAGGACCAGCTAGGGATCGAAGACCATACCATCTACTTGATCAATGAACTGGGCCAATACGAAGTCCTCAACCAAGACCTCTCTGGTCTGGATATGGCAGAAGAAATCAAGGAAGTGCCGACAGAGCTGGATGTCATCGTTCAAGAAATCAACCACTTGCACCAACAAGAAGGCATCGCAGCTGTGGCCCAACCATGGTTGCCACCGCTCAAAGAGCGGATCACGCTGGATGAGTTGGACAAGGTCGTACCGATCGAGGCTTGGCAAAAACGGACAGCTCCAAGCGTCCTGATCGGGGTCGCTGATATCCCGCAAGCGCAAAAGCAAGAAGCGGTCGCCATCGATCTGTCAAAAGATGGGAATATCCTCCTTTACGGAAGTCCAGGCACAGGAAAGACCACTTTCCTACAGACAGCCGCAATGGATCTGGCTCGCAAGCAGAGTCCAGAAAATCTGACCATGTACTTGCTGGATTTCGGAACCAATGGTCTGGCACCATTGAGCCAATTGCCACATGTGGCCGATAGCCTCTTGCTGGATCAGACGGAGAAAATCCAGAAATTCATCCGGATCATCAACCGCGAGTTGGATCGCCGCAAGAAGCTCCTCTCTGAGCATGGTGTCGGCACTATCGCTCTCTACCGTGAAGTGACCGGCAAGCAAGAGCCAACCATGGTCATCCTCATGGATAGCTATGAGTCTATGAAGGACGAGCCTTATGAGACAGACCTCTTCAAGCTCTTCATGCGGATCTCCCGTGAAGGTCTCAGCATCGGTGTGCACTTGATCATCACAGCTAGCCGTCAGAACAACCTACGGGCTCAGCTCTATTCAAACTTCAAGCACCAGCTGACCTTGCCACAGAATGATATCTCTGAAGTCCGCGGTATCGTGGGAGCAACCCCACTAGCGTCTACGATGGAAGACATCAAGGGACGCGCGCTCATGAAGCGTGACGAAGTCGATGTCATCCAGTTCGCCCTACCAGTCGCAGGAGACAATGATATCCAAATCATCAACAACCTCCGCGACCAAGTTCAAAGCCTCAGAGAGATGTGGACGGGTCGCACCCCAGCAGGCATCCCAATGGTACCAGATGAGTTGACAGAAGCAGCTTTCTACGGACGTGAGGATGTGAAAGAGTCCATGGAAAATCTAGAATTTCCAATTGGACTTGACTTTGAAATGGTCAAAACGGTCAAGATTCCATTTGATCGCTTGAAAAATCTGGTATTTATGGCGGACTCTCCAGAATCACTGGAAAATCAGCAAAAACATTTGTTAAATACAGCACTTCAATTTGGATCAAAATTACATATTATGCTGGTGGATCCTTTAGAAGAATGTGTTGCTTATAAGGATAAAGTTTCTACTTATATTAGTAGTAGTCAAGAAATTTCTGAAATTGCCAAACAATTAATCTATGAGGTTGATCGTCGTCTAGAAAAAGATCTGTATTCAGATTGGTTGATCATGATGCCAACTATTAAGGCAATTGTTGATCAAGGACTTACAGAAAAAGATCTACGCTATCTATTTGATAATGGACCACGAGTTGGTATGCACTTTGTAATAGGAAGTGAATATGCCTATCTTGGAAATAACATCAATGAAGTACCGAAATATCTCAAAGGAAATGCTCAATGGTTTATGATCGGTATGAGATTGATGGATCAAATGTTCCTAGATAAGCCTTATAATAATCGAGAAGCGCGTCTTGCTTCAGATGAAATCTACTTGCATGATCGCAAGCAAGCTATTAAACTTAAAATCACCAAGAATGGATAGGGAGGTAACTATATGACACCAATACAGAGTAGAGAAGAAGTCGCAAGTTCTATCGCTTCAGGAATAGCGAGTGCGGCAGGAAGTATAACATCAGCTGATACCGTCACATTAGATGGATCGAGTGAGTATCCAGGAAATAGTACAGCTGCAGAAAAAATTCCAGAGGAAGCCAACTATGCAGCCTCAATTAGTGGTGTGCTAAATGATTTTGTAGAATTGATTCATGGAGTTGCGGCAGAATTTGTAGCCATGGATAGTAATATTGCGTCCAACATCGATGCCAATACATCTAATTTACCAGAAACCAGTGCAGCTCCTGGTGAGAGCGGAGAGTTTGTACCAAATTCAGGATATTTTGCGGAATAATGAAACCAATCACCTTAGAAGAGATCGATAAAAAGAAGAAAAACATTGCTCAATCGCTCGATCAACTGAACCTAGAAAAAAGGAAAGTGGAACGAGCAGAGAAGGAAATGTTTGAACTACATCGACAAAGCTTAAAACCTCTTCGTCAGATCTTAACGCTTCCTATATCTTCCAAAGACTACCAAGTCTATGAAAATCTAATCGTGAGTATAGAAGGCATCGGAGCTATGGTTGAAGAATGGTCTGAAGGACGAAGAGCGGATATTAAGAAGCGAGAAAATCAGCTGGATGAGCAATTAAATGAACTCTACCACGCTAGAAAGAAACTATTAATAGAACAGGAGTCGAAAAAGTAATATGGTCAAAATGGTATTAAGTTCATCGGATGCACAAGGTCAGACCATGTCTTCCGTTGGAAAGACTAGAGTTGATGCTTACAACTCAGCGGTTAAAGCCCTCTCTAACTTCAATGGAGCGAGTGACTTGCAAGGGAGTGCCTATGATTCAGGGAAACAATACGGAGTGAGTGTGATTACGCCACTAATTAAAGGGGCGATCATGTATTCTGAGTACCTCAGTGAAGCTGTACCAAAACTCCCTTCAAAATATCGGTCAGAAGTTGGGGACGAAGATCTGGATTCAGCCGTACTTGAAAGTGAAATTCAAAGCCTCGAAAGTAGCATTAGTAGTCTTAGAGGTACTTTGCGAGCTATGGAAGGAAGTGATCATGCGGATAAGAGTCTCCTGCAAAATATATCTTCTCGTATGGATGGTTTAACGTCTCAAAAAAATGAGAAGATGGATAAACTTCGAAAACTAAATCTATTTGCGGGGAGTTCCAATGAAGTTTTCTCAGGAGAAGGGGAGGTTGGCCCGATTAACACTTTAATTCAAAGTATTCAAATTGGTTTAAGCCAAATTCAAGCAGAGTTTACAAATTTTAGTGGAACTTTTCATATGCCAAAGGAAACTTCTTGGATTACTGATATTTCTACTCAATGGGAAGAGCGTGAGAAAAAATCTCAACTAGATGAGGATTCCAAGAAAGCATTAGATAGACTTGAAAAGGATAAAAAAGAGGGTAAAATTTCAAATGATACCTATCAATCATTGCGAAGTGGAATTATAAGTGGTGGAGTTGCATTTCTTAATGAATTAGCAAAAAGTAAAGTTATAGAAAAGGGCGTTGAAGGTTTTGTGAAATTTGTTTGGAAAATTTTAGCTTATAATCCACAAAATACACAATATGGATTGGTGGGAGCAGTTGCAGGAGGTGGGACAACTACTATTCCAATCAATGTTAATCCTGCTTATAGTCAATTTGTTAGTGGTGTTGCCAAATACGGAGCACCAATAATTGGTGCGGCTATTGATTTCACAATGCAGGTTAATGATGGAGCAAATATAGTTGATGCAGGTATAAAGACAAGTGCCCATGTTGCGATTGGTGTTGGAGCAGCTAAATTAGGTTCAGCAATTGGAAGTGCACTGGTTCCAGGTGCAGGTACAGTTGTTGGTGGAGCAATTGGTTTTGTTGCAGGAGTAGCAGGGTCGATGCTCTTCGACTTCGTGTATGATAACAAAGATAAGATTGCAAAATTTGTAAAAGATTCTTCTGATGCAGTTGTTAATACTGTAAAAACAAAAATGAAAGAAGTGGGCGATGCAGTTTCTGGTTTCTTCAGTGGCTTAGGTTCAGTTTTTTCTTAGATAAGGATAATATTTTACAATGTTAGAAAAAAAAGAGAATCATAAACAATTAGTGAATTTGAGTAACTATAAAAATAAAACGGTCTATTATGATTTGAGGCTTAATAAACTTTATTTTTCATTACCTAAAGGTAGTTCTAAAAATCAACAATTTTATACTCTTTTTCTTATTTTAATAACACTGCCAATCGTTCGATTATTTAATAATATGGATATATTTGGTGTGTTTGTAATAAAATATTTAAGTTTGATATTATTTACATTAATTTCAATATTTTTAGGAAATTTTTTTGTAAAGTATCAGTATAGGAATTTAGACCTGTATCCGGCTTCTTTTAGTGATATTGAGTATTTAGAATATTTGCATTATGAAAAGAAGAACTTAATGCTCGTTTTTGGATATTTCATTGCAGTTATCTTTAGTTTAGTAATTTCATTTGTAATTTATTTAATCATTGGAAATTTTTTAAGTTTAATCATATATTCAGTATTATTATTTGTTATATATGTATGTTTTGCTAATCGTTTATATATGAGAAAAAGGGTAGTAGATACCTTGTTAAAAGAAATAAGTACCTAAAGTAAAGATACTATAAATTTTTATTGTTTCTTAAGTAATATAATTAATTTTAAAAATTTTAGAATAGTATTAAATTTAAATGAAAGGAATCAGATAAATGAATGAAGTGTTGCCAATTGGAAGTATTGTCCAATTGAATAATGGAGAGGTGAAGTTAATGATAATAAATCGTTATCCACTTTACAATAACCATGGAGTGATAGGCTATTTTGATTATTCTGGTTGTGTATATCCTAATGGTAGTTTAGATAATCAGGCATATTTTTTTAACAAAGAAAACATAGCTAAGGTCTGGTTTAAAGGTTATATTGACGAGTCCGAAGAGTTACTTCAACAGAAATTCAAAAAGGAAAAAGATAATATTAATTATCCTCGACTAAGTCTTGATGAATAATACTGATAGATTATTAAAAAAATAATAAAATTGAAATAAGATAAAGAAATAGTTATATCGTATATTGAAAGAGACAAATAGTAGAACAGGAATTGAATTGATAATATGGTCAAAATGGTATTAAGTTCATCGGATGCACAAGGTCAGACCATGTCTTCCGTTGGAAAGGCTAGAATCGATGCTTACAACTCAGCGGTTAAAGCCCTCTCTAAATTCAATGGAGCGGGTAACTTGCAAGGGAGTGCCTATGATTCAGGGAAAAAATACGGAGTGAGTGTGATTACGCCACTGATTAAAGGGGCAATCATGTATTCTGAGTACCTCAGTGAAGCTGTACCCAAGCTTCCCTCAAAATATAGGTCAGAAGTTGGGGACGAAGATCTAGATTCAGCCGTGCTTGAAAGTGAAATCCAAAACCTTGAAAGTAGCATTAGTAGTCTTAGAGGTAGTTTACATGCTATGGAAGGAAGTGATCATGCGGATAAGGGTCTCCTGCAAAATATATCTTCTCGTATGGATGGTTTAACATCTCAAAAAAATGAGAAGATGGATAAACTTCGTAAGTTGAATCTATTTGCGGGAAGTTCCAATGAAGTTTTTGAAGGCGATGCTAAAAAGAGCATGGACACAGTCGTGAAGAATTTGGCATCTGGATTGAATATGATACAGGGTGATTTCGCGAGCTTCGGTGGGACATTCCCCAAACATTCTGGAAAAACGTTGAACTGGGCTAATAGTATCGAAGGTGAATGGGATAAAAAAGCCAAGATAGATGAAGATTATCAGAAGGTGCTTGAGAAAATAAAAGACGGGAAAGAGCTTAATGACGATGATGTGAAGAAGATCGATGCTTATAAGAAGCGATTTTCGAATAGAGATATACCAGAGACAGTCCAATTGGCTGTTGATAAGCATAAACAGGCAATTGAAGATAAAAAGTTAAAAGCAGCGGCTAAAGAAGTGTCAGAAAAGGAAGGGGTTCCTTATGAGGAGGCTTTAGAGCTCGTAGGTTCTACAGTTGCAGAAGAACTTACCTCATCGCAACTTGAAAAAATTAAAGTTTATTATCCAAAACTCGCAGAATATATTCAATACTTTGCTAAAACAGATAAAATGGGTAATGTACATATATCTATGAATTCAAACGTAAAAGGTTATACTAATAATGTAGTAAAAGAGACAACTAAAAGTTTCCTTAAACGTTTGGCTTCAGAGGTAGACATTCCAGTACCAGGAACTAATTCGTCTGTTGGAATTTCAGCAGTAAGTTCGGCATTTATAGGCTATGATTATTATAATAATTTGCAAAACGAGAATGCGGGACGTGCCTTTATGCATACGGCAGCCACAACTACATCTACAGCAGTAGGAGTTGATATGCTGACTACAGGAATCTTATATACTAGTACAGGAGGTAGTATGTTCACACCAGCTGCAATGGAATTAGTTGGATTTATGGGAAGTCATCCAGTTGGATGGGCTATTATGGCAGGCATTGGAATTGGTTATCTTGCAACAGTAGCCTATGATAATAATTTTTTAGGTATTAAAGATATAGCTAATGATTTTGGTGATAATCTTAATAAAGGACTAGAATGGGTGGGGGATAATATTCATTCGGGTCTGAAAAAAACAGGTGAATTTATTGATTCGACATTAGATGGCGTTGGCAAAACTTTTGACTCAGGTATAAAGTCAATTCAACATGTTTTTGGTTTTTGATGAGGTAGGAATTAAGTGGAATTAAAATTTAAAAATTCAAGTATGACATGTTTTCAGATTGTCCAGTTAGATCAAGAATCAAAGAAGTATATCATGGATACAAGTACAATGAGTCCAAAGAGTTATTACTGGGGATTTAAAACAGATACGATTACAGTGGGTATGGTGGAGATCGAAAAGAATAACAATCAGTTCGAAATTAAGCCTACAACACCTGTAAGTACAACAATGGCAGCCATTATCGTACAACCAATTGTCAAAATTGGTTACGATGTTATAAAGCGGCTTTTTATTAAAAACAATCTTAGTGAGCAAGTGTTATTAAAGTTATTACTCTTTGCAATTTCTATGCTTATTTCTTACTTTGCCATTTTGATTTCATTAAAGGTGGCCCATAAAAAAGCAGATAAATGGATTCCTAAAAACAGCCATAAATACACAGTTACCTTTACAACTATTAAGAAAAGTAATGGAGGAGTATATCCTTTGGTTGGAGCAATTTTCATTTGTTTACTTTTCTTTCTTGGTTTGAATAATGGAACAGAAGGAGCTTTTTTGGTAATCAATGGAATCGTATCCTTATTCTTTTTCATGTTTACTCTAGGAAGTTATCCAATTGCTTATCCCTATAAGCAAGGTCAAATTGTGGTTAAAAAGATTGAAAAATTGTAGAAGAAAGGAAATAAAATGTCAATATTACCAATCGGAACAATCGTATATTTAAAAGAAGGAAGTCAAAAACTCATGATTCTTAATAGGGGTGTGACTATTGATCAAAATGGGGAAAGTGTTCTTTTTGATTATTCTGCAGCCTTTTACCCAATAGGATTAAATCCAGAACAGTTATTCTATTTTAATCGTGAAGATGTGGATAAAGTTGTATATCCTGGTTATAGCGATGAAGAAGAGGAGCGATTTGCTGAAATCTATCAACGTTGGCTTGATGAGAACTCGGAGACTATTAAAAAAGGTGTAACGAAATCTAAATAACACGATAGAATTTTATCATCAATGGTTTATACTGAAAATTTATAACTATTAATTTTAGAGAGAACCACGGTTCTCTCTTTTTCATCCACAACTTTCCCCACCTAGTAACTAACTTGCTCTTCAAACTAATTTTCGGTATGAATAGTAGAAAATATTCTTAAATCTAACTCAATCATAAAAGAAGGAAAATAATCCATGAAAAAGATGCTACTATTACTGGCGAGTGTGCTTGTTTTAACAGCCTGCACTCAGCCGAAAAAAGAGGCCAAGGAGGCAACCGCAAGCAAAACGGAGCAAACTACAAAGGCTTCCTCGTCTGCTAAAGAGGAAAAGGGGTTGAAATTTGTAGTCGCGCCTCAATTCGAAGGAAAGACATCAGAATTGATGGAACTGGGGAAAAAGTTAGTTAAAGAGCATTCGGAAGTTGGCGATCAAGGGGATATCACTGTGTATTATACAGGGAACACCTATACTGTAGAGCAACAAGAATATGCAGTATTTATGTTGGTCAATAAAACTACAACGAATATTGACCATGATGCGACCTTTAAAATTAGCTGGAGTTATGATGGGTAATCTGTTTACCAAGATCAAGTGGTCCAGTATAGTCTATCGAATAATCCTAAGTTACCGACCCAATCAGCGACTCTCTTGTTGCTTCCTTTGACGAGTGAACAAAACTCGATCGTAGAGAAGATATCGGATGAAACGAAGATGAGTCTGAGTATCACAGACATTATAATGAAGTAGGTGATGGGGATGCCTGATATCAGAATACTTCTAGTTATTGCTGTGGCTGTTATTGGATTTCCTTTGTTTGCCGTACTCTTTTTTGGACACTTTTATAGAAGAGAAGTTAGGATTAAGACCCTCTCGTCAAAGAGCGTTGAGGGAGTGGTAGTTGGCTATAAGCGGGCACAAATTGTAGCGGCTCCAATTGTAGAATATAGAGTGGATGGTCAGACCTATCGAAATAGCCTGAAATATTATTGGGTGGTGCGGGCAACACTTCCTTGGAAAACGAATCAAGCGGCTAGCGACATCGATTTGATGGCGCAAAGGATAACCATCTACACCAATTCTACAGTCTCAAAGGGCAATCTTTTTCAAGATGCTTTTCCACTGGGATTGACCATGACGGTCTGGTATAATCCAGCCTGTCCAAAAGAATCATACGTTGAACGCTATGGTGGGCTAGACAGGCTTTTTAAACGGCAGATGTGGATTGGAATCTGGATGTTAATTTTATTGCCTATTTTAGCAGTTGTGTCCATTACCATGGGAATGAAGTATAAATGATGGATCAGCCCTAACTGAATAAAAGATGAAAAGAAATCACCGTCCTATCGGTGATTTTTTTGTCTTCACTTCTCCCTCGAATTAATCCTTAAATTGTGATAAAATAAGGGTTACGAATGTTTTTGAATGGTCTGTTTTTGCTTAGAAAGCGGGCTACTCAAAAGTGAGCAAAAGAATCAAGATCAAGGGAGAAACAATGTCCAACATCTTTGAAATTTTAATGGATCAGCTGGATATGCCGCTGGAGATGCGATCTTCCAGTGCCTTTTTGCATGCGGAGATTCAAGAAGTCGTGGTGCATAAGGTCAGTCGGGTTTGGGAGTTCCGCTTTGCCTTTGCGGAAGTCTTGCCGATTGCTTTGTTTAAGGAATTGCGCCAGCGCTTGAAGGATGAATTTTCAAAGACAGGAAACCAGGCGACCTTTACCATCCAAGTGGCCAATCCGGAATTTACTGCTGATTTATTGCAGGCCTACTACCGGGAGGTTTTTGAGGAAGGCCCTTGCGCTAGTCAAGGATTTAAGGGGCTCTACCAAGACTTGCAGGTGCGCGCGGAAGGGCAGGAATTGATCATCTCTGGACCTTCTTCGGTTGATACGGAGCATTTTCGTAAGAATCATTTGCCCAACCTTGCCAAGCAGTTGGCAGCCTTTGGTTTTCCGCATTTCACCTGTCGGGTGGAGTCTGATGAGGAGTTGACAGAGCAGGAAGTGGCGCGCTTTGAGGAGGAAAATGAAAAGATTTTCCAAGCAGCCAATGAAGAGACCTTGCGAGCTATGGAATCCTTGGCCCAGATGGCTCCGCCACCAGCAGTTGAAGAAAAGCCAGTTTTTGACTTCAAGGCTAAGAAAGCTGCGGCTAAACCTAAGCTAGACAAGGCTGAGATCACTCCGATGATCGAGATTACGACAGAAGAGAACCGGATTGTCTTTGAGGGTGTGGTCTTTGACGTGGAGCACAAGGTGACGCGGACCGGTCGGGTCTTGATCAGCTTTAAGATGACCGACTATACCTCGAGTTTTTCCCTTCAAAAATGGGTCAAAAATGAGGAAGAAGCCCAGAAGTTTGACATGATCAAGAAGAACAGCTGGCTTCGGGTGCGGGGAAATATCGAAATGAACAATTTCACGCGCGACTTGACTATGAATGTCCAAGACATCCAGGAAGTCGTCCATTATACCCGTAAGGACCTGATGCTAGAAGGGGAGCGCCGGGTGGAATTCCACGCCCATACCAATATGTCGACCATGGATGCCCTACCGGAAGTCGAAGAGCTGGTTGCCAAGGCAGCTGAGTGGGGCCACAAGGCGGTGGCCATCACCGACCATGGCAATGTGCAGAGCTTCCCACATGGCTTTAAAGCAGCCAAGAAAGCTGGAATCCAGCTGATCTATGGTATGGAAGCAAATATCGTAGAAGACAAGGTACCGATCACCTATAACGAGGTGGACCTGGACCTCAATGAAGCGACTTATGTGGTCTTTGACGTAGAAACAACGGGACTTTCAGCCATTTACAATGACTTGATCCAGGTGGCCGCTTCTAAGATGTACAAGGGCAATGTCATTGAGGAGTTTGACGAGTTTATCGATCCGGGCCATCCTTTGTCTGCCTTTACGACCCAATTGACAGGGATCACCAATGAGCATGTCCGGGGGGCCAAGCCCTTGGTGCAGGTCTTGAAGGAATTTCAGGCCTTCTGCAAGGGAACAGTTCTTGTCGCCCACAATGCTACCTTTGACGTGGGCTTCATGAATGCCAACTATGAGCGTCATGGTCTTCCGAAGATCACCCAGCCAGTCATCGATACGCTGGAATTTGCCCGCAACCTCTACCCCGATTTTAAACGGCATGGCTTGGGGCCCTTGACCAAGCGGTTTGGAGTGGGCTTGGAGCACCACCACATGGCCAACTACGATGCGGAAGCGACGGGGCGCCTGCTCTTTATCTTCATCAAAGATGTCGCTGAAAAGCATGGGGTGACCAATCTCAAGGATCTGAATATCGATTTGATCGATGAGAATTCTTATAAGAAGGCCCGGGTTAAGCATGCCACGATCTATGTCAAGAATCAGACCGGCCTTAAGAATATGTTTAAACTGGTCTCGCTGTCTGGGACCAAGTATTTTGAAGGAGTCCCACGGATTCCCAAGACTGTGCTGGATGCCCACCGCGAGGGCTTGATCCTCGGATCGGCCTGCTCAGAAGGGGAAGTCTTTGATGCGGTCATATCACAAGGGGTGGATGCGGCGGTCGAAGTGGCCAAGTACTACGACTTTATCGAGGTCATGCCACCGGCTATCTATGCACCTCTCATTGCTAAGGAGCAGGTCAAGGACATGGAGGAGCTCCAGACCATTATCAAGAGCTTGATTGAGGTGGGAGATCGCCTTGGCAAGCCTGTTCTTGCCACAGGGAATGTCCACTATCTGGAGCCGGAAGATGAGATTTATCGGGAGATCATTGTCCGTAGTCTCGGTCAAGGAGCTATGATCAACCGGACCATCGGGCACGGAGAAGATGCCCAGCCAGCGCCACTGCCAAAAGCGCATTTCAGAACTACCAATGAAATGCTAGATGAATTTGCCTTTTTGGGTGAAGACTTGGCGCGCAAGATTGTTATTGAAAACACCAATGCGCTCGCAGAGACCTTTGAGCCGGTCGAAGTGGTCAAGGGGGACCTCTATACGCCATTTATCGACAAGGCCGAAGAAAGGGTTGCGGAATTGACCTATAAGCGAGCCTTTGAGATCTATGGTAATCCGCTCCCTGATATTGTCGATCTGCGGATTGAAAAAGAATTGACCTCCATCTTGGGGAATGGCTTTGCCGTGATTTATCTGGCATCGCAAATGCTGGTGCACCGTTCCAATGAGCGGGGCTACCTGGTTGGATCGCGTGGATCTGTCGGATCTAGCTTTGTAGCGACCATGATCGGGATCACCGAGGTCAATCCACTTTCGCCTCACTATGTCTGTGGCCAGTGCCAGTACAGTGAGTTTATCACGGATGGTTCTTATGGATCTGGTTTTGATATGCCAGACAAGGATTGTCCAAACTGTGGCCACAAGCTCAGCAAAAATGGGCAGGATATTCCCTTTGAAACCTTCCTTGGTTTCGATGGGGACAAGGTACCCGATATCGATTTGAACTTCTCTGGGGAGGACCAGCCGAGCGCCCACTTGGATGTTCGTGATATCTTTGGGGAAGAATATGCCTTCCGGGCAGGAACGGTAGGTACGGTCGCAGCTAAGACTGCCTACGGCTTTGTCAAGGGTTATGAGCGGGACTATGGCAAGTACTACCGGGATGCCGAGGTCGAGCGCTTGGCTCTTGGCGCAGCTGGGGTCAAACGGACGACCGGTCAGCACCCGGGAGGAATCGTTGTTATTCCAAACTATATGGATGTCTATGACTTTACTCCGGTCCAATATCCGGCAGATGATGTGACCGCTGAATGGCAGACCACCCACTTTAACTTCCACGATATCGATGAGAACGTCCTCAAGCTCGATGTCCTGGGACATGATGATCCGACCATGATTCGGAAACTCCAAGACTTGTCAGGCATTGACCCAAATGATATCCCTATGGATGATCCAGGGGTCATGGCTCTCTTTTCTGGGACGGAAGTGCTAGGGGTGACAGCCGAGCAGATCGGAACGCCGACAGGGATGTTGGGGATTCCAGAGTTTGGGACCAACTTTGTTCGGGGCATGGTCGAAGAGACCCATCCGACGACCTTCGCAGAGTTACTTCAGCTCTCTGGTCTGTCTCACGGTACCGACGTGTGGTTGGGAAATGCCCAAGACTTGATCAAGGCGGGCATTGCTGATCTATCGACCGTTATCGGGTGTCGGGACGACATCATGGTTTACCTCATGCACGCGGGTCTCAAGCCTAAGATGGCCTTTACCATCATGGAGCGCGTGCGGAAAGGGATGTGGCTCAAGATCTCAGAAGAAGAGCGCAATGGCTACATCCAAGCCATGAAGGAAAACAATGTCCCTGAATGGTACATCGAGTCCTGTGGGAAGATCAAGTACATGTTCCCGAAAGCCCATGCGGCGGCCTATGTTATGATGGCCCTTCGTGTGGCCTACTTTAAGGTGCATCATCCTCTCTATTACTACTGTGCTTACTTCTCGATTCGGGCCAAGGCTTTTGACATCAAAACCATGGGGGCAGGCCTTGAAGCCGTGAAAGCGCGGATGAAAGAAATCGCTGAGAAACGCAAGAACAACGAAGCCTCTAACGTCGAGATCGATCTCTACACCACCCTTGAGATTGTCAATGAGATGTGGGAGCGGGGCTTCAAGTTTGGTAAGCTAGACCTCTATCGCAGTCAGGCGACAGAATTCTTGATCGATGGAGACACCCTGATTCCGCCATTTGTCGCTATGGATGGTCTAGGAGAGAACGTTGCTAAGCAGATCGTGCGGGCGCGTGAAGAAGGAGAATTCCTCTCTAAGACTGAGCTCCGGAAGCGTGGCGGCGTTTCGTCAACTCTGGTTGAAAAGATGGATGAGATGGGCATTCTTGGCAATATGCCAGAGGATAACCAGTTGAGCCTCTTTGATGATTTGTTCTAGAAACAAAGGAGGAAAACATGAAGGTAGAAATTTTTGCAGAAGACAAACCAGCTGAAAAAGTCTTTGAGTACAAGCTAGAAGTGGCAGACAATGTCCTGCTCCTTTCCACCGCCATGCTCTCAGGAGCGATTGCTCTAGCCGGCTTATTTTCAGCCTTGAAAGATTAACGGACAGCCTCTATTTTCCTGTTGAAAATAGAGGTTTTTCAGTCCTTTCAGATCTGATAAGTGTTTTCTTTGGACCTAGATTGTGTTACAATTTTTAGTAACGATTGTTTGTGACAAGGAAACAGAAAAACAATGGATGTTCTTTCAAAAAGATGAAACAAAGGAGAAGCGCGTGGCAAGATATTTAGTAGGGCCTTACAACAATAGTTGGAACTTTATGGATGCGGTTGAAAAAGCGCAGGATGGGGATACCATCGAGTTTGAAAATGGGTATGTCTTTCAATGGCCGACAAATAAAGTGATCGAGATCGACAAGAACCTTCATTTTGTGGGGCATGTGGTCCCAAATCCAAATGGCAATGGGCGCATGTTTAACAACACGATTGAGGCTTCCTTCCGATTTGTAGAGGGAGCTCAGGTGACATTTGAAGATCTGTGGTTTAAAGTTGGTGGGAATTACACTACCTTGCTCTTATGGAATAGCTCAGATATCATCTGTAAACAGGTCTATTTTGAAGCAACCACTCCAACAAATAATGAATTTTTTATCTATATGGATACGCATTCGAAGTTGACACTGGAAGGAGTCGGGATGAAGGTTCCGGAAAAACACCAAAGTGCCATCGGTATGTCCGCTTCGGAATTGTCTATTCGCAATTCAACGATTTTTTCTAAGATTGATCTGTCAGAAGGATCTAAATTGACCTTAGAAAATGTCCATATTGAAATATTTGGGAATAATACGATCCATGCCAAGGACTCAGAAGTGATCGCAAAAAATTCAACGATTACAGGCGGGGATCTGGAAAAGGACTTTCCACCAGTTTGGTTGAGGAATGTCATCTGGGAGTCTGAAAACTGTAAAATTGAGTTGCCTACTGGTACTGGGGTCTGTCTTGATAATAATGTTCAATTCAATTCGGATTCGGATCATATGACCTCCATCAATTCATACAATAGTATGATCCGAGCTCATCAAGCTACATTTTCAGAATTTTTATGCGTCTATGAAGAATCCTTTGCTTCCCTGACTGGAGAAACAACCTTCTTGAATGAGAATGCTCAAACCATTTCATTTGGAGTTTTTGATGATGGTGTGCTGATGGCTGAGCATATGATTTGTCATAAGATTGCGGATCCCAATATACGGCTTCAAGGTGGAGCTTTTGCGAAGGTGGGCACCGTGACCTATAGGCAGGGCGATGCGCGTGATCTGACCAAGGAAATCGAGGATGACTGTGACTATCTTGTTGGCAGAGAAGTGGCGAAGGGCAATGCGCAAGTCGTTCCTACGGGACAGACGACGGATGCAACGGTGGCTCCAACCACCGCAAGAGACTCTGAACCAGAGAAGAAACAAGATGCTCTTAAAGAACTCAATAGCCTGATTGGTCTTGAAAAAGTCAAACATGAGATCAAGAAAATGATCAACATGGTGGAATTTAACAAGAAACGAATCGCCAGTGGCAAGGCTCCTGAAAAGCAAACCTTGCATGCTGCCTTTATGGGAAATCCTGGTACAGGGAAAACCACTGTGGCCCGTCTGTTGGGACAAGTGCTCTTTGATGCAGGTGTCCTCTCAGGAGAAGAATTCCGTTTCGTGGAAGCAACGGAGTCCGATCTGATCTCTTCAAATATTGGAGGAACAGCTGAACAGACCCAAGCCCTGCTTGAAAAAGCGCGAGGAGGCATCCTCTTTATTGATGAAGCCTATAGCTTGGATAAAAAGGACAGCGGTGCGGACTTTGGGATCGAGGCGATCAATACCATCCTCAAATTTATGGAGGACAATCGTGACGACATCATGATTATCTTTGCCGGCTATACCAAGGAAATGGAGGAGTTCTTAAAGACCAATCCAGGCCTTCGTTCTCGGGTACCAAATAATTTCATCTTTGAAGATTTCACAGGAGATGAGATTGTCCAACTGGGCGAAATGATCCTAAGCAAAGGGGACTACAAGCTCGAAGACCGGGATTATTATGCGCGTCATGTCAAACGGGCCTATGATGGCTCGCTAGATAAGAGCAATGGTCGCTGGATCCGTAACCTGGATGAGCAATTGACCAAGACCATGGCAGATCGGGTAGTGGCCCAAGGTTCCGATGATATTGAGACCATCCTCAATAGCGATATCGATGCTGTCCTTAACCAAGGCAAGTACCAGGCAGGAGCCGACAAGGAAGAAGATGGGATGGCCGCCCTCAATCGTTTGGTTGGCATTGCCAAGGTGAAAGAGCAAGTGGAACAGTTCGTAGCCATGGCTGAGTTCAACCAAAAACGGGCCGAACAAGGAGGAATCGTCGAAGATACGACCTTGCACTCCCTCTTTCTTGGAAATCCCGGTACAGGGAAGACCACCGTTGCCCGCATTTTGGGTAACATTCTCTTCCAAAAAGGGGTGATCAATCAGAAGAAATTCATCGAAGTATCGCGGAGCAATCTGGTTGGAGGCTACCAAGGTCAAACAGCTTTGAAGACGCGTGAAGTTTTGGAGAGTGCACTGGGTGGTGTCCTCTTTATCGATGAGGCCTATACCCTCTTTACCGGTGTAAATGATGATTTTGGGAAGGAAGCTTTGGATGAAGTCCTCAAATTTATGGAGGACCACCGTCGTGATATCGTCATTATCTTTGCTGGTTACACGAAAGAGATGCACGACTTCTTGCAGGTCAATTCAGGTCTGCAAAGCCGAATCCCGACTACATTTGATTTTGAAGACTACAGCCCAGATGAGATCGTGGAGATCGGTCTGTTAGGATTGCGTAAGCAAGGTTACCAAGTCAATGAAGCTCTTTATGGAGAGATTGTGAAAGGGAATTATATGCGTGCCAATGACCATAGTAATGGTCGCTGGGTTCGCAATCTCAATGAAAAACTCTTGCGCCAAGTATCAACTCGGGTAACCCGTGAAGGTAGTACAGACTACAATTCCATTTTGGATCAAGATTTGGAAGCCTTGAGAGAGAATAGCAGTTCTGAACAACCCCATACCGTGGATGATCAAGGCTATGTTCTTCCTTAAGCTAGAAGGAACAAGAAAAAGGAGGCTGGGACAAAAGTCCTAGCCTCTCAATTATTTTTGGATTGTCGAGCAAGACGCAGTGGTTGAGTGGGCTCTACTACGCTGATTTCATCAGCTTTTACAGCTCTACTCAACTGTGCGGAGGTGGGACGACGAAATCGAATTCTAACGAATTACCGATTTCTGTCCCGCTCTCTTTTTGCATGAACTTATGGTATACTAGGAGAAGATTATTCACTTATGAAGGAGAAAACAATGGTTTTACCAAATTTTAAAGAAAACCTCGAAAAATACGCTAAATTGTTAGTGGCGAACGGCATCAACGTGCAACCTGGCCATACCTTGGTCTTGAACATTGATGTGGAACAAAGAGAATTGGCCCACTTGATTGTGAAGGAAGCCTATGCTTTGGGTGCGCACGAAGTGATTGTCCAATGGGCCGATGACTTCACTACCCGGGAAAAATTCCTCCATGCACCGATGGATCGTTTGGACAATGTGCCAGACTATAAGATCGCGGAGATGAACTACCTCTTAGACCACAAGGCTAGTCGCTTGGGTGTGCGCTCGTCTGATCCAGGTGCCTTAAATGGTGTTGATGCAGAGAAGCTTTCTGCCTCAGCTAAGGCTTTGGGCATGGCCATGAAACCAATGCGCATCGCTACTCAATCCAACAAGGTCAGCTGGACCGTTGCTGCTGCAGCAGGACTGGAATGGGCGAAAAAGGTCTTCCCAAATGCGGCGAGCGATGAAGAAGCAGTGGATCTCCTGTGGGATCAAATCTTCAAGACCTGCCGGGTCTATGAGGAAGATCCAGTCAAGGCTTGGGAAGAGCATGCAGCTATTCTCAAGAGCAAGGCAGATACACTAAATAAGGAACAATTCTCAGCCCTTCACTACACAGCGCCTGGCACCGATTTGACTCTTGGCTTGCCGAAAAATCACGTCTGGGAATCTGCCGGAGCCATCAATGCCCAAGGTGAAAGCTTCTTGCCAAACATGCCGACAGAAGAGGTCTTCACAGCTCCTGACTTCCGTCGCGCAGAAGGTTATGTCACCTCTACAAAACCGCTTAGCTACAACGGAAACATCATCGAAGGGATCAAAGTGACTTTTGAAAATGGAGAAATTGTGGATATCACAGCTGAAAAAGGCGATCAAGTCATGAAAGATTTGGTCTTCAAAAACAAGGGAGCGCGTGCCTTGGGTGAATGTGCCCTCGTACCAGATCCAAGCCCAATTTCCCAATCAGGCATTACCTTCTTTAACACTCTCTTTGATGAAAATGCCTCTAACCACTTGGCCATCGGGGCAGCCTATGCAACCAGCGTAGAAGGTGGTGCAGAGTTCACGGAAGAAGAACTCGAAGCAGCCGGCCTTAACCGCTCAGACGTTCACGTCGACTTCATGATCGGCTCAAATCAAATGAATATCGACGGCATCCGAGAAGACGGCACCCGCGTCCCAGTCTTCCGCAATGGAGATTGGGCAATTTAAGGAGAAACTATGATTGGAAGTATGTTTGTCGGTCTTTTGATCGGACTTCTAGCTGGAGCTATCACCAATCGTGGCGAACGCATGGGATGTTTTGGGAAAATGTTCCTGGGCTGGATTGGTGCCTTTTTAGGACAATTACTCTTTGGTGCTTGGGGACCAAGCCTAAACGGTACAGCGATTATCCCATCGATTCTTGGTGCCATGATTTTATTAGCCATCTTCTGGGAAAGAGGAAGCTAGGTTTAACTTGCTAAAACAGATAGAGTGGTTGGAAATCTTCCAACCTCTTTTTTAGTCAAAACTTGATCATCAAAGTAAAATCAGGTATGATGGAAGGTATGTTCTGTTATGATTAAATAAGATAATTATGGCTGTGGTAGACTGGTGAAAAGTTAGTTTAGTTTCTCCGTCTAAGAATGAAACAGTATAGAAAGTAAGAGACATCTATGTTTAAACCCGCAAAAATCGAGTATTTACCGAAAATGAATTTTCGATATCGTTTGTTAAAAGTAGAGAATGAATGGTATTTAATGGAAGTCGATCGGCCAATTATAACAAGTTATTTTCTTCCATGGTTTACCTATTTTGTCCCTCATAAAGGTTATCAGCTAACAGAGGATGAAGTAGAAGCAATAGCTCCGAAAGTGCTTGAAGGAGATAAGAACATGCTTTCAACTCAGACTAAAGTGGGGATCTCAACACTTGGTGCTGGTTCCTTAGCAGTTTTACTAGGTAGAGCTTTTCCGATAGAGGATTATTTATATTTTACTTCCCATCTACTGAATCTAGTGTTAATGATCCTTGTTCTATGTATTGTTGTTGGGCTTCGTATTTGGCTGAGCACTAGGAAAATAGAGACTGGAATGATGGCTTCTAAGAAAGCTAAAAGAATCTATTGTCGCCCAGCAAAATTTAGGATAGTACTAAGAAATCTTTTATTGTTGATAGTTCCTTTGTTTTTGTCAAGTGCAATGATTTACTCAGTTTTGAGTAAAATTAAACCAAATCTAATTGTTCATATGGTCCTATTTGTTACTTCATTTATGTATTTAGCATCAGCTATTTTAGGTTTATATGCTCCAGGCGACGATTTCAAAGCTAAAATCAAGTAGATCCAGTCGAGTAAAACCCAGAAGCAATAGCAGCGTCCATCTGCTTTTGGCCCTTAAAACAATTTTTTAGAAAGGAGCATGCTATGAAAAATGAAAAGAAAGTCGATATTAAGCAGGCGAACAAAGTCTACTTTAAAAGTTTAGCCAATACACGCGCTTCAGCGGCTATGATGATCAATTCGTGGACAGGCGTATTTCTGTTCGCATTTGAAATCCTTTGTTTTTATTCGTATGATGTATCGAAAGGTATAAAACCATTTAGTCATTGGTTTTTTGATATCCTCGTCATCTATTGTCTTTACCATATCATTGCATTTTTCTTGCCGTTAATGGGGGCATTTATATATAGAAGACAAGTGTTGTCAACGACTCTACTCTTATTCACCTATGTAGGAATGTTTTTATCGCTCCAAGTCATGGGCTTGCTCATCATTGTTTCTGCTCTTGCAAATAAGGAATTTGAAGTAGGTTTCCCGAAATATGGCTTCATCGTCATTACTTTTCTTGTGATTTGTACCTTATTGGGCTTTATTTATCATCATTTTTGGCTTAAGAAGCAGTTAAAGATTGGCTTTTCACCAACTAGAACCCTGGGAAATTATTTCGCAAAATCAAGTAGTTACAGTAGCAATGCCCTAACGATCATCTTCGTCTGCTCCATGATAGGAGCGGCCCTTACTGGCTATTATGGAGTGGTGCTAGGAGTATCCGTAAGCATACTATTCAGTTACGCTTTTACTCAATTGCTGACAGAAGTGGGTTACCTCTTGTATTTGAAAACGAAAAGCAAGGATTACTGGGAGGATGAACCTGAGGAGAATCCGACGTTGTGGGATTTACTATGGGGTTGGTTGAAAGGCTTCAGTCTGAAAAAAGCTAAACTTCGCATTCCGTTAGAAATAGTATGCTATCTATTGATGTTTGTAGCACTTGATCATTTAGGATATGCTGATGCAAAGGTAAGACGACCAATTTTATTAGTGTGGTTTGTCAGAATGGTTACCCTAGGAATCGTCTTGGACCTCTTCATTAGCATAGCGCGTACCATCATGCGCAAGTTTTCGAATAAAAGGCAAGACAAAAAATAACAAAAAATACCTAACCGAGAGTTTTCTCAGTTAGGTATTTTTGTCGGTTACGCTATTCTAAAATCAAAAGTCCTTCTTTGATTTCAAATGGGTTGTTTGGGTTGATGCGGTCATAGAACATGATGCCGTTGGTGTGGTCGATTTCATGTTGAACGACGATGGAGTTGTAGCCTTTGAGTTTGATGCGTTTCTTTTCCCCATCTTTTGTGAAATACTCAACAGTCACGCGGGCATGTCGAACCACATAGCCTGGGACGTTGCGGTCTACTGAGAGACAGCCTTCCCCGTCGCCAAGAGCTGCATCTTGAACAGAATGGGCGACAACCTTTGGATTGTACATGACTTCTTGAAGGCTATAGGCTTCTTTTGGTGGGTTGCCATCGGCATCTTCTGGATTGGGAACCAAAACAGCGATGATCCGTTTTGAGATATCCAGCTGAGGGGCCGCGAGTCCCACTCCTCCACGGAGGCCGAGTTTTTCAGCCATGACAGGGTCTTGAGAATGGTGCAAGAATTGCATCATTTTTTCACCTAGGATAATTTCCTGGTCAGACAAAGGGAAGGTCACATCCTCCGCAACCGCTCGAAGTGTGGGATTTCCTTCGCGGATAATGTCATCCATATCAATCAAATGGGATGCTCTTGTAACTTTTTCAATTGCTTTCATCGTTTTACTCTCACTTTCTTTCTACCCTCCATGATAACACAAAAGAGCCTAAAATTAAAGTTATCTGTCGACGGTTTCCGCATGTTTGATGGACAAATCATTCATCCTTTTTGCATCTAAAATCGTATAGACTCTCCCTTCTCTTTGGACTAAGCCCTCTTCGATCATCTGCTTGATGACGCGGCTAAGGTGGCGGTAGCTGATCCCAAAATGCAGGGCCAGCTGATTCATCTTGGGCTTGAGGGTCCCATTTTCATCGCAATGTTCCATAAAATGAGTAGCGAGGCGTTCCTTGACCGAATAATGAAAGTTGGCAGGAGCCAAATAGTTGATCTGGTGCAATTTCTCAGCCAAGGTCTTGGCCGTAGAGCGCAAAAAGGTTGGATCAAGCAGGAGGCGCTTCTTAAAGTGCTGGGCTGGGAGCTGGACGACTAGCGAGTCTTGGTCTGCAATGACCGATGTGATACAGACCCGATCGAGCAGGAGCTCAATCTCTCCTAAGAGTCCAGGTTTTTCTTGGATTTCAAGGATTGTGTCGCTACCATTTTCAAGACTGTGGACGATCTTGAGCCGGCCTTTGAGAAAATAAGGAATGACATCTTGGTCAGAACCCTGGCGGCAGATATACTCTCCAGCCTGATAGAGAACGAGATCCAGCTGACTAAGACAGTCACCTGGAAAGATCTGATCCAATTGGTAGTCAGTGATGATCTCCATGAGTTTCGTAGATGGGGAAATTTTTTTCATCTTAATCTCCTAAAATAGGACAAATGTCCTATTTTTCTCTTTCTAAATTGATTATACTAGGATTCTATTGAAAATACTAGTTTGAATCTTTTCTAAAAAAAACTAGTAAAGTCAAATGTTACCAGTAAAGTGTAGGAAATAAAAAAATGAAAAAAACAATGGAAAGAATCAGTCTCTTGAGCTTGTCGCTCATGCTGATCTCATCTTTTTCAATTACAGCCGGTTTGCCAGCTATGAAGGCCTATTTCAGCCAATTCGGATATTCAGCAGGACAGGTGGAACTCTTGGTTTCCCTGCCGGCCTTTGCGGTTGTGGTCATGCTCTTTTTAAATAGCCTGATCGAGCGGTGGATGAGTGAGCGCCAGATGATTGTCGCAGGGCTCTTGCTCTTTTCAACTAGCGGCCTTGTGCCTTTGGTCGTGCAGGACTATCCTCTCATCTTTCTGAGTCGTTTTCTCTTTGGTTTGGGGACAGGAATGATCAATGCCAAGGCTATTTCGATTATCAGTGAACGCTACTCAGGCAATGACAAGACTCGGATGCTGGGCTATCGGGGGTCTGCTGAAGTGGTGGGTTCTGCCATCTTGACTTTTATGGTGGGACAACTCTTACCCCTAGGCTGGCCAGCGATCTTTGCTGTATATGGAGGTGGTTACTTGATTTTACTCCTCTATATCCTTTTTGTCCCCTATCCTAAGGGGAAAAAACAGTCTAGCTTGAAGGAGAAAAAGAAAGGTTCCGCACGCCTTCGCTCCCCTCAATGGCGTTTTAGTCTGATGCTAGCCGTGATTGCTGGTATCATCATTTGTTTCAATTCTATTATTAGTCTGCGCGTGCCGGATATCATTGTTGACGCTCATATGGGAACAGCGACAACAGCTGGAACCGTCTTGAGTCTGATGCAATTAACAGGGATTGTCGCAGGGGTAGGATTTGCTAGTTTGACACATGTTTTCAAAAAGAACTTGCTCATGATCATGTGCTTTGGTTTCGGTCTAGCGTTAGCCTTGATTGGCTTGTCTGGACAGCTGTGGAGCCTGGTTCTAGGAACCCTCTTGGCAGGATTTACCTACAGTACAGGAGTAACCAGTATCTTCTATCACTTATCTGAAAAAATTCCGACTAATCTTCTGAATCTTGCGACCTCGCTTGTCTTGATTGGCTGCAATCTTGGATCAGCCGTCTCCTCTTTCTTCATCCAGTTGGTGACGCCACTAGCTCCTTCCAATCATCTGCTCTTTGTCTTGATTGGTGCTTTGATGCTCCTAACAGGAGTCTTCGCCTCACAATTACTAGTACGAACGA
Organism: Streptococcus parasanguinis; assembly: GCF_016648925.1. Classification (GTDB taxonomy): domain Bacteria; phylum Bacillota; class Bacilli; order Lactobacillales; family Streptococcaceae; genus Streptococcus. Next base: position 35,810 of record NZ_JACLQX010000001.1, on the reverse strand, counting down.
AATGATTGAAAAATCATTTCGTTTTTTTAATTCAATCTATTGCGTCCTGTCACTAGCTCGTGTTATTATAGGAGGAGTGTGAAAAAAAGAATAGTTTAAAGGAAAAAATAATGAAAAGAATCATGGAGAAAGTGAGTATTCTCGCGCTTTCATTTATTTTGACGACCTCGTTTTCGATTTCGAGTGCGCAGTCGGCCATGTTTGCCTATTACAAGGGAATTCCTCACAGCATGATTGAGCTCTTGGTCTCGCTTCCTTCTGCAGGGATCATGGTTTCACTCATCTTCAATAAATGGATTGGGCGCCTATTTTCAGAGCGTCAGATGATTGTGATAGGCCTAGTCGCTTACGCTCTATGTGGCTTTATTCCCTTAATCAGTCCAGCTTATCCGGTTGTCTTTTTGTCTCGGATTATTTTCGGGATGGCGGTTGGCTTGCTCAATGTTTCTGCCATTGCCATTATCAGTGAGCGCTATAAAGGAAAAGAACGTGTCCAAACACTTGGCATTCGGGGTTCTGCAGAGGTTGTTGGGACAGCTGTTTTGACCTTTGGAGTGAGTCTCTTGATTCGCTTTGGCTGGCAGGCTGCCTTTCTCGTCTACGGTATCAGTATTCCAATCTTACTTTTGTATCTCTTATTTGTGCCATATAGTTCGAAAACAGTTGGTGTAGAGGAGAAACATCGGAATGATCAGATGACAGCTGGTCAATGGCGGACGGCACTAGGCTTAGCTGTTGTTGCGGCGTCGATCGTCTTATCTAATGTCATGATTACTGTTCGGATTCCAAGTGTGGTGGAGCAAGTTGGGCATGGCACTGCCCAAACTGCAGGGATTATGTTAGCAGCTATGCAATTTGTCGGGATCCTTGCAGGATTAGCCTTCTCACCCTTGACCCAGCTCTTCCGCGATCGCTTGTTGCTCGTTTCGGGAGTGGCCTATGGCTTGACCCAACTGTTGATCGGGCTTTCTACCAATCTCTGGATGCTTGCCATTGTGACCATCCTTGCAGGCTTTGCCTATAGTGTAGCTCTTACAACAGTTTACAATGTCTTATCTGATAAGATGCCCGCAGGGGTCTTGAGTCAGGCAACATCCATTGCGGTGTTGGGGTGTAGTGCAGGTTCGATCGCAACGACCTTTGTTCTCAGCCTCTTAGGAACTGTCTCCTCAACTCCTGCCTTTATTTTTGGATTTTCTGGTATCCTCATGATCCTGATTTCCTTTTTTGGCCTTTGGATTGTGCGAAAGAGCGGGAAGTAATCATGCGTCTAGATAAATTTTTAGTGGATTGTGGCGTGGGGAGTAGGACCGAGGTCAAGCAGCTTCTCAAGCAAAATAAAATCGCAGTGAATGGAAAAAAAGAGACAGCAGGGAAGCTACAGATTGATCCAGACAAGGATCAGGTGACCTTTATGGGGGAAAATCTGGTCCATGAAACCTTTGTGTACTATCTGCTTAATAAACCAGCTGGAGTCATATCAGCGACTGAGGATGATCATCACCAAACTGTCTTGGATCTATTGGATGAGACAGCCCGTCACAAGGAAGTCTTTCCTGTCGGGCGCCTAGATATCGATACCCATGGCTTGCTCCTTTTGACCAATAATGGTAAGCTCGCCCATGCCATGCTGTCGCCGAAGAAGCATGTGTCGAAGGTCTACCGTGCCCAGGTGGCTGGGATCATGGATGAGGCAGATGTGGCCCGTTTTGAAGCAGGCATTGCCCTCAAAGATTTCACGACTTTGCCTGCGAGATTGCAGATCTTAGAGGTGGATGAGACAAGCGCCAGTTCCTATGTCGAAATTGAAATTGCAGAAGGAAAATTCCATCAGGTCAAGCGCATGGTCGCTGCCTGTGGCAAGGAAGTAGTGGATTTAGAGCGAATTTCTATGGGTCCTCTAACACTAGATCCCACTCTTCAATTGGGAGAATGGCGGAGACTCCAATCTTCTGAACTCAAGTCCCTAGAGGTGTTCGGAGTTCCCTTATAAGCAAAAAACCAAGAGGCTGGGACAAAAGTCCTAGCCTCTCAATTGTCTTTGGATTGTCGAGCAAGACGCAGTGGTTGAGTGGCCTCTACTACGCTGATTTCATCAGCTTTTATAGCCCTACTCAACTGTGCGGAGGTGGGACGACGAAATCGAATTCTAACGAATGACCGATTTCTGTCTCACTCTCTATTTTTCTTTGTATCAAAAAAATGTACTTAAAATACAAAAAGCATATATAATAGCTTGTCTTCTCAAAGTAAATCGATTATAATGAAAAAAGATGGGTTGTGCATAAAATCACAATATGTAGTGATAATTTTTCGACTCACATACCTTATCTAGTAAACGTAGAAAAAGGAGAAAAATCGTTTATGAAAAAGAGGCTTTATTCTGTTGTGATAGCAGTTGCCCTATTTTTGGTAGCGGCTTTAGGATTTGCCAAACCCAATAGTCCGGCTAAAGTCCATGCAGATACGATCAATGATGTTGTGACATCTGTAAACATCTCGAAATCAACTGGTGGGGCCATTACAGATCCACTCGGTGTTTGGGAAAGTTTTCAAGTTGAAGCAAACTTTGTGTTGCCAAATGGACGTGTAAAAAAGGGAGATCAGACCGTTATCCAACTTGGAGATGACTTTAAGGTCTTTGAAACGGATACCATTGACCTGCTGGATCCAAGTGGTCAAAAAGTTGCGACAGCAACGGTAGATGATCAAAGAAAAGTCATCACTGTAACCTATACGGATTATCCTGAAAGAATGGCCAATGTGACAGGGAAACTGCGTTTCTTTGCGCGTGTAGACCACCAAGTCGTCAAAGGGCAAAAGACACTTGATTTTACTCTCACGATCGATAAGAAAGTGATTTCAGGTGGGAATATCGATTACAAAGGGGTGAACCCGGGTGAAAATCCTCCTACTCCAGAAGTCTTTAGCAAATGGGGTTGGACCAACTCAGATAATAAATTAAAATTGACCTATACCTTGAACATCAATCAAGGTCACACAGCTCTTCATAATATTGATATTAAGGACCAATTGGCCTTTACAGATGGAAAAATCAAAGCAGATTCTATCAACATCCATACTGGAACTTGGCAGATCGATAACGAAGATGGTGCCTATCACTTAAGAGACACTACCAACGTCACGAAGAATTATTCCCCTGTTGTCAGTGCCGATGGTCAATCTCTAACGGTTCACATTGGGGATCTAGCTCCAGAACAAGGAATGACGATTCGCTATGATGTTTATTTGGACAAGGTCCCAGCCATCAATACTTCCTACAAAAACAATGCGAAGATGACAGCTACAGAAATCAAGGAGCAAAATAAGGTTGCAGATATTCTGTATCAATTCCTTGATGGAGACTTCAATGGTGAGAAATACTCCTTTACGATTCATAAAAAAGGTGAAAATGGTCAGGCTCTTGCAGGTGCTGTTTTTGCTGTGACAGCAGATGATACAGGTGAGCAAGTAGGAACCATTACGACAGATGAGAATGGTGTTGGTACCATTACGGGCTTGATCAAACAAGCTTATACGGTTCAAGAAATTCAAGCTCCAACAGGCTATGTTCTCTCTAAAGAACCTATCAAGATCAGCAAGGACGATTTTGGAAATGACCTCGCGATTTCTCGTGATGTTGTGAACCAAAAAGAAAAGACAAGCGTTGCTAGTCAAAAGACATGGAATGACAATGACGATCAAGATGGCAAGCGTCCGTCAAAAATCACAGTCAACCTCCTAGCAAATGGTGTCAAAGTCGCTTCTAAAGAAGTGAAACCAGATGCTACAGGAACTTGGGCTTATCATTTTGATAATCTCGATGTGGTCGATGATGCTGGCAATGTCATTGCCTACACTGTTTCAGAAGAACCTGTTGAAGGCTATGAAGCAACTATTGAGGGAACCAATATTACCAACACTCGGACACCAGAAGTTGTTGAGATTCCAGTAACGAAAGTTTGGAAAGACAATGACAACCAAGATGGTGTTCGTCCTGACAAGGTCACTGTTCGTCTCCTTGCAGATGGTACAGAAGTAGCTAGCCAAGAGCTAAGTGCAGCGACTGATTGGAAGACAGTCTTTACCAATCTTCCAAAATACAATCACGGCAAACAAATTGTCTACACAGTCACAGAAGACACAGTAGCCAATTACTCTGCTGCGATTGATGGAACAACCATTACTAATAGCTACAAGCCTGGTAAAACCAGCGTCACTGTTACAAAACGTTGGGAAGACAACAATGACCAAGATGGGAAACGTCCAAACACCATTAAGGTACAGCTTTATGCAGACGGCAAAGCTCAAGGAAAAGAAGTGGAACTTTCTGCTAAAAATAACTGGACTCATACCTTTAGCAATTTGCCTCTAAAAGCGAAAGGCAAAGAGATTCAGTACCAAGTGAAAGAAGTTGGAACAGTCAAAGGCTATACTAGTACGGTTGATGACAGTAACAAGGGAAATGTAGTGATCACCAATAGCCGCACACCAGAAGTAACGGAAGTAGCGGTCAAGAAGATCTGGGATGATGCAGACAATAAAGAGGGTCTTCGTCCTGAAAAAATCACAGTTCGCCTCCTTGCGGATGGTCAAGAAGTGGCTGTAAAAGAAATTACAGCTACTGATAATTGGCAGGCAAGCTTCACGGATCTACCTGTATACAAGGAAGGTAAGAAGATTGCCTACACGATTACAGAGGATCCAGTAGCAGGTTATACAAGCAACATTGATGGTTTCACGGTAACCAATCGTCATACGCCACCAACAACACCTCCTACCACCCCACCAAGCACACCGCCAACGACTCCGCCTACCACACCACCAACGACACCGCCAACAACTCCACCGACGACACCACCAACGACACCGCCAACAACTCCTCCTACAACGCCACCAAGCACACCGGAAAAACCAGAAACTCCAACTACACCAAAAGAAGGAAAGAAAAAAATTCTTCCATCAACTGGTGAAGTTGTTGCTTACGGATTGACCATACTCGGTGCCCTCTTAGCAATTTTTGCTTTGGCTTTGCTCTTGCGTGGTAAACGGAAAGAGAAATAAGCTTCATACCGATAAAAGAGGCTGGGACAAAAGTCCTAGCCTCTCAATTATTTTTGGATTGTCGAGCAAGACGCAGTGGTTGAGTGGGCTCTACTACGCTGATTTCATCAGCTTTTACAGCCCTACTCAACTGTGCGGAGGTGGGACGACGAAATCAAATTCTAACGAATTACCGATTTCTGTCCCACTCTCTTTTGAATAAGTTGCTTGAAGAATGATCCATCAAACTGTCCATATTCCCAAGGTTCTTTTTAGAAATGAGAAAAGCTCCTCTCAAAGGAAACATAAGTGTTTGACAGAAAGATGAAATCTTGGTAGAATAAGAAGGTCGAATAGACAACTAACTCTTTCTTGGTAGCAGGATATGCCAAACCTGCCACTCGGATAGAGCATAAAGAAAAGGAGCTTATCATGGCAATCTCAAAAGAGAAAAAAAATGAAATCATTGCACAATACGCACGTCACGAAGGTGACACTGGTTCAGTAGAAGTACAAGTTGCTGTCCTTACTTGGGAAATCAACCACTTGAACGAACACATCAAACAACACAAAAAAGACCACGCTACTTACCGTGGTTTGATGAAGAAAATCGGTCGCCGTCGTAACTTGTTGGCTTACCTTCGTACAAACGACGTTAACCGTTACCGTGAGTTGATCAACTCTCTTGGACTTCGTCGTTAATCTGCTCTATTTTCCACTTACGCTGCGTTGTCACCTTGCCTCGATATACTCGAGTATAATCTTCGGCTTCGGTTCCTAGCATCGTAAGGTAAAATAGACCAGATCTATCTCCCTTCGGGGAGATTTTTTGTTTTCAGAAGAAATCCGGTACAATCTTCGGTTCGTCGCCTTGTCTAGAAACGTTCTATCCAGCAAGAATGGAGCTCTCTGGATTCAGGGGGCTGTTTTCTTGTCTTTTCCTTATCGAACAAGATCCATCATTCTGAGGAAGTCGTTTTGTTTGACAGATGTAATATCTAGAGTTACAATTGATGCATCATAAGAAATAGAGGTTATCGATATGATTGAAATTACATATCTAGACGGTGCAAAACAAGAAAGAGTCATGCATTTTGATTCCTACGAAGAGTTTGAACGCTCCCAACAAGCCTGCTTGATTGGGGTAGCAGATTTTTATCCTGTTGTGAAACTGACCTATAATGGGTATGAATTGGATTACCAAGGGACTTACGGAGATGTCTTCTTCTATTTGATGAAGCAAGATTTGACGCAGTACCAAAACTAAAGGAGAAAGAAAATGGCAAAAGCAATTACAGACGCAACATTTGAAGCAGAAACCAAAGAAGGCTTGGTCTTGGTAGACTTTTGGGCAACCTGGTGTGGTCCATGTCGCATGCAAGCTCCTATTTTAGAAAAATTATCGGAAGAACTTTCGGAAGATGAGTTAAAAATCCTAAAAATGGACGTGGATGAAAATCCAGAAACAGCGCGTGCTTTCGGCATTATGTCCATCCCAACCTTGCTCTTTAAAAAAGATGGGCAGGTTGTTAAACAAGTAGCAGGAGTGCATACCGCAGCACAAATTAAGGCCATTGTGGCTGAGTTGAGTTAAAAAGCAAAAAAGCTAAAGAAGAATGAACCTTCTTTAGCTTTTTTTGAATTTTATTCTCCCAATTCTGCACTGTAGGCAATGATTTGATCCACAGTGTCCGAAAGGAATTGGATGGTATCGCGGAGTGGTTTGTCAGTTGAGATATCTGCTCCGATGATCATGGCTGACTCAAGTGGTGTCTTGCTACCACCTGATTTAAGGAGGTCTAGCCAATCTTTAGCTCCGTTTTCGGAGTTCTTCAAATGCAGGTAACCCGCTGTTGAGATAACCAAGCCAGCTGAGTAGGTGTAGCTGTAAAGCCCCATGTAGTAGTGGCTTTGGCGCATCCAGGTCAAAGCTGCGTCGTCATCGATTTCAACGGCGTCTCCCCAGAATTCTGTCAAGACTTCCTTCATGATGCTATTGAGTTTGCTAGCGCCGAAGGTTCCACCTTCTTCAATCAGGGTGTAGACCTTGCGTTGGAAGGCTGCTTCCAACAAGTGGGTGATGAAGTTGTGGAAGTAGGTATCTGTCAAACGGTGAGCCAAAGCAAAGCGTTTTTGACGAGGATCGTCAAACTGGTGTTCCAAATAGTCGCTGAGGAGGAGCTCGTTAAAGGTAGAAGGAGCTTCCACATAGTAGGTCGACATGTGGGCGTTGAAGTAGCTTTGGTTGTTGTCTGAGAAGATAAATTGACCAGAGTGTCCGATCTCGTGGATCAGGGTGTAAACATCACTCATCCGTCCTGTCCAGCTCATAAGGACATAAGGATGGACGCGGTATGGATCTGCCGCATAACCACCGGAATCCTTGCCTTCATTGGCTGCGAAATCGACCCAGCGTTCGGTTTGGTAGCGGGCAATTTCGTGTGAATATTCTTCTCCAAGTGGTGCGACAGATTTCATGACCAAGTCATAAGCGTCATCAATGGTAACGTCAGGGTTGAGCGCACTGTCCAAATCCAACTTCCAATCAGCAAAGGTCATTTTTTCAAGGCCGTTGACCTTGGCCACGTGTTTGAGGAATTTTTGAGCGACCGGAGCAAAGTCCTTCATGATCAGGTCAATCTGACGATCAAACATGGCACGATCCACTTCCTGCTCAGCTAGGAGATAGTCAAAGACAGAGTCGTAGCCCCGCATATCTGCAATCAGCTTTTCAGACTTAACTTGGGCTAGATAGGTAGCAGCAGCCGTGTTTTGGTGCTTGCGGAGACCTTCTGAGAAAGAACGAAAGGCTTTTTCACGGACTTCTGCATTCTCATGGTTTTGGTAGAAGTTTTCATAGGTAACAAAGCTATTCTTGTAAACTTTTCCATCCACTTCGAAATCAGCCATTTCAAAGTCGCCCGCCCGCATCTTGGTATAGATGTCTTGCGGTCCGTAGAAGACTTCACCAAGGTTGGTCAAGGTCTTTTCCACATCAGCTCCCAAGTAGTGAGCTTTCTTGATTTTGGCTTGGCGAATGGCAAAAGTGAGGTGAGGAAGTTGTCCCAGGCGTTCGAGGACATCTTCATCTGCTTCGACCAAAGCATCATCAAAGAAGGAAAGTTCGACGCTGGCCCAAGTTTCGAAATCCATTCCCGCTTGAGCAATTTCCGCAAAAGCTTCGTCGCCAAAGTCAGTGGTTTGTGGCATAAAGCTGTAGTTGCCAATGTGGCTGAGTTGGATCTGAATTTGTTCAAAGACCGCAAAGGCAGCTTCAAAGTCTTCAAAAGTGTGGAGCTTGCCCTTGTAGTTACGGACAAATTCATTGATTTCCTCGCGAGTCTTTTCAATGGCGCGCAAGAAGTCTTCCTGGTCTTGGTAGAGGGCTGTGAGGTCCCAGAGTTCGTTTTCAGGAAATTCAGAACGTTTTTTTAATTCCATAGTGTTCTCCTTTTGATCAAATAACTATACTAAGTATAGCAGAAAAAAAGACAGAAACATAGGGGGAGAGGGGAAAATGCTTGTGTAAAAATCTTGAAAAGAGCTGGGAAAACATTTTAGATTAAAATTTCAATTCTAACTACTATATTTAGGTAAGACATGGATTGAAATTTTGCTGATATACTAAGTACATCAGAGTATTGCATTTCATGCAATACTCAACACTAATAGCTATAAAGAATATAAGGATTGTTTGATAATTTTTTGTGGCAATTCTTATATTCAAAATTTTAGTAAAATGTTGCTAATTAGTGATAGGGGAGGTTATATATGGAAACAAGAGAAGAAATTGTCTCTAAATTAGAACTCATTCGTGAGAATATATTGGGATTTATTCAAGCCCGTTCACGTCAGGTTACACTTGTTAATCAAATGAGAACAGCCAAATTGATTCAACAAGATGAATATAACGACAACACATTGTCTCATAAATCCCTCAAGCTTGCTTTTTCAATTATGGTATTTTCAAGTATTTCGATACTATTAGGGGATTTATTGTATGTCATCTTACTTGGTGCTGTGAATCGATTAATCGGAGATATTATCTTTGAAGTATTATTCTTATCAGGATTTTTATTTCTATTGTATCGTCGTATGAAAGGTTCAAAGGATAGCTGGATTTATCCAGCGACACTGATTATGGGAGGGATCTTACTGGTATTCCCTCTACGTTTGCTTTTGACTCCTAATCCTATAACATTAATTCTACTTGGAGTATCAATTGTAGCCACCTATTTCATCATTCAAAATAAGCTGGAACTCATGATTGCGTTTGTGAATAAAGGTATTCGTAATAAAAATGAGCAGCATTTAAGAGATTACCAAGCAGTAGTTGCAGAAAATCAACGATTAGAATTGGCCTATCAGCAAGAGGGACGTTTGATGGAAAATTTCCGGAATCAAGCTGTAGCAATTGGTCAAGGATGGTACCCTAAAGATTATTATGCACTAGATGCAGTGAACTATCTTATTCACGCGTTTAATAATTTCAAAGCAGATAATATAAAGGAAGCAATTAATCTATACGATACATATTTAGACCGTGCAGCCCGTCGAGCCTTTGAGGCAGAGATGATCGAACTTGAAAAAGAGCAGATTATTAATCAAGAACGAATGATCAAGCTTCAAGAACATGCAAATATTTTAAGTGCTAGACAAATTGCAGAAACACAAGAAGCAGCTGCTGCATCACGTGCTGTAGCAAGTGAACTTGAGAATATTCGTTATGGAAGATAAGAAATCCGGGATAAATAGGTAGGGAAGTAAATAGAAGGAATATAATTATGAATAAAACAACAAAGAAAAGTATTGCTATCGGTGCTACTATTATTGCCGCTACTGCTGTAACTTCAGTTGTACAAGCTGAAGAAGCGCCAGTTGCTCAACCTCAGACAGGGACATCAGCAACTGTTTCAAATATTGACCATACTGCTGAGGTTACAAAAGAGGCAGTTGATACAGCAAAAGAGCAAGCTGATGCTGCGGCTAAAACGGTAACAGAACAAGAAAAGGTTGTCAGCGTGGCCGATCAAAAGGCTAAGGAAGCGGAAGCTGCTGAAAAAACGGCAGCAGCAACCTATGAAAAAACAAAAGAAGCTGCGAGGGAAGCAACTCCTGAAAATATTGCAAAAGCTGAAGAAGCCATTAAAACAAAAGAGGCTGGTGTGAAATCAGCTGAAGAAAGTGTAAAAACGGCTGAAGAAGGTGTGAAATCAGCTGAGACAGCAGAAGCCGAATCAGGAAAAAAATATGAAGAGGCTACTAAAAAAATAGAAGATGAAAAAGCAAAAGTCGCATTAGCCAAGGAAGAAGTGAAGAAGGCAGAACAAGCTCTTAATGAGACAACACTGACCAGAGCACAGGAGACAGTGACGATTGCGGGAAATAAACTGAAAGATGCAGAGTCTGTGAATAAAGCCGCTCAAGATGAATTGACTCGTGCAAAAGAATTCGACGCATCCCGTCAAGCTAAAATTGATGAAACAAAATCAGCTCTCGAAAAAGAACGTACTGAAAAGAACGTTCCTGCTCTTGAACAAGGTCTCGCTGATGCAAAAGCTAACGTAGAAGCAAAAGAAAAAGCTCTTGCTGAAACAAAAGCTAAAGCAGGTGTCGCTCAAGCTGAAGTTGATGAAGCTCAAAAAGCACTTGATGCAGCAAACGCCGCTTATCAAGAAAAAGTTGCTAAGTTGAAACAAGACGAAGCTCTCCGTAAAATCTTCGTTCCTGCTGACTATGCAAAACACGATATTAAGGACTACGAATGGTTCATCTCTCATAAAGATGAGTTCATGAAATTGCAACCAGAAATCGACTGGGATGCTTATAGCCAAACAGGCATTGGCTCTAATAAAGAAGTCGTCGATCTTGCAAATCTTACATCAGCTCAACGTAAAGAACTTGCTGAATTTACGGCTCAAATGTTGAATGACCTTAACCAACAATATTGGTCTAAACGCGAACCAGGTAAAACAATAGAACCTCTTCAATTGACAGTAGGTGGTCAAGAAATGGCTGACACTATCGCTCATGGATATTCTAAGTTCTATGCGGATAATGGAGGGACACCAGATAAGTTTAATTTTCTTAAAAATTGGGAACACCTATCTTCAATTCTTGGACAATACGGTGCGGGAGAATCTCTTGGGGGACTTTTACCAGAATGGCATAAAGAAAACTTTGACGGATACACTATGTTAAATATCAAACAAGACATTGCGAGCGCAATCCGTAAAATGATGTTTGCCGATGGTGACCAATCTAACGGTCACACAAAACATTTAATCACACTTCAAGGAACTGGTATTGGTATCGGTATAAGTTCTGGTGCGGTTCACATTTTGTCAACAAGCCGTGCTATGAACGAAGATAAGGCAGACTATATTAGTACTGATGCTGAATACAAATCCTCCCTTACTTCTTCGATTGCAGAGAAAGAACAAGCACTTCAGGCAGCAAAAGATAAGAAAATAGCAGCGGATAAAGCCGTTAAATCTGCTGAAAATGATCTTGCTTCTGCAAAATCAGCTCAAGTTGACGCTCAAACAAAATTGAACGCTGCTCAAAATGCTATTGCTAAAGCTCAAAAAGCATACGATGACGCGCTTGCGGTCAAAGAACAAACTCCAGCAGCTCAAGCTAAAGTAGTTGAAACTGCAAAAGCTCTTGAAACAGCTAAAGATGAACTTGCAACAGCTAAATCAAATCTTGCAAACTTGCAACAAGTTCGTGCACAACGCGAATCTGAATTAAAAGACGCTAAAGCTAAATTGGTTGCTCAAGAAGAAGATCTTAAACTTGCTCTTAAAACAGCAATCGACGCTGAAAACGATTTGAAAGCAAAAGGTCTTGCAACAACTGAAGCTAAAGCTAAAGTTGAACGTGCTAAACAAGCTGTCAAATCAGCAGAACAAGCCGTACAAGACGCAAAAGATTATCTTGAATTGCTCAAGAATGCTCCTACAAAACTTGCTGAAGCTGAAAAAGCACTAACTGAAGCAAAAGCTAAAACAGCTGAAGCTAAAGCAACTCTTGAAACAGAAGTTGCAAAACTTGAAGCTTTGAAAGTAAAAGCGAAAGTGGCTCAAGAAGATTACACTCGCGTCTTCGAAGCTTATCAAAAACTCGTTAAAGCGAAACAATTGGAAGAAGCAATTCGTCTCGAACAAGAACGTATCAAACACGAAGAAGAAACTCGTCGCAACGAACCAGTTCGTCATGAATCCACTCAAAACAAAGTGATGAAGACAATCGTCCCAATCGTAACAGGAACTCCTGGTGCAAACACACCAGTTGCAGCTCAAGAAGAACAAGCAAATATGAAGAAATTGCCATCAACTGGTGGAACTACAAGTACACTTGGACTTATGGGGCTAGCAATGGCAGCTCTAGGTTTTGTTGGATTGAAACGCAAACGCGAATCAAAATAAAAACACTATTTAGGCTGGGGAAACCCAGCCTAAAATGATATAATTTTAAGAAAAAAGTAAGTCGAATGGGGAAATTTTTATGAAAAAGGTTATGATTTCACTACTGGCGGGTGCGTCCGTTCTAGCTCTGGTGGCTTGTACGCCCAAACGCTATGAACGCCAAAGTAAAACAAAGACAGCAACGTCATCATCGGTTAAAAAAGAGAAGAAGGATACAGGTCAAAAGTATTATCAAGAGGTATTAGATCGCTATAAGTCTTATGCGGTTGCCATTCATACTAAGGACAAAACAGCTTTACAAAATGAACTGAAGAAGATCGAAGCAACTTCAGAAGAATATGCGTATGTCTTTAACCTTCAAACACTTGGGAGTACCAATGAGTGGCAATATGCTTTTGAGGATCTTAATCGTGATGGTAATGATGAACTGCTGATTGGGGATGGCAAAACGATTGCTGCTGTGTATTATTTGAAAGATAAGCAGCCAACCTTGCTCCATGTAGCCTATGTGGCTTCTGCAGGTGGCTATCGCTCTAGCTTAGAAGTTTTTGACAATGGGCAAATCGTCTATGCCACTTGGCAATCCCTTAATCCAGAAATGGAATTGATCCTATATTCACTAGGAAAAGGGGAAGCCAAGGAAGAAAAGAAAGCAACCATTCAAATTGGTGGGAAGGAAACAGCAGAGCAGGCTCTCGGTATTTCAGCCAAGAAGTTAGACCTCAGTAAACTTGACTGGAAAACATTTGATGGTACAGGATACTCCAAATCAACAGCTAAAGCAGAAGAGAAAAAATCGGAAAGCTTTCAAGTACAAGTTAGCGTGGCCGATCTTCGTATTCGAAAAGAACCGTCTACTTCAGCACCCTCTGCAGGGATGATCTCAAAAGGAACTCACACCATTACGGAAACCGTAGATGCCGATGGTCATACCTGGGGCAAGCTTGAATCTGGACAAGGCTGGATCGCCCTTGACTTCACAACGCGTGTGGATGGTTCTAAATCAGCAAGCACAAGTAAGAAAAGCAGTGGAATGAATATTCAAGAAATTCAGAACGGTGATTTTTCAAGTATTGCAGGGACCTGGAGAAATGGGAAAGGAATGAGTGTAACATTTGATGATAACGGTATATCAAAGATAAATGGTGCACCAACAGATCAGGTTGTAGACCGCTTTAATCATGAATTTGGATACTTAAGTAGTAGTGTTCATTCAACTGCCCCAGCTGGTGCTTCAGCAATGAGTTTTTTCCCAGCAGGTCAAGAGTTTCCTGCATCATTAAAATATGGAAATTTTTCTGTTGATAATAGTAAGGATATTATTTATTGGGGTCAGAATGTTATTTCAGATCAAAGCGACTTGTTCTATAAGGAAGACTAAAAAAGGTTAGAAAAACAAAAAATTATATTTGCTAGTGGTCTCTTCATTGATACTGAGTAAATAGATTTCCTTTGATAGACTAGGATAAAAAAATAGGAGATATTGTGAAAAAATTTATTATTTTATTCTTAACAGTTGGTTCGGTAATTTCCCTAGCAGCCTGCGCCCCAAAACGCTATGAGCGTAAGCACAGTCCAGTAGGAGCTTCATCGGTCAAAAAATCATCTGACAAGGCGCAAGAAAAAGAACAGTCAGAAGAAGCTAAGTCAGATGAGCATGATAAAGAAGCCATTGGGACCTTGTCAAAAGCGGACCAAGCGGATATCTACTCGATCATTGAAAACAGTGCGTCTTTGACCTATTCACTTCAGGTGCAACCGACTCGCTTGCTAGAGTTGAACAATGATCACGGTGCGGTTGATGGTTACCCGCAAGACATGTTCATTGATTACTACAATACCTATACGCCGGGAACCTATAATCTGCAAGATGTCATTGATAAATTGAATGCAGAAGAGACATCGGACTCTATCCGCAGTCTGTCACAAGACAAGCTGATCCAACTGACAAACGAAAAGAAGGACGGCTGGCTCTATTCGACAAAAGACAAGGCCTTCTACGAAATTGTACCTGGTGGTCGTGGAGGAGCGATGCCACCGATGGAAATCCCTTCGCCTGATGAATGGGTGGTCAATGAAGATTCAGTTGAAGTGACAACGACTATCCAAGGTACTTCCGATCCATACAGACGTTTTGTCTTGAAACGTAACAATAAGAACTACAAGGGTGGAAGCCATAAAACACGCTTTTATGTCGACAGTACAGAATTCGCGAAATCTTAAAAATAAATAGAAGCTATACCTGGATCTAAAATTTTTATATAGGTCTCTTGGAAGATTCGCAGAAAAAGGCCCTTAAAGCCTTTTTCTTTTGGGCTTGAATATGTTAAAATAAAAGGTATACGTGCTTGGATACAAAGATGAGGATATAACAAATAGATGGGCTCTTGAAATTCCTATCTCGTTGAGTTGGGTAGCCTTAGTATCTTGAGTAATTGAATTTTGGCCTCATTTCTTAGGAAAAAAGATAAGCTTCCTAGCACTCATCGAGTGCGGCGTCACCTTCCTATTTTTCTACAGAAATGTTCGGCAAGCCGAACCGTCCAAAATATCTTGATAGTTGAACACGGGCTAATCCCCTAGTGAAAAAGATAGATTTCCTGGTGTGCGTGGCACACTGCGTCAATCTCCTATTTTCATACGGGATTCTTCACGCCCTTTGTATCCTGATGAACTGAATTTTGGCCTCATTTCTTAGGAAAAAAGATAAGCTTCCTAGCACTCATCGAGTGCGGCGTCACCTTCCTATTTT
>NZ_JACLQX010000001.1:0-20485 GCF_016648925.1 Streptococcus parasanguinis | reverse complement strand
TCTACAGAAATGTTCGGCAAGCCGAACCGTCCAAAATATCTTGATCTTTGTAGGCAAGTCGTATAATTTTATCAATCCAAAGGGGATTACAATGACAAAACAAGTGTTTCAAACGACTTTTGCGGGTCGTGAGTTAATCGTAGAGACTGGCCAGGTTGCCAAGCAAGCAAATGGCGCTGTTGTCGTACGTTACGGTGAGTCAACTGTCTTGACGGCAGCTGTCATGTCTAAGAAGATGGCAACTGGGGATTTCTTCCCACTTCAAGTCAACTACGAAGAAAAAATGTATGCGGCTGGGAAATTTCCTGGTGGCTTTATGAAACGGGAAGGACGTCCTTCTACTGATGCGACGTTGACAGCGCGTTTGATCGACCGTCCAATACGTCCTATGTTTGCGGAAGGTTTCCGTAACGAAGTGCAAGTCATCAATACGGTTCTTTCTTACGATGAAAATGCCTCTGCCCCAATGGCAGCCATGTTTGGTTCATCCTTGGCACTTTCTATCTCAGATATTCCGTTTGACGGACCAATCGCCGGGGTACAAGTAGGTTATGTGGATGGGGAGATCGTCATCAACCCAACGCAAGAACAAGCTGAGCGCTCTCTTCTTGAATTGACAGTAGCTGGTACCAAACACGCTATCAATATGGTAGAGTCTGGCGCTAAAGAATTGTCAGAAGAAATCATGTTGGAAGCCCTTCTCAAAGGGCATGAAGCTGTTAAAGAATTGATTGCCTTCCAAGAAGAAATCGTTGCAGCAGTTGGGAAAGAAAAAGCAGAAGTAGAATTGCTTCATGTAGATGCTGACTTGCAAGCTGAAATCATTGCAGCCTACAACAGTGACCTCCAAAAAGCAGTTCAAGTAGAAGAAAAATTAGCGCGTGAAGCTGCGACTCAAGCGGTTAAAGACCAAGTGACAGCCGTTTACGAAGAAAAATATGCAGACCACGAAGAATTTGACCGGATCATGCGTGATGTAGCTGAAATCTTGGAACAAATGGAACACGCAGAAGTGCGCCGTTTGATTACTGAAGACAAGGTTCGCCCTGATGGTCGTAAGGTCGACGAAATCCGTCCGTTGGATGCACAAGTCGACTACCTTCCTCGCGTGCACGGTTCAGGACTCTTTACGCGTGGACAAACGCAAGCTCTTTCTATCTTGACTTTGGCGCCAATGGGTGAAACGCAAATCATCGATGGTTTGGATCCAGAATACAAGAAACGCTTTATGCACCACTATAACTTCCCACAATACTCTGTAGGGGAAACTGGACGTTACGGTGCACCTGGTCGTCGTGAAATTGGTCACGGTGCTCTTGGAGAGCGTGCTCTTGCTCAAGTATTGCCAAGCTTGGAAGAATTCCCATACGCGATTCGTTTGGTAGCAGAAGTTTTGGAATCAAACGGTTCTTCATCTCAAGCCTCTATCTGTGCGGGAACACTTGCCCTTATGGCGGGTGGTGTGCCAATCAAGGCACCAGTAGCAGGTATTGCCATGGGTCTCATCTCAGATGGAAATAACTATACCGTATTGACAGATATCCAAGGTTTGGAAGACCACTTTGGAGATATGGACTTCAAGGTTGCAGGAACTCGTGATGGGATTACAGCCCTTCAAATGGATATCAAGATCCAAGGGATTACTGCGGAAATCTTGACGGAAGCTTTGGCTCAAGCCAAGAAAGCTCGTTTTGAAATCCTTGATGTGATCGAAGCAACTATTCCAGAAGTTCGTCCAGAATTGGCTCCAACAGCTCCGAAAATTGACACCATCAAGATTGATGTGGACAAGATTAAGATTGTCATCGGTAAGGGTGGAGAAACCATCGATAAGATCATCGCTGAAACAGGCGTTAAGATTGATATCGACGAAGAAGGTAACGTATCTATCTACTCGAGCGACCAAGATGCCATCAACCGTGCTAAGGAAATCATTGCTGGTTTGGTTCGTGAAGCGAAAGTGGACGAAGTCTACCATGCCAAAGTGGTTCGGATCGAGAAATTTGGTGCTTTTGTCAACCTCTTTGACAAGACAGATGCCCTCGTTCATATCTCTGAAATGGCTTGGACGCGCACCAACCGTGTCGAAGACTTGGTAGCCATCGGTGATGAAGTCGATGTGAAGATTATCAAGATTGACGAAAAAGGTCGTGTCGATGCTTCTATGAAAGCTCTTCTCCCTCGTCCGCCAAAAGCAGAAAACAGCGAGGAAAAAGGTGAAAAAACTCATCGCCATGGCGACCGTCCTCGTCACCACAACAAAGACCACAAACCTAAAAAAGACTTTACTATTACACAAAAAGATTCAGAATAATCATTAGAAAAGGAGGAGCACGGTATGGGATGGTGGCGTGAAACCATCGATATTGTAAAAGAAAATGACCCAGCAGCGCGTACCTCGCTGGAGGTCCTTTTGACCTATCCGGGCGTCAAAGCACTGGCAGCTCACCGTGTTTCCCACTTTTTGTGGAACCATGGCTTTAAGCTCTTGGCGCGGATGCATAGTCAGTTTTGGCGTTTTTGGACCCAGATTGAAATCCATCCAGGTGCGACCATTGCTTCTGGTGTCTTTATCGACCATGGAGCGGGCCTCGTTATCGGGGAAACGGCCATTGTTGAAAAAGGTGTCATGCTCTACCACGGGGTGACCCTTGGGGGAACAGGGAAGGATGTCGGGAAACGCCATCCAACGGTTCGTGAAGGAGCCTTGGTCTCCGCTCATGCCCAGGTCATCGGTCCGATTGAGATTGGGGCCAAGGCCAAAGTAGGAGCGGGAGCGGTCGTGGTTTCAGATGTACCAAGTGATGTGACCGTTGTCGGTATTCCTGCCAAGATTGTTCGTGTTCACGGTAAGAAGGATGAGCCAATCATTCACCAAGAAGAAGAAAAACGCGAATACTATGTGAATAAGATGGAGCATGCCAAGGAAGCCAGTCATCGGTCTTCTAGCTTGTAAGGAGATCGCTACGTGATTCAAGCAACCCATACATTGAATGACCACCAACTACTGGAAGCAAAGGCCCTTATTGCCATCTGTCAGAAGTATGACGGAACTTTTCGGGATCCTTATCTCTCCAATATGCTCAATTTTGATCCCGATATGCCCGCCTTTTTCCTTTATTATGAAAAGGGTGAACTTGTTGGCCTATTAACTATCTATGCGGATGACCAAGATGTGGAAGTAGCGATTCTGGTCTACCCCAATCACCGTCGGCAGGGAATTGCGCGTGCTTTGTATGGAAGTTTTGAGACAGAAACGGCCTCTTATCCAATTGAGTCTGTAACTTTTCAGACAGAACGTGTTTTTCTAGAGCGCCATCCTGAGTTTGCCAGCAATTGGGGACTGGTCGAGGATGAAGAGACAGAAACCTGGTTAGGTAAGGATAGAAGACCTTATCCGTTAGCCACTGTTTCCAATCTGGACGTTTTGTTAGCAGATCGTTCGTATCAGGATCAAATTAGTCAGTTGAAATTTCAGGCATTTTCAGAGGAGCATGAATCTAAAGAAGTTGTGGATAGATATGTCGCTGAAGCTCTGAAAGATCCAGAAAGTCGCCTATATATTTTGCTAAAAAACGGTCAGGTTATTGGAACTTGTACAGTTGATTTATCGAGTAATACGAATTACCTCTATGGTTTAGCAATAGCCGAACATGAACGTGGAAAAGGCTATGGAAGCTACCTGGCAAAATCTCTTGTCAACCAACTCATTGAGCAAAATGACAAGTCCTTTCAGATTGCCGTGGAAGACAGCAATGTAGGTGCCAAACGTTTGTATGAAAAGATTGGCTTTGTCAAACAGACTCAGGTGGTTTATTTGAAGCCAAAAGAGTAGAAACAGAAAGGAAATGAAGCGTGTTAAAAATTTATGATACCATGTCTCGTGATTTGCGAGAATTTGTCCCCATCGAGGAAGGAAAGGTCCGCATGTATGTTTGTGGTCCGACGGTTTACAACTATATCCACGTAGGGAATGCCCGCTCAACGGTGGCCTTTGACACGATTCGTCGCTACTTTGAGTATCGTGGCTACGAAGTTGCCTACATTTCCAATTTTACAGATGTGGATGATAAGATCATTAATCGTGCCAAAGAGGAAGGCATTACTCCTCAGGAAGTGGCGGATAAGTACATCGCGGCTTTTCGTGAAGATGTGACGGCTCTTGGAGTCAAGCCTGCAACCCGCCACCCTCGTGTGGTTGAGTTTATGGATGATATCATTCGCTTTGTTATCGACTTGATCGAAAAAGGCTATGCCTACGAGAGCCAAGGCGATGTCTATTTCCGTGTGGAAAAATCCCACAACTATGCAAAATTAGCCAATAAAACTTTGGAAGACTTAGAGCTAGGTGCTTCTGGTCGGACAGATGAGGAAACAGCTCGCAAGGAAAATCCAGTCGATTTTGCCCTCTGGAAAGCTGCCAAACCAGGTGAAGTTTCTTGGGAAAGCCCTTGGGGACCTGGTCGTCCAGGCTGGCATATCGAATGTTCGGTCATGTCAACGGGGATTTTAGGCGATACCATTGATATCCACGGTGGTGGAGCTGACCTTGAGTTTCCGCACCATACCAATGAAATTGCCCAGTCAGAGGCTAAGACAGGCAAGACCTTTGCCAACTACTGGATGCACAATGGTTTTGTCAATATTGATAATGTTAAGATGTCCAAGTCCTTGGGCAACTTTATCACTGTGCATGATGCACTCAAGACCATTGATGGTCAAGTTCTTCGTTTCTTCTTTGCGACCCAGCACTACCGCAAGCCGATTAACTTCACAGAAAAAGCTGTGCGCGATGCGGAGACCAACCTCAAGTATTTGAAAAACACTTATGAGCAACCGTTCACAGGAGAAGTAGATCCAGCAGACTTGCAAAGTTTTGTGGACAAGTTTATCGCGGCCATGGATGAAGATATCAATGCCGCAAACGGAATCACCGTCGTCTTTGAATTGGCCAAATGGATCAATTCAGGTCACTACAATCAAGACGTTAAGGATGCCTTGGCAAAGATGTTAGAAGTCTTTGGAGTGGTCTTTGTTGAAGAAGTTTTGGATGCGGATATTGAAGCCTTGATCGCTGAACGTCAGGAAGCGCGGGCTAAGAAAGATTTTGCGCGAGCAGATGCGATTCGCGATGAATTGGCTGCACAAGGAATCAAGCTCTTGGATACAAAAGAAGGTGTAAGGTGGACACGTGATTGATGTCAATCTAATCAATGGGATTGCCCTTGCCTTTGAGGGAGATGCGGTCTATTCCATGTATATTCGCAGACACCTGATTTTTCAAGGGATGACCAAGCCCAATAAGCTTCATCAGGCTGCCACCCGCTATGTCTCTGCTCGGGCTCAGGCCAGCTTGATTGAAAGCATGCTGGAGCAAGAAATTCTGACGGAAAAAGAGTTGGAGATCTACAAGCGCGGTCGCAATACCAATAGCCACACCAAGGCCAAAAATGCTGACGTTGTGACCTATCGTATGT
Source organism: Streptococcus parasanguinis (assembly GCF_016648925.1). Taxonomy (GTDB): domain Bacteria; phylum Bacillota; class Bacilli; order Lactobacillales; family Streptococcaceae; genus Streptococcus. The sequence goes on along the minus strand of NZ_JACLQX010000001.1, from coordinate 15,008 downwards.
CGACAGGTTTTGAAGCGGTCATGGGTTACTTGCACTTGACAGATGAAATCAACCGCTTAGAGGAATTGGTGGCTTGGTGTATTCAAAAAGTGGAAGAAGGGACAAAGTAGTGAAAGATATCAGAGAGTGGTTTCCTCAGGCAGAGGTAACGGATCAACCCAATCCACCAACGGGTTATGTAGCCATTCCCCTTCAGGCTCATCAATGGCTGCTGCTGAAGGAAGAAGAGCTAACCGAGCGAGAAAAACAATTGATTTCCTGGTTGGGCGGTGAAGAAGAGGTTGCCCCTAATCCTTGGTACCAGTACCTGATCGATGGAAAGGGAGAAGCCCCTCAAGTCATCCAAAAAATGCAGCTCGTCTATTGCCACATCTCACATTCAACAGCGGAAGGGACGGCTTCTTGGTTAGAGATGATGCAGACACTCTTGCCCAACTTCCGAGCAACCTTGCAACTGAGCGGACAAGATTATGTGCTCATTCTAGATCAAGACCAGTCTTTACCTGTGGCCGATATCTTAAAAGATACTGTCTCTGCCATGGAGTATGACTTCAATATTCGTTTATCTATCCTGGTCGGGCAAGTATGGACCGAGTCAAAAGACGGGAAAGTGTCTCCTGTCATCCGAGCAGAACAGGCGGTCTTTCGAGCTTGGATTCGAGAGGGCCATCAAGGTGTTTATCGCTTTTCTCAACTCTATCTGTGGGGAATCGAGCAGGCAGATTTGGATCTCACTCCAATCAAGGCAAGTTTGCATCAGTTGATTGAAAGTCAAGATCAATTGCAAGACATCATTGTTGCTCTTTGGGACAATGGGGCAGTCGTCACCAAGGCCGCCCAGCAACTCTATCTCCACCGCAATTCGCTCCAATACAAGATTGACAAGTGGGAGGAGTTGACGGGTCTTCAGTTGAAAAATCTGACAGATCTAGCCCTGTGCTATCATTTGGTCTTACAAGATGTGATTTAAACGGAATCAATCCAGAGTTTTGTGCAACTTGCACAAAACTCTTTTTCTTTTTTGTGAGACTTGCCATAGATTTGTAAAACGTTTTCATTTACAATAGAACTATAAAAATCAAAGGAGTACCATCATGGTAGAATTGAATCTTAGTCACATTTATAAAAAATATCCAAACAGCGAACACTACTCAGTTGAAGACTTCAACTTGGACATCAAAGACAAAGAGTTTATCGTTTTCGTAGGTCCTTCAGGATGTGGTAAATCAACGACTCTTCGTATGATCGCTGGTCTTGAAGACATCACAGAAGGTGAATGTTCAATCGATGGCACTGTTGTAAACAACGTGGCACCTAAAGACCGTGATATCGCCATGGTATTCCAAAACTACGCTCTTTACCCACACATGACTGTGTACGATAACATGGCATTTGGTTTGAAATTGCGTAAATACAGCAAGGAAGATATCGACAAACGTGTACAAGAAGCAGCTGAAATCCTTGGCTTGAAAGAATTCTTGGATCGTAAACCAGCTGACCTTTCTGGTGGTCAACGTCAACGTGTGGCCATGGGTCGTGCCATTGTCCGTGATGCAAAAGTGTTCTTGATGGACGAACCTTTGTCAAACTTGGATGCTAAACTTCGTGTATCCATGCGTGCTGAAATTGCGAAAATCCACCGTCGTATCGGAGCTACAACAATCTACGTAACTCACGACCAAACAGAAGCGATGACATTGGCTGACCGTATCGTTATCATGTCTGCTACTAAAAACCCAGCTGGTACAGGTACTATCGGACGTGTAGAACAAATCGGTACTCCGCAAGAAGTGTATAAGAACCCTGTGAATAAATTCGTAGCTGGATTCATCGGAAGCCCTGCTATGAACTTCATTAACGTGAAATTGGAAGGTGGACACATCGTTGCCAATGGATTGAACTTGAAAGTTCCAGAAGGTGCTTTGAAAGTCTTGAAAGAAAAAGGCTATGATGGTAAAGAATTGATCTTTGGTATCCGTCCAGAAGACGTGAATACAGAAGCTGCTTTCCTTGAAACATTCCCAGAATCAGTCGTGAAAGCAACCATCTCTGTATCTGAGTTGCTTGGTTCAGAATCTCACTTGTACTGCCAAGTTGGTGACAACGAATTCATCGCTAAAGTAGATGCACGTGACTACCTTGGAACTGGTGAAACCATCGAACTTGGATTTGACTTGAACAAAGCTCACTTCTTCGACAAAGAAACTGAAAAAACAGTATACTAATACCTACTGACGCTATAGAGACTGAGACAATGTGTCTCAGTCTCTTTCATTTTAAGGAGACAAGACATGGAAAAAGACTGGTGGAAGGGGAAGGTCGCTTATCAGATCTACCCAAAAAGCTTCAAAGACAGCAATGGTGATGGCGTTGGGGATTTGAAAGGCATCACGGAGAAACTCGATTACCTTCAAAAATTAGGGATTGACATTCTCTGGTTATCGCCTATTTACAAGAGTCCGTTTATTGACCAGGGTTATGATATTTCCGACTATTATGCCATTGATCCTATTTTTGGAACCATGGAAGATATGGAGGAGCTGATTGCGGAAGGTAAGAAACGGGGCATTTCCATCATCATGGACCTGGTGGTCAACCACTGCTCCAGTCATCACGAGTGGTTCCAAAAAGCTCTAGCGGATCCAGATGGTCCTTATGCGGATTACTTTTATTTCATCGAAAGTGACAAGGAACCCAACAACTGGGAAAGTTACTTTGGAGGCAGTGTCTGGGAACCCGTTCCTGGCACCAACAAATACTATCTCCATTCTTTCCACAAGGATCAGCCGGATCTCAATTGGCAAAATCCTGTCTTACGCGAAGAGATTTACAAGATGATCAACTGGTGGTTGGACAAGGGAATTGCGGGCTTCCGGATCGACGCCATCATCAACATTAAAAAAGATTTAGAATGGCGTTCACTTCCGTCCGATCGTGACAATGGCCTGGTCCCAGTACCGGAATCGCTGGTCAATGCCCAACCGATTGAACCTTTCTTGCAAGAGTTAAAGGAGCGGACCTTCGCCAAGTACAATGCCTTCACAGTAGGGGAAGTTTTCAATGAAACCGACGAAGAATTGCATTTCTTCATTGGAAAAGATGGTGTCTTCTCTTCCATCTTTGACTTCAAACAAACCATGCTGGGTCAGGAAGGAAAAGGCTGGTTCGATCATGCTCTTCCAACTGCAGATGAACTCAAGGAAAGTATTTTCCAAGCGCATGAGCGCGCAGATAGTATTGGGATTCTCTCGACCATCATTGAAAACCACGATGAGCCTCGTGGGGTGTCCCATTATATTGCTGAAGGTCCAGTAAACGACACCAGTAAAAAAGCCCTAGGAACTATTCAGGTTTTGCGCAAGGAATTCCGTTTATCTATCAAGGCCAAGAAATTGGAATGGAAAACCAAGTCTTTGAATCAGTAGAGGACTTTGATGATATCGCGACCATCAATGGCTATCATGTGGCTAAAGAAGCTGGTTTGAGCGAGGAAGAAGCCTTAGCAGTGATTGCCAACTACAGCCGAGACAATGCGCGGACACCGATGCAGTGGACAAGAGAGCCAGGTCTGGGCTTTAGCGATGGACCAGCCTGGCTGATCAGTCCCAAACCAGATTATTCCATTAATGTGGAAGACCAGGAAAAGGATCCAGATTCTATTTTGAATTATTACCGCCAGCTGACGGCCTTGTATCGCCATCCCCTCTATGGAAATACCATCCGGTTTGGAGATATGATCCCAGCGTATCGGGACCGTGAGAATATCATTGCCTTTGAACGCCGTGGGGACAAGCTTCTCTTGGTTGTCAGCAATTTCCAAAATCGCCAGGCCACTTTGGAGTTACCAGCTCCGATTAAAACGCTCGTTTTAAATAATACTGCTGGGTTGTTCCAAGAAGGAGACCAGGTATTAGAATTGGCCCCTTACCAAAGCATTGTGCTGGAATTGGTGGAATAGAAAGAACCTTCGCAAACGCGAAGGTTCTTTTTGAAGATATATCTTTCGTAACTTTCCTTAGGTGAGTACGGACGTCAGCGAACTTCTACGAAGTTCCATGACTAATTAAGATACATAGGGCGTCTACGGATAAAGTCAAAATAGGAAGTTTGACGCAGAATCTTTCGATTCTAGGAGAACTTATCTTTTTGACACAATCCGTAGCCCGTGTTCAATTAGTATTGAACCCCTTCGCTTTTCAATTTTTAGGCTCAGGCTAAAACAGTTCCCCGAACTGTTTTACTTTCAAAACTCCCGAGTGCTTGAAACATGACAGTTTCAAGCACTTTTCTCACAGCGGGAAGTTTCAGTATAAGACTGAATAATGCTAAATATTAGAGCGAGTTTTATAATTTCTGTCTAATTTTTAGATTATTTTATATGAAAAATTGATTTTCTATGAAAAGATGAACTTGAAATTCATAGCTAGTCTAAAATCTTATTCAACTTCTTTCTTTTTCAAGAGGAGGAAGCCTCCGCTAATGGCTAACAAGAAGCCTGAAAGAATGAAGTGCGCCCTTGTGTCTTCTCCAGTTTGTGGCAATTGTGCCTTGGATGGACTTTCTTGGAAGCTTTGTCCCACTTGGTAAGTCAAGGCTTGCACACTTTCTCCATTTTCAGTTGTCATTTCTTTTTGTGGAAGGAGAACTTTAGGAGTCTCCTTCTTGGTCAAGATTGGCTGTGGAGTGGTTGTTTGGTTATGAATTGGAACCACCACTTGATCTGGTTCCTTAGCTGGAACGTAATCCATCAAGCTAGCCAACTTGCTGCCAAAGATCGCGTTGGTTACCCAGCGGAAGAAGTGGACAGGGTGTTGACGGTTGGTTGGATTTCCTGCATAGACAAAGAGTGGTTGTCCCATCAGTTCTCCAGAGATGGCCATGACTTTGTTGGCTAGAACATCGTTATGTGGCCACCAACCTGCAATATAATAATCGCTCGGAGCAATACTCATCAAGGTTTTGAAATGCTCTGGAACCTTTTCAATCCAGTTTCCTGAGTTGGAGTAGAAGAGGGCGTTCTTCTTGTATCCGCTGGTCAATGGATCCTGATCATCAATGATCGCTTTCATCAAGCCCTCGTAGTCGCTACCGCCTTTTAATTTTTCAGCGTCAAATCCTGCAAGAACTCCCAATTTTTCCAGTTTCTGCATGGCTTCCCCGCCGATGACGAGAGTTGGTTTCTTACCAAAGATGGAAGCGTCAAACCGGTTGCTTTCCAAAATAACAACATCCGCTTCTTCTGGCGTATTGACAATTTGGAAGCCTAATTTTTCAAGGACCAGACTAGTATGAGCAGGAGCATCTACTCCGGCCCAATTATAGTGGTAGTTCGGAGAGTAGACCTTCATCGGTTTCAAGGTTGGTCCGCTTGGTACCTTGTAGAGGGCATCACCATAAATGGCATAGTTTGGTAGGAGCGAAGCAAAGGTATCGCGGTCAACGATGTAGCCATCGTCTGTTAGGTAGACAGATTTTCCTTGTGCAATAGCCTGGTTAACAGCTTTAACGGCACTGGCTGAGGTATTTGCGATCACATAGTAAGGAGCTTTTGGATCGATCTCAGAGGTACGAGTGGCGCGGGTGGTGGTGACTTCTCCTAATTTTCCATTGAAAAGACCGTCCGCAAAGACAGGTTCGGACTTGAACCCTCTCATATCTGGGAAGTTGACCAGCAACTCTGCGTACATAGCAGCCCAGGCAGATTCGTTGGAGCCCTTGTAGAGAATGTGGTTGGCATAGCCACGTTTGGCTTGGGCCATGTCAATGACTAAGTCCCCTTTTTTATAGTTGCCAATATCTTCTTTGAGTTCCTTAACGAGGACACCATTGCGTTTGAAGTAGTCGATCATATTGAAGGCTTCTTGGGCATCGTTGTCTTTGTCGAGGCTCATTGGGATGACGTAGTAGTCTGGGAAGAATTTCGGACGACTGTTTTTCACACGTCCAACGATTTCCCCATTTGGGCCAACCAGTTCATTTTCGGCTTTTGGATCTTCGGTTCTATTGAGACCACGCAGGTAGAAGTTGAGACGCATCTCAAGGAGACGGTCCGGATCTTGGTTAAGGAAGTCAATTCCTCCTAGGACAGCATTGCGACCTGCTTTGTAGGATTCTTCATTTCCTTCTGGAATTTCAATGGTATGACCTAAGATACCATGGTAGACAGCATAAACCCCTGTATAGCCAGAGAAGGAGTCATCCCAGCCATCGCCCCAATCCAGTTTTGGAATGATGTAACTATTGTATTTAGAATTGGCAACTCCTGCCCGTCCCATATGATGGGCATTTTCTAGCATCAGGTCTGACAGAAGATCGTATTCGAAGTTCGGATCATGTGGTGGCGTTGCAGGTTCGATCAAGAATTCTTTGATAAAACCGTGTAAGTCGTAGAGAGCGATCGGATTCCATTTGTTGATCATTTGGATAACCGTGCGAACTTCAGGGTTGGTTTGGTAGCTGGCATCCCGGTTTGGATCGAGCCCGTTTGCTAGGGCCCGCAGGTTGAGAGCATCCCCATCTGGGTTTTCCGTGAAGTCAAATAAGAAAATGAATTTATTGAGCAAGCTTGGAATATCTAGCGTGACTGTTTTAGCATTTCCAGCTTCATCTGTGGTGTTAAAGGTCACCTTTTCCTTGGTCGCAAAGGTATTGAAGAGGCCTGTGATGATATCAATGCCTGGCTGTTCATCCGCGTGGGTGTTGTGGACTAAGACAGGTAATTTGTAATCCAAGGTCTTGTCTTTTAGTGCGGCCAGCATTTCGCTTGGCTTAGTCAAAGCTGTAGGGTTGGTACTAGACAGGTAGTGATCGATGCTGGCTTGGTCCTTGCTCACGATCCCCATCTTCATATCCCGGCCTTGGGCACTCTTGCCAAGGGTTTCCAGCTGCACTAAACGATCGGGTTTCGCTTCTTCCTTGGATTTTTCGATAGCAGCTAGCATCTCTTCATGTGTATGGTAGTCTTGGTAAGGTCGAAAAACAAGGGTTTTATTGATGGTCACACCCAAGTCTGCATTGGTCCCGACTAGTTCATGGTTGCCGATGTAGTTGCGGTAAGTCCGGCGAATATTATTTGGGCTACGAAGACTGAGATCTCCACCAAAGAGATCTTGCACGTCAATGTGGAGATCCAGATCATTGCCGTTTGCGGTCTCTGTGATAGTAAGGAATGGATCCTTGCTCAGTGTTCCTGTCTCCATATCCCAGGTTTTCCACTCAGAGAGTGGCTTATTGTCTAAGGTCCAGTTGATCTTGCCAGCAGCTTGAGCTTTTTCTTGGACTTTGTCATCAATCGTGCTCTTTTCAGAGAGATAAATGGTGCTATCCGCCAATCGAGTTGCTTGGTCAGCGGTTGTTGTAGCACGGGTAGTGCTTGGACTAGCGGTTGGAGCAACTTCTGTAGTAGAAGCCACATCAGAAGTCGCTGCTCTTTCTGTAGGACTAGCAGGAGTTACTTCTGTGGCTGTAGCAGGACTGGTCGTCTCGGCTGCTACAGGTTGCTCAGTAGCAGGTGTCGCTTCAAGGACCGTGCTTGGTTCCGTTTGAGGAGTTTCTAAGCTATCGGCTGAAGCTTGGCCATGACCGATAACGGAAAGCAAGACAGCCGCTGAGAGACTGAGTGTCGTAGTGTACAAATGTTTCTTATACGAAGACTTCATATAGAAGGCCCTCCTTAAAAAAGTTATTTTCCAGTTCTAGTATACCATTTTAGGAAAGCGTTTACAACAACTGCCCCAATAAAAAAGCCTTTGCATTTTGCAAGGGCCTTTTTGTCTATTCTGTTTCCTTATGAAATTGTTGGTAAAAATCAACCTTGACCTGGATGAAAGTTTCTAAGTCTCTTAAGAGTTGGAGCAAGGTGGCGCGTGTTTCGAATTCTTCACGGGTCTTGGGAAGAGGACGTTCGCGAAAGATCGCCAAATACTGATTAATATCATCTAGAAGATCTTGGGCAGGATTTTCCTGGCTTAACTGTTGGGCCGTCTTCTTAAATAGTTGAGCTAGGATTATGCTTTCGCTCGCCGCCAACTGACAGCGGTTGACGTTCTCAGCCATATCCCGCAGGATATCGTTTTGCCGCTTGCGCATTTCGAAGTAGTGAATATGGTAGTTGGTTTGGTGAAAGAGGTGGTTGGAATGGTCCAGATAGACTAGATTTAAAGCGTCCTCTAGGATACCATCCAACTCCTTGATCAAGCGAGCATCATTGCGACCATCCCCTTTACCAAGAAATTCCGCAAAACGGGCAAGAATCTTCTTTAGTTGGTCTTCGACAACATCATGATAGTGATCGATCGCTGCCTGGTGAGAGGGCATATAGAGATTGGCTAGTAAGGCAAAGCTGGTTCCTATTAAAAAGAGGGCAAGTTCATTGAGCAAGAGCCCCCAGGAAGTAGACTGCTCAATCAAGAGATGGGTGACGAGGACCGTACTAGGGGTGATGCCGATCTGCCAGCCCATTAGAAAGGCGCATGGAACATAGAGAGCGATAAAGACTCCCAGTGCCCAAAGGTTGAAGCCAAAAAAGGAAAAAGCGAGACTTCCGATCACAAGGGCCAGCAAAGTCGACATAAAACGCTGATAGGCTTGCTTGATCGTACTGCGACGCGTATCAGAGATACTCAAGATGGCAATGACGCCAGCTGAGATGGCATAGGTCAAGCCCAGAGCATAAGCAAGGGCAGCTGCTAAACAGGTGGCCAAGGTGAGCTTGATGGTTCGTTGAAAAAGAGGCATGGCTTCCTTTCTATTTTGCTGGTTTCGCTGAGATAGATTTCATTTCATTATATCATGAATTGGCCTCATCCTCCTTTCTTGTGGTATACTAGTTCTATGGAAAATAACGATATCGTATACGGTGTCCATGCAGTCACCGAGGCTTTACAAGCCAATACAGGCAATAAATTATATATTCAAGAAGACCTCCGAGGAAAAAATGTCGATAAGATCAAGACCTTAGCAGCTGAAAAGAAGGTGTCGATTTCTTGGACGCCAAAGAAAACCCTGCAGGAAATGACAGAAGGAGCTGTTCACCAAGGCTTCGTTCTTCGTGTGGCAGCCTTTGCTTACACAGACTTGGCAGCGATTCTGAAACAGACAGCCCAAGAAGAGAACCCGCTTTTGTTGATTCTCGATGGTTTAACAGATCCGCACAATCTTGGATCTATCCTACGGACAGCTGATGCGACCAATGTATCAGGAGTCATCATTCCTAAGCACCGGGCAGTCGGGGTAACCCCAGTGGTTTCTAAAACTTCTACCGGAGCAGTGGAACACATTCCCATTGCGCGTGTGACCAATCTTAGCCAAACCTTAGACAAGCTAAAGGAAGAGGGTTTCTGGGTCTTTGGAACCGACATGAACGGCACGCCATCGCACCAGTGGAATACGGCAGGCAAGTTAGCCTTGATCATTGGCAATGAAGGAAAAGGAATCTCAGCCAACATCAAAAAGCAAGTCGATGAGATGATTACCATTCCCATGAATGGTCATGTGCAAAGCCTCAATGCCAGTGTGGCAGCAGCCATCCTTATGTATGAGGTCTTTCGCAATCGACTATAATCCTAGAAAGGCAATGATATGAAACGAAAAATCTTATTGGTTGACGGCTATAATATGATTGCCTTTTGGCAGGAGACCCGCCAGCTCTTTCAAAAAAGTGAGCTCGATGCAGCCCGCAACATCCTCCTGCAAAAACTGAGCCACTATGCTAGCTTTGAAGGGATCGAAGTCATCTGTGTCTTTGATGCCCAGTATATGCCAGGAGTGCGGCAGACCTATGAGGAGTTCAATGTTCAGGTGGTATTTACCGGCGAGGATGAAACGGCAGATGACTATATCGAGCGTTTGGCGGCAGAGCTTAATACGCCCCTCCACCAAGTTTCGGTAGCGACCAGTGACTTAAATGAGCAATGGACCGTATTTGCTCAAGGAGCTCTTCGGGTATCTGCCAGAGAGTTAGAAAAACGGGTCGCAGTCGTCAAAGGAAACCTCAACCAGGCGCAGCGAGTGGTCAACGATCAAAAACCACCCATGCGACCACTCGATCACGAAGTATTGCGACAATTACAAGAAATGATGGGAGACAAGTAATGACATTTGCTATTTTAACCGATTCGACCGCAGATTTGGACCAAAACTGGGCCAAGGAACACCAGGTAACCATTCTGGGTTTGACCATTGAGTTAGATGGGACGGTTTACCAGACAGTAGGAGAAGGTCAATTGACCAGCCCTGAGCTTTTAGAAGCCATGAAAAATGGAGCCAAACCGACAACCAGTCAGGTCAATGTGGGCCAATTTCAGGAGACCTTTAAGCACTTTGCAAAAGATGGAAAAGCTGTACTTTATGTAGCCTTTTCATCGGTCTTATCTGGGACCTATCAGAGTGCAGTCATGGCACGAGACCTGGTTTTAGAAGACTACCCGGAAGCCGTGATCGAGATTGTCGATCCGAAGGCTGCTGGGATTGGAGAGGGCTACCTGGTCATGCGGGCAGTAGCAGCGCGCGATGCGGGTCGCTCATTAGCAGAAGCCAAAGAAGAGATCATGGCTCTAGCTCCAAAACTGCGGACCTATTTCCTCGTCGATGATCTCTACCACCTCATGCGTGGTGGTCGCCTCTCAAAGAGCGCTGCGATCATGGGAAGTCTAGCCAGCATCAAGCCCATTCTCTGGATTGATGCAGAAGGGAAATTAGTGCCCATTACGAAAGTTCGTGGACGCAAAAAAGCCGTCCGAGAATTACTGGAGTTGATCAAAACCGATATCGGTGAAAGCACAGCCTTGGTCTCTTATACAAACGATCTAGAAGGAGCCGAAGCGTTGAAGGCAGAAATGCTTGCACTTGATGGCATCGACGAAGTCCTTGTAACGCCCCTTGGACCAGTCATCTCCGCCCACGTCGGCCCAAATTCCTTGATCGGATTTGTCATAGGAAAAGAAAATCGCAAATAATTTTCCAAATCGGTTGACTTTTATCTTAGAATTTTGATACAATAGTAGGCGGTATTGTTTACCCCATTTGTAAGGCCCCGGAACCTTTCAAATACCCTGCGGACCGGAACATCCGCCCTGTAAACAAAAACGACATTCATATAGGAGAAATCATGAACAAAACTACATTCATGGCTAAACCAGGCCAAGTAGAACGCAAATGGTACGTTGTTGACGCAACTGATGTACCTCTTGGACGCCTTTCAGCAGTTGTTGCTAGCGTGCTTCGCGGAAAAAACAAACCAACATTCACACCTCACACTGATACAGGTGACTTCGTAATCGTTATCAATGCTGAAAAAGTTAAATTGACTGGTAAAAAAGCAACTGATAAGATCTACTACACTCACTCAAACCACCCAGGTGGATTGAAATCAATCTCTGCTGGTGAACTTCGTTCTAAAAATGCAGTACGTTTGATCGAGAAATCAGTTAAAGGTATGCTTCCACACAATACTCTTGGCCGCGCTCAAGGTATGAAATTGAAAGTATTCGTTGGAGCTGAGCACACTCACGCTGCACAACAACCAGAAGTTCTTGATATTTCAGGACTTATCTAAGGAAAGGAACAATAAAGTATGTCACAAGCACAATATGCAGGTACTGGACGTCGTAAAAACGCTGTTGCACGCGTTCGCCTTGTTCCAGGAACTGGTAAAATCACTGTTAACAAAAAAGATGTTGAAGAGTACATCCCACACGCTGACCTTCGTCTTGTAATCAACCAACCATTCGCAGTTACTTCAACTGCAGGTTCATACGACGTTTTCGTTAACGTTGTAGGTGGTGGATACGCAGGTCAAGCAGGAGCTATCCGTCACGGTATCGCTCGTGCCCTTCTTCAAGTAGACCCAGACTTCCGCGATTCATTGAAACGCGCAGGACTTCTTACACGTGACTCACGTAAAGTTGAACGTAAGAAACCAGGCTTGAAAAAAGCTCGTAAAGCATCACAATTTAGTAAACGTTAAAACTTATTTAAACTTATTGAAAGCATTTCGTATCAAAAATACGGGATGCTTTTTCTGTTCACCCCAAATTTTTGTAACTAGGTGATACTTGAAATTAATACAAATTTGGTTGTTTTTGATAAATCTAAGCAACACTACATGATGAAGTGAAAGGGGATGAATCTTTGATAGTATTCACTTATTGTGAAATATGATATATTTATTAATTAGATGGATGAATACTTCTAGAGTTAAATATAGTATAATAGGGACATACTTTTTGGTTTATTTTTGTTTGTAGTCGGATTATGAAAGAATATCCAATATTATGCGATAAGATAGAATGTTACAAAAAAGAAAGGGGATGCAATCCGATGAAGAAAGACAGATTAATTGTATTGACAGATGCTGTTCTAGCAATTATTATGACCATCTTGGTTTTAGAGTTAGAAAAACCAACAACACCAAGTCTTGAAGCTTTTTGGGATTTACGGCAAAATTTCTTTGCTTGTTTTCTTTCCTTTTTCTGGTTGGGATCGTTATGGATGGCACTAAACACATTATGGGAAAAGGTTGAGAAAATTTCCTCAGAAATTATTTGGTGGAATTTGTTTCTACTCTTGGAGCGGCAGGAGTTCTCTTTGGAGAATTTCATGCCATCCAAGATACCAGTCTGAATGATGTGGTGGACCGGATCTATATAAATGTCAAGGATTTACCGTTTCAGTCCTTGGGAGCTTTAGCTAATATCCTGTCTGATATTAAGAAGGGACTGATTCAAGACAGTCATATCTGGTCTTTCTTCCAGTCATTTTTCAAACAATATCAGTTGATAATCAGCTTAAATCAGATCTATCAGTTTGTCTATCTTTCTCTGATGGAGATCATGTCCTATCTTCACTTTGATTATTGGAAAAAAACGGCTCGGTCAGGAGCTAGTATGAATAAGGAGAACAAATGAAACGTTTAAAAATGTTATGGCATATTATGCAGGTTACGGGTTTTACTCGGTTTGCTCTGAGTTTTGTGACCTTTGTTTTTGGGTCAGGAGGCGTGCTTTTCCTAGTTGAACCTGCTATCACAAATTACGGAGACGGTCTTTGGTATGCTTTTGTGACTTCGACGACTGTCGGCTACGGGGATCTCCTAGCTGTGACCTTGATTGGAAGGATTACCAGTGTCTTCTTGACGATTTATGGGCTCATATTTTTTGGCTGTTTATCAGCTGTTATTTTTAATTATTATACCAATTTAAATAAGGAAAGAGGAGAGGACAAATGACTGCCAATTATTCAACACGGGAATACCGTGAGAAATTATACGATGACCTTCATGTTCGATTGAGAGATACAGCGATTTTGATGTGTGCAATTTTTATTGCCTCTATCGGACTAAATATGAATTCAACAGCTGTCATTATAGGAGCCATGTTGATTTCACCTCTCATGACACCGATTGTTGGACTGGGATTCGGTTTAGCTATTTTTGATACGCGTTTAATCAAGCAATCTCTAGAGGTTTTATTGACTCAAGTGTTGGTCAGTTTGCTTGTCTCGACTCTGTATTTCTGGATTTCTCCCTTGTCTTATGCAAGTAGCGAGTTGATTGCACGAACCTCTCCAACCATTTGGGATGTCCTCATTGCTATTGCTGGTGGGATTGCTGGTGTGATCGGTTCAAGGAAAAAAGAAGCAAACAATATCGTGCCAGGAGTAGCCATTGCTACAGCTCTGATGCCGCCTATCTGTACTGCTGGCTATGGTTTAGCTAATGGGAATGTACGATTTTTATTGGGGGCTCTCTATCTTTTCTTGATCAACTGTGTCTTTATCATGCTAGCCAACATTGTTGGAACAAGAATTTTGATGAGAAAATCTCCTTTAACTTCATTTAAAGAGCTGAGCATTAAAATGAGAATTGGCTTGATATCTTTGATTGTATTGTTGATTCTTCCAGCTAGCTATTCGGCAGTTACTCTGACAATAGAACAAGCGCGCAAAGAAGGGATCAAACAGTTTGTAGGAAAAGAGTTCGCCAATTATACGGTTATTAATCAAGTCTACAAGTCAAGTAACAATGAATTGGTCTTGACGGTTGTTGGAGATCCGATTTCAGAAGAAGAATTAGAAACACTCCACCAAAAACAAGCCTCTTACGGTATTCAATCTGTTCAATTGAAAGTGAATCAAGTTCAGAACTCGCCAACATTAGATAGTGAAGCGACCAAGGAATTTTATGAAAACATTGACAAGTATATTGATCAAAAACTCTCTGAAAAAGATTCACAAAACGATCTCGTAAAAGAAAATGAAGCAGACAAGGATTGAGGACAATGAACTGAATCGGTTTTTACGCCGTGTTTTTCTTGTATCTTCCTCTTTCTTACTTATAGCAGGTTGTTTTTGCTTGAATAAGAAATAAATTAGAAGTTCTATCATCTAAGAAAAATGATGAACAAAAAATCATTTAACTAATGGTGTGAACGTTTAGTGTTTATCAGCTCCATTCTCTGTAATTTTGGGGGTAAAATCCACACCATTCGGATAAAATTAGTTGAATTTGATTGGAAAAAAGCTTTTATAAAAGCGGAGAAAAGTCTTGATATTACGCTGTTTTTAGTCCAACTGAAATTCATACTTTCCAAACCAGGTCTTAAGAAAGCTCGTAAAGCATCACAATTCTCAAAACGTTAATCAACTCGATTATATCAACGTTTACAGACATTCAAGAGTATTCTCTTGGATGTCTTTTTTGTCTAAAAAAGGCTCTTTGTAAAATCGTGTTGGTAGAAGTAGACGATTTTTCTACCAACACGATTTTTAATTTATTATAGAACTGATTTCTGTTAAAATCCTAAAAGCCACCTATTTCGACAGTTTTATAGCATGTTATTCTATTTTCTTGACAATAATACCACCGTCTCCACACGTTTTTTAACCATAAAAAGACACCTCCATGAGCATTTGATTATATTGTACCAAATCCAACTTGGAGATGTTTTTATTTAATTCTCATTTACGGGGGTCAGTGCCAATTAAAATTGCGTATTTTTTATTTAAAATGT